>NZ_OY787466.1:1039086-1385448 GCF_963678845.1 uncultured Bacteroides sp.
AGAGCACGAAGTTATGAAATTCCTTTAAATCGGGCATCATGTTGTCTTCGTTATCTTCCCACTTCAGTCCCTTAATAAAGAACTCTTTCAGTGCATCATAAGAGGAGATAAACATTAAAGATTCTCCATTGCTTACCTTCATAAATGTATTGTAAACCGGATCATCGGCCTTTTCTCCTTTTATATAAGGAACTGCCGGATGGATATCTTCCTCATCATTTAGTTCGCGGGTAGAGTATTCACCAAAGAACCACCATGAATCGTTGTAAAATGCGCAGCACACTCTTATTACTGTTTTCCATGGATGAAGTCCGGATATATTTTTGATTGATTCCTTTGTAACATCAATCTCTCTTCCGTTTTCCGCAGAGCGAATCTTTATGTGCGAATTACTTTTCTCGATCACGTAAAACTCTTGTCTGTCAATGAATTCAAATTTATCAAAAGAGTCTTTGAACGGTTGCTGAGATCCTGCAATGGCAGAAAACCATTCATTCATGCTTAATGCCAGCGGACCACAAGGATCAGAGAACATCAGTCGGTTAACGGCATCATGAATAATGGCATTTTTTTCTTTATCTGTAGCTTTAGGATAATATTTATGTACCTGACTGATGATTTCGTTTATCGGTTCTTCGTTGCACGGAGCCAGCAGATAAGACTGGAAAAAGAGCCATTCGGCATCATTTGCAAAGGCAGGAAATTTGTCGTACTCCTTGTTCTTGAAATCAAAAAAGCCGTTCATAAAATTATTCTCGGGAGCAACCTCGTACTCGGCGTCAAGAAAATCATAGATCTCTTTTGCAAGAGCCATGATTGACGATTCTTCCGGATCAATAAATTCTTCCTTGTCATTTCCTATGTAAAGCTGCATGTTGAGCCAAAGCAAGAAAGCAATATCCTCATAGTTTACCTCGTCTTCGAAATAGTTGTTGGGCAATGAATAAAATGGAAGATACTTGCCGTAAAGCTCTTTGTGCTTTGAGATAAAAGCCTTCCATAAACCAAGTTGCGAAATAACATCTTCAAAATAGGCGGTCAGATGACAGGCAGCGGAACTTTTAATCTCAGCAGTTACCTGAAAGCTGAGTTCTGATTTATTCCAGATTTTAAGGATACTATTTGCCAGATCAAGATAATACTGATCGGTTTCCGACACTCGGTTATAAGGATGCAGTGCAAGCCAGTCCTGCATGTATATAGATGAAGAGTTTGCTTTCATAATTCGCTATTTTAAAAATTGTTTGTGGACAAAGATAATCAGATTATTAAAAAAAGCTGACCACCTTTCTGTTTGTTTTTATAATTTTGCGCCTATGATTGAGTTTGATGCAGATATTGTTTGCCAAAAGATGAACGAAGCCGGACGAAAGCGGACTCCTTTTCTCTTTGGCGTTAATTTTGAGATGACGAGCGGATTCTTTTTTGAGAACCCGATGGACGATCAATCCGTGCTGTTTTCAGTAGGGAAGAATTCAAACCATCCCCAATTACAGACTGGGAATAACGTTTTGCCCCTGCTTAAAAAGAAACCGGGGAGTTACGAAGACTATTTCTCTAAATTTCAGATAGTGAGCAATGCTTTGCACAAGGGCAATTCCTTTCTGCTGAATCTCACGGAACGGACAGCCATTGAGTGCAACCTCACCTTGGAAGAGATTTATTCGCGGACTAATGCCTTATATAAAATTCTTGTTCCCGATAAGTTTGTCTGCTTCTCGCCCGAAAGTTTTGTGAAGATAGCCGGAGGAGAGATTTCCTCATACCCGATGAAGGGAACCATAGACGCTTCTCTTCCCGATGCTGAGGCTCAGCTGATGGCCGATTACAAGGAGACTTGCGAGCACAACACCATTGTTGACCTGATAAGAAACGACCTGAGCATTGTGGCAGACCATGTACATGTGCACCGTTTCCGTTATGTTGATGTGCTGAAAACGAATGAGAAGGAGTTGTTGCAGACTAGTTCGGAGATTTGCGGCACGCTCCCCGGCAATTATCACGAACGCTTGGGAAGTATTATCTTTGATATGCTTCCGGCCGGCTCCATATCTGGTGCGCCAAAGCAGTCTACTGTAAATACCATCCGCAATGCCGAGAAGATGGAACGCGGTTACTATACCGGAGTATTTGGTTATTATGACGGCGAAACGCTTGATAGCGCCGTGATGATACGATATATTGAGAAGGAAAACGGGAATTATTATTTCCGTAGTGGGGGAGGGATTACCGTGAACAGCAATCCCGAAGAAGAATATCAGGAAGTACTGGATAAAATATATTTGCCATTATGAGTGAAACAAAGCAATTTTTAGAGACCGTGAAGGTGGTGGACGGAGTGTTTATCCACTCAGAATACAATCTTCAGAGGATGAAGCAAACCATGAATGAGGTGTTTCATACCTCTGTACCCGATTCCTTTTTTGAGGAACTGATTATTCCCGAAAATATGAGGTGGGGTGTGGTAAAATGCCGTATTCTTTATAGCGAATCTATTGATGAAGTGCAGTTTCAGCCTTATGCATGCCGTAAAGTTGCATCCTTAAAGCTGGTTGATGGCGGGAATATAGACTATTCTCGAAAGTATGCCGACAGAACGGCTTTGCTAAATCTGGTTCAGCAGAAAGGTGAATGTGATGATATTCTGATAGTGAAGAACGGACAGATTACAGATACCAGTTACAGCAATGTGGTGCTGAGTTATGGCACCGGATACTATACTCCGAAAAACTGTTTACTGAACGGCACCTGCCGCCAGCGACTGATTGCCGAGGGAAAGATTATCCCCAGAGATATATCCGTTAACGATCTTTCTTCATTTCAATATCTTTACCTCATCAATGCCATGATTGATCTGGATGATAAAGTGATTGTTCCGGTAAGTAACATTATGCGCTGAACGGTAAACCCCGGCCAAATAAAAAAGAGACCCCGATGGAGGTCTCTTTTCACGTTAAATATTAGTTGGCAATGCAGTCATGGGAGTTATTTCACCCTTCTGTTCTGCTGGTTATTCGCTTTTGCAGGTCTCGACTTGCCAATTCTTTTTCCTGTAGGTTTTACAACTTGCCCATTCTTCTTGGGCATGTAAGGAGCTGGTTTTGCAGGTTCTTTTTTCATTCTATTTGTTTACAGCGTAAGTTTCTTAATCAGCAATATAAGCTATTTTGAAGACAATTTTTCTTCCGGTAGTTTCCTCTCCTTTTGTCCAGATAGAAGCTTTGTGCAATTCACCTGGGAAAAGAAGGAAGAAAGTTTTGCCCGATAAAGTATAAAACTTAACCTTATCTCCCGAGTAGTTTACAACATCTTTCTTTTCATTGTAAGGTTTGATCTCTTTAGCATTGGCAGTAGAGATAAGTCCCATAAGTTCGGCGTTAGTAGCCATATACTGTAAGTCAATGTACTTTTTGTGAGCTTCAATCTGCACCACATCCGGTGATTTTGTCTTTGCATCAGTTACGTTAACAAAGCAACGGTCGCCATCAATAGGGTATTTTCCTGCAGGCATATTTACAAGATCATTTTCTTTCATGAACTTGAAAATCTTCTCCCACATTGCCTTATCCTTGTGATACTGAGTGGCAAATTTTACATAGTCGGTTGTTTTGTGAGGAACAATGGCTAGTCCGTTGGCCCATACTCTGCTGTTTACCCACTTTTTTGCACTGCTTTTAGTCCATTCACCCGATTTTGTTTGAGCCGAAGCCATAGAAATCATGGCAAAGCAAAGCATGGAAACAGCTATTAGCTTTCCAAAAATACTCTTTTTCATATCTATCTATTATTCTATTATTTTATTGCAGACAAAGATAGATAAAAAAAACTTGGACAGAGATTTTACGGAAAATAATTATGCCTTTAATTCCTTTCTGTAATATGGTTTATATAGGCTTGGATGATATACTCCTGTCAGCCTATATAAATGAACTAATATATTGTTGCTGTCAGATCTATCTTTTTAAGTTAGTTCTGGAAATTTCTAGTCCATTAGGAAATGAATTATTTCCCTGATCCTCTGCTGTTATAAATATTTCAACCACTTTAAAAGGAGTTTTAGTTTTTAATACAGCTGTTTTGGCATTTTTGTTTGTCAGCATCCCTAAGTTCTTTATTTCGTTTTCTTCTGTTACAATCCAAACATTGTAATTGTTTTTTGGAGGATTAAGTCTTTCGGGACTAGCCAAATATTTGGCTGTAACTTCAATAGAATAATTCTTATTTTTATCTTGTTTCGTTTTTGCAGTTATTTCTGCTGCTGGTACGGTGCTAGATATTGGAAATTTCGTGATTGATGCACAAGATGTTAAAAATAAAAGGATTGCAATTAATAAGACATTTTTTGCTCTTTTCATGTTAATTTATTATTTAATTTATTCCTACTTTTATGACTTTTCGTAAACAGTCTGTTTGATAGGTTCTATACATAACAGACTAATAACGTTATTTGTTTATAAATTTTGAAATTTAGTTTTATAGCAGAATATTGTTGGTAATAATTTGTTCTTTTTAATCAATAAAAAGCGTAGGTCTAGTTGGCTCTATTTATAAATTTGAATTTAAAGAAGTATGGTCCTGACTTTATTGGTCTATAAATTATATTTATTCGCTTATAAATTTAATTTATAGATCAATAATTGAGCAATCATTGCTGAATGAAATATCTTTATACTGCTTACGTGATTTTTTTATCTTTATGTTATGACTAAGCTCTTTAATCTAGTTTTAACTATAAGATTATCAGTGAGTTAATTTAGAAATTAATGTTGAACAAAACGTTTCTCCAAAAACAGATTTATTGCTAGTATAAATTAGGGGGGTAACAGGGGTACTCCTTCTGAAACGCCTTGATAGCCGCGGTGCTAAATTTTAGCACGAGACATATAAAAGAAGTTTTTTTCATAGTTTGTCACCACCTTTGAAATATTTATACAGTTAATATGGTATTCTTTAGAAGTAAAAACCCATTCCGAAGCAAAATCCTAAATACTCGCCTCCAAAGTGATGTCTGTCTCTCGGTATATTCTTATTGAGCATATTGCTGAAATCAAGAGTGGTGTATCCAGCCCATATAGTTGATTCTTTCTTTTTGAAAAGGGGATATGATAGCCCTAACTTACAGGAATAATAGAAATGAAGGAAGTCATTGACATTTCTCGCTGTACTGATATGATAGTCCTCAATCTTCGCAAAAGTATTAAGAAATGAGAATTCATTCTCTAAATATAAAAAGACTTTGTTATCGGAATTAAGATTTAGATCTAAATATACCTTTGGTGCAATTCCTGCATACAGGCAGCCTATTGAATATTGGTATAATTGCGTTTCAGGGATTCCATCATTTACTTTATTTCCGAAAACACCTCCTCCTATTCTGGGCTCTATACTAAAAACATGTTGCTTCTTATTTGGAATAATGTCATAGCCAAGATTAAATATAACTCCTAAAGGTAAATCCATATTTTCCATAGGTATACCATAACATTGTATGTTAAAAGTATAACTGTTTTTATTGTTTGTTTCCTGAGAATAAGAGCTGGTAAAAAACAGAATCAGTATAATGAATAAACAAATATTTTTTATTGCGAACATAGATTTAGATAGTTTAGTTACTTTTGTATGTACTATTAAATTTCTATACAAAAGTAACTATAAACTTCTAATAAGCCAGGTTTCTTTGATAATCTTTGGGAGAGACTCCAACTATCTTCTTAAAATATTTTCCAAAGAAGCTTTGGTTGGCAAAGTTAAGGCTGAATGCTATCTCTTTAATACTATTTCCTGAAGTTTGGAGAAGACGTTTTGCTTCAATAATTACCGCATTAGTGATCCATTCATTTGCTGGTTTCCCTGTTGTTTGTTTTATCAATGATGAAAGATACTTGGGAGTAATACAAAGCTTATCCGCATAAAAGTTTACCTGCCTCTGTTCGCGGGAATACTGTTTTACCAATCTGAAGAAATCCTTGGATAATTTAGCTTTTCTACTTGTTTCTCTGGTGCAGCAAAGCATCTGTTGTGCAGAAGTATTCTTTGCATAAGCATTCAGAATGTCGATGTAGAATATGGATATGAGATTCAGCAACTTTTCCCGGCGGAAGAAACGCTTGTTGTCAGATAATTCATCTTTTATAAGTACAAATGTTTTGTTAATGCTGCTTTTAATGTCATCTGAAAATTCTTGTATGTAAGAACTCACAAAAGATCTATCGTGGCTTACTTCAACAGGCACCTGGAGTGATCTGACAAAAATGTCAGAGAGAATCATCATATATCCTTCCAACAGGCTATCATTTGATTTTATACTGAATGATGCGTTGGGAGGTATATAAGCAACTGAGTCTTTAGATAACAAAAATGATTGATTGTTAATTTCTACATGTAGTATACCTTTGCGCACTGCAATAATACCAAAAGCATTGGCAGGCTTAGGTTGCTTGTCAGTAATAATACCTTGTAAGTGATAAAGTGCAAGATCATTATTAAGTATCCCTATAGTAGGCAAATAGGATGTGAATCCTGAGACATTCGCTGTGGGTAGCGCTTTTGAACTATTTAAACTCATTGTTACTTTGAATGTATTAAGTTATTATTGGGAAAATTACAATAGTCATGCCAAACATCATTATTTTATTTGATGTGGACAAAAAAAATCGACCAAATGGAATAATAGTTGATCAAAAACTATGTTTAGTACTACGAGCTGTTCATGAGTTCTCAGGCAATTATCTTATGATTTCTTTCTGTAACTGATAATAGCCCACGAATTGAAGAAGACTACAAATAGTGTCAATGCGAATATCTGTTTGCCAAGTTCCATAATGCCACTACCTTTCAGATAGACAGCCCGCATTACCTGTATAAAGTATTTCAGCGGATTGAATATGGTAATTGTCTGCGCCCATTGAGGCATACTGTTAATTGGGGTAAAAAGTCCACTCAACAGAATAAGAACCATCATGAAAAAGAACATTACAAACATGGCTTGCTGCATGGTTTCAGAATTATTTGAAATAACCAGTCCGAATCCGGAGATTGCCAGAACATAGAGTATGGCACAAAAATAGATTGTGATAAGATGCCCGGTTGGCGTAATTCCGTAGACCAGAGCTGCCAGACCAAAACAAACTGTGAGTACAAGGAAGCCGATAATCCAGTAGGGGATCAGTTTTGCTACAATAAATGAAAGTTTGCTCACCGGTGTCACATTTATCTGCTCAATGGTTCCTTTCTCTTTCTCGCTTACAATATTAAGAGCTGGAAGGAAGCCGCAAAGCACAGTGAGGAGTATCACCATCAATGCCGGAATCATAAACACTTTGTAATCAAGATGTGGATTAAACCGGTTCTGAGTTACAATCTTGATGGTGGGAGTGATAGATGCTGCTTTTACCGGTTGCACCCATTTGTCCTTTATATCCGTAGTGAAATCCATCACAATATTAGATAAATAAGAACTACTCAGTCCACCTTTGGTTCCATTTACTGTATTGGCTGTAATTAGTAGTTTGGCATTTCCTTGCTTTACCAGGTCTTGTTCAAAGTTGGCCGGAATTTCCATAATTACATCCGCATCTCCTTTTTCAATACTTTTTATTGCTTCGTCATAAGAATATGAAATATCAGTGAGGCGAAAGTATCCCGAAGAAACAGCTTTCTGAACCAATTGCCGGGAATACTGACTGTGGTTATTATCCACAACACTAAGATTGATATTCTTTATTTCAAGATTGGCGGCCCAAGGCAGCACCAGCATCATTATAATGGGATAACCAATAATTAAACGTGGCAGAAAGCTGTCACGAAGAATCTGCTTGAATTCTTTTTCTATTAAATATTTTATCATAATCTATTCCAGTCTGTCGTTAAACTTCTTAAGGCTTATAACCAGTAAAGTAATGGCCATTACTGAAAGAATACCAATTTCTTTCAGTACAAAAGAGATGTCCAGTCCCTCAATCATAATTTTCTTGACACAGATAATATACCATTTAGCCGGAATGAGATTTGAGATCCATTGCAGTAGAACAGGCATATTCTCTGTTGGATAAATCATTCCTGAGAAGAAAATTACAGGCAACATCAGAACCATACCCGAGGCAAGCATGGCGGCTACCTGAGTCTTAGTGATGGTTGATATTAATAATCCTAGTGCTAGTGACACCAGAATAAACAAAAGAGACACTGCAAACAGTAAAGTGAGACTTCCGGCTATTGGCACACCCAGTACATACACTGAAAGCAAGAGTATCGTTATCAGATTAATAGCCGACAGTACTAAGTAGGGAACAGCCTTTGCAAGAATAATATAAATGGGTTTTACCGGTGATACAAGTAAAACTTCCATTGTGCCTGTCTCTTTTTCCCTTACAATGGAGATGGAAGTCATCATGGCACAAATAAGCATTAAGATAAGTCCCATTACTCCCGGAACAAAGTTGTATACCCCTTTCATTCCCGGGTTATATAGTAACTTTACTTCCGGAGTAATTGAAAAAGAAGCTTTTGACTGACCGCTCATTTCCTGTTGAACTGATGAAAGGATGTTTGTTACATAACCGGTTAAGATGGTTGCTGTGTTTGGATCGGTGCCATCGGTTATTAATTGCACCGAAGCATCTCCGGTATGAAGAAAGTTCTCACTAAAATGCTGGTTGAACACTATTGCAATATCAGCTTTTCCTTCCCGGAAAACAGATTCGACATCCTCAGGATGATCAATTACACTGACCACATTCATATATTCGTTTGCATCCAGTCTCTCTATGATCTTTTGTGTAACCTCATCTTTTGAAGGATCAAAAACAGCTACACGAACATCTTTTACTTCTGTGGTAATGGCAAATCCAAAAATAACGATCTGCACAATAGGCATACCCAACAGTATTAGGATGGTACGTTTGTCGCGTGAAATATGATAAAATTCTTTTCTTATGAATGATAAAAACTGCTTCATGATTTTATTCTCCTCTTTTCGCTTTACGTGCCAGTTTGTAGAATACATCTTCCATTCCGTTAACACCAAACTGTTTCTTTAGATTAGCCGGACTATCCAGCGCTTCAATTTCTCCATCCACCATAATTGATACCCGGTTACAATATTCTGCTTCGTCCATATAGTGAGTGGTTACAAAGACGGTAATTCCCCTGTCGGCTGCCTGGTAAATCAGTTCCCAGAACTGACGGCGCGTAGCAGGATCAACTCCTCCGGTGGGTTCGTCAAGGAAAACAATCTTTGGTTCGTGAAAGATGGATACAGAGAAAGATAGTTTCTGTTTCCACCCCAGCGGCAAACTCTTTACCAGTGTGTTACGTTCCGATTCAAAACCTAGTCGACTAAGCAGCTCTTCAGTTTTTATGGCAATGTCTTTATCCTTCATTCCGTATATTCCGGCAAACAAACGGATATTTTCCCACACCTTCAAGTCCTCGTATAGAGAGAACTTCTGACTCATGTAGCCGATATTCCTTTTTACCAGTTCCGACTGTTTACTTATATCATAACCAGCTACCTTTCCGCTTCCCGATGTTGGTTTACTAAGTCCGCAAAGCATTTTCATAGCCGTGGTTTTTCCGGCTCCGTTTGCTCCGAGGAAACCAAAGATCTCCCCTTCATGCACATTAAATGTAATGTGGTCAACGGCGGTAAAGTGTCCAAACCGTTTTGTCAGGTCTTTGGTCTCTATTACTATATTATTTTCATTCATACGTATTCCTTTTTAGCTTTCCTTATTTTGAAGCAAGTTGCATGTAACAATCTTCAATAGTCGGCTTAATAGATTGAATTTCAATATCTATATATCCCTTTTCCTGCAACTGTTTTTTTAATGAGGCAATGGTTAACAATGATTCATCCACTGTTACGTGATGCACATCTCCGAATGCAAAACAGCTTTCTATTCCCGGACAAAGCCGTAAGTCGTTTAGTAAAGCAGACATATTAAGGCTTCTTACCGACCATATTGTTTCTTTGAAATCATTGATAATTTCCTGTGGCGTTTCTATATCCAGGAAACTACCGTTTTGAATAAGAGCAATGCGGTCGCACAGCATGGCCTCGTCCATATAAGGGGTGGAAACCAAAATGGTTATTCCCTGCACTTTCAGTGCTTTCAGCATTTCCCAGAATTCTTTTCTGGAAACAGGATCCACACCGGTAGTTGGTTCGTCAAGGAACAATACTACAGGTTTATGAATCAAAGCACAACTAAGAGCCAGCTTCTGTTTCATTCCACCCGAAAGTTTTCCGGCACGGCGATTCTTGAACGGTTCTATCTGCTGATAGATATCTTTTATCAGGTAATAGTTCTCCTTAATTGTCGTGTTAAACACTGTGGCAAAGAAGGTGAGATTTTCTTCTATAGTCATGTCCTGATAAAGAGAGAAACGCCCCGGCATATAACCTACCTGGTTACGGATCTTTTTGTAATCCTTTACCACATCCAGTCCGGCTATAGTAGCACTTCCACTATTTGCCCTGATCAGTGTGGTGAGAATACGAAAGAGTGTAGTCTTTCCTGCTCCGTCGGGTCCGATGAGGCCGAAGATCTCTCCTTTGTTCACGGAAAAAGAAACATCCCGCAAAGCTTCAACTTCGCCATATTTCTTTGAGATATGTTCTACTTCAATTGCTGCCATTTTTTCTTCTGTCATAACACAATTGCTTCAGTTGTTTTCATAATTCTTCATTGCCTTACTTTGTAAAGCTAACTTCCCCATACATGCCTATCTTTATCTCTCCTCTGTTTTTTACAGCAATCTTTACTGCATAGACCAGATTGGCACGTTCGTCTTTTGTCTGGATACCTTTAGGAGTGAATTCTGATTTATTGGAGATCCAGCTTACAGTGCCTGGATACTCTTTCACATTATCTGCACCAAAATCGGCAAATACTTTCACGCTTTGTCCAATTTTAATCTTAGACAGCTGATCAGAAGTTACGTATGCCCTTAAAAACAAATTTTCTGTGTCTGCCACTTTAAATAGCGCTTTTCCCGGAACTGCCAATTCGCCTTGTTCTGCATACTTGCTCAGTACAGTTCCTTTTATCGGACTGCTGATGTGGCACTTTTGAAGCTGGTCTTCCAACTGGGCAATCTGTATCTCAAGAGCTGAACTTTCACCGGTTACACTTGCATTACTATTTTCTAAAGTAGAAGTCTGTGCCGCCAACTGTTTCTGAAGAAAAGCTATTTGTGCGTTGATATCATCCACCTGTTTCTGGTTGGCAGCATTGCTCTTTACCAGATTTTCCCAGCGGTTCTTTTCCCGTTCTTGAGTAGCAATTTGTTGTTTGATGGCGGCAATTTGTTTATTTACATCTTGTTTTCGACTTCTCACTGCTGTTGTATTTGCCTGAAGTTGAAGCTTTTTAAGATAGAGTTGCACGGTATCCACATATCCCACTTGGGTGCCATGTTCTAAAAGCTGTCCTTCGGTTACATTGAATTCCATCAGTTTGCCCGACGCTTCGGATGAAACAACTACTTCCGTTGCTTCAAAAGTTCCAGTTGCATCATATTTCCCATCACGACTTCCGCAAGCTGACAATAATGAAGTAGCAATTGCGCTGAATAGTATACCTTTTATAAGTTTCATATTGATTTGAATTTTAATTGTTCGTAGTGTTTTTATAATTGTAGATAGACATTAATAGCTGAATTTCATGCAATACTTTATTTTGCTTAGCCTGATCTTCTGAGTTTATCTCCCGAAGCAGTTCAGTAACACTCAGAGTACCGTGTTCCACCTTCACCTCTGCCGATTTTTTTATATTTGTCCGCAGTCGGATAATCTCATCATCATCCCGCATAAGCTGCTTCATCTTTTCAATTTCATTATTCTGCTGAGTCATCTTCAGGTTGGTATTGAACATAAAAGTTTCTTTTTGTATAGCTATGTTCTGTTGGCTGTTTTCCAGTAACTTCTTCTCATTCTTCTTTGTGTAAAGACCGCCAAAGTTCCAGGATAAACGAGCTCCGGCAACATAATAAGGAGAAAATTCACTTTTCAGCATATTCAGTCCCGGGTTACTGTATCCTCCTTGTACGAACAATCCCAGTTTAGGCATATTCTTAGAATTGATCATGCCCTTTTGAGTCTCGTACAAGTTGTTCTGAGCATCAAACAGTTGTAATTCCGGTCGGTTAATTGTTTCAGACAGAGAAGCACTTTCTGCTGCGGATGGCTTTGCCAGGTAAGTGTCTTCTTTTATTGGTTCCCCAATCATGGCAGCCAGCATTTCCCTATAAGCTTTACGGGTGGCTTCCAGCTCTACCTTCCGCTGGGCTGTGTTCAGCTGATTTACTTTTACCGCATCCAAATCCGCCTGATTTGCAATTCCATTGGCTACATAAGAAGAAATCTGTCCATAGTTTCGTTTCAATTCATCCTGCAGCAATACATTCTGTTTTATCTGTTCATCTAGTAAAAGAATCCCAAAGAAAAGCTGATTTATGCGGTCATTGATGACATACATATCCACATCCAGTTTTTGTTTTTCCACAGTAGAACTTGCTTCGGTTATCTTCTTTTGATTTTGAATAACTCCACCATCCCAGACGGATTGGTTTACTTCCAGAACTGATTGGTACTGATCTTTGTTGAGTCCTTTAATGACCACATTAGGTAATGTAATAGGAAGTTTGGTCACTTCGGATTGATAACTGGCTTTTGCCGATAAAGCAAACTGAGGTAAATAACCTTTGTCTGCATTTGATAGGCTGTATGCTTTTGATTGTTCTATCAACCCATACTGTTTTACCAACGGATAGTTTGCCTGCGCCTTTTTATAGCAATCATTGATGGATAGTTGTCCATAGATAGGAGAGAAGGCGCTACTAATAATAATAGTCAGAAGGAATGCTACTTTTTTCATAAATATATTCTGTTATTTTGATAAACTAATATGTTTAACAATTCTGTTAATTAGATGATAAAAAAAATCAGGGTTGTAACCTTCTCAAGATTACCTTAATATTTTCTTCTTTTCTTTCTTTTAATAAAGCTTTATAGTCTCTACCTAAAGATTGTGCAACACCAGTAATAATAGGAAGTGCCACAAAGCTAAAAACATTTAATGAAACAATGTCTAACAGCAAGTGTACAGGGTCAATATTAGTTATTTCGCCTTTCTCAACTGCAACATCCATTTCAGACTTCAGCTTCTCAAGAATAATTCTTATAGCTGGAATTGCCAGAGTGTGAAACTTATTTAGTCTTTCTTTATTTGTAAGAAACTCATTTAAAACAAAGAAAGGCAGCTTAGGGTTCGATGTGAGGAAATCAAAATGAGCCTTAATAATAAATGTAACCTTTTCTGTGAATGGTAAATCTTCTTCAATCATTGGCATGAATGAATTAGCCAAAAGAGCAACTTTCTTTTGAAATACCTTATCAAAGAGATTCTCTTTTGTGCGAAAGTAATAATGAAGCATAGCATGGTTTACTCCAGCTATTCTGGCTATTTCAGTTGTCTTGGTCAAGGCATAGCCTTTATCTAAGAACTCTCTCTCAGCAGCATCCATTATTGCCTGCTCAGTATTTATATCTTCTTTCTCTTTCATAATAACATTTATGTTTAACAGCGCTGTTAATTAGATGCAAATCTATTGCTTTTTTTTAAGATGGCAAATAAAAACAGACTTTTTTACTTTTTTTATCTTTTGGAAATGTCTCGAATAAAATGTATCTGGTTTTATATTCTTAGTTAATGGGTCTTTTCTTTAGGAATTTACTGAATTCATGAATACCCTTGTGATTGCTTTGTTTCTTTTTTATATTTTTGATATTTTAAAGATTCTTATTTATTGAAGATAGAATTAAATATTACAATTTTTCAATTCGTTTTAGTATATCATTCAGCATATCTACTTGTGCTTTATGAATATCTAGGATCTCCTGTTGTTCATTAATAATCAAGTGATCAATTTTCTCGTGCAACATTCTGATTTCAAGCTCGGATTTAAGGTTTACCATATAGTCTTTTTTAGCTCTTTCCCTATCTTTTTCTTCTTGTCTGTTTTGACTCATCATGATAACAGGTGCTTGTAAGGCTGCTATTGTTGATAATATTAGATTCAAGAGTATAAATGGATATGGATCAAAACCTTTATTTACAAGCCAAAAAACATTTACTGATATCCAAAGAAAAAGAAAAACCCCAAACGAAATAATGAATGTCCAGCTACCTCCGAATGACGCAACATGGTCGGCAACTCGTTGTCCAAAGGTTAGCACTTGTTTCTCTTCATTATCTAATTTATCTGTTAAAGTTGTTTTTTCCTTTAAAGAGTCTATTACAGTCTTTTCCAAATCAGTTAGTCTGCCTACTTGTTTAGTAATGGTACCTTCTATGTGCTTTTCTCTATAAATATTTAGTTCACTAAGAGATAAATATTTATCAGATGTGAATTGTGGGTAGTCCTTTTGAATTAGATCTAAAATAGCCTTTCTTACAAATTTGCCAGATATTCTTTCAGAAATCGGAAATTCCTTATTTGATAAGTCGCTGTGAAATGTTCCCATTTTGTATATTATAAATGTTTAAATAATTGTATGTATATCTATATATAACAAATGTTTTATGATTTATATTCAGAAAAACACCTGATTATTTAAATAAAGATGAAATGGACTGATGATTTCATTTTAATGAAAATAAATAGCTTTTTGGTTGCCATGTTTCTTGTTTTTAATTACTTTTGGTCAGCAGAACTGATTTATAAGCATATTTTTGACATTAAATATATATATTTATGACAACTAAAATCGTTACATTCGGAGAGGTTTTGCTTCGTTTAACTCCTCCGGACTATTTAAAATTCTCACAAGTAAAAGAATTCGTTGCAACTTATGGTGGAAGTGAGGCTAATGTGGCTGTTTCTTTGGCAAATTTTGGTTTGAACAGCGAATTTGTTACCCGACTACCTAAGAATGATATTGCAGATGCTTGCATAAAAGAGCTTCGTTCACATAATGTAGGAACAAATGAGATTGTTTACGGAGGAGAACGCCTTGGAATTTATTTCCTTGAAAACGGTGCAGTGGCTCGTCAGTCAAAAGTGGTTTATGACCGTGCCAATTCATCTTTCTCGACTCTTCAACCAGGGATGATAGACTGGAAGGAAGTGTTGAAAGATGCTCAGTGGTTTCATTGGTCGGGTGTGGCAGCAGCTGTTTCACAAGGTGCGGCCGATGCTTGCATGGAAGGTATAAAGGTGGCCGATAGTATGGGACTCACCATTTCATGTGATTTGAACTTCCGCAAGAATTTGTGGAAATACGGCAAGAACCCAGATGAAGTAATGCTTCCTATGGTGCAATATAGTGATGTGATTTTTGGTAGTGAACCCGAGTATGAAAAGGTTCTTGGAATTGCCCGTGTAGGATTTAAGGCTGTAACAGCAGACGAAAAACTGAATGAGGATGGATTTAGGGCAGTAGGCGAACAAGTTGTGACAAAGGTTCCTCGTTGTAAAAAGATGTTTCTGGAGTTGCGTAATTCTATCAATGCCAATCATAACACTATTGCCGGAGTTGTTTATTCAGATAATACTTTGAAGAGCTCCAAGATATATGATATTACCCATAACGTAGACCGTGTTGGAGTAGGAGATGCTTTCTGTGGTGGAATGATTTATGGGTTGGTAGCTTATCCTGGTGATGATCAGAAAGCACTTGATTTTGCAATGGCTGCCTCTTGTCTTAAGAATACAATCTACGGAGACTTTAACCTGGTAACTGTTGCTGAAGTTGAAAATCTGATGGGAGGTGACGGTTCAGGTCGTGTTTCCCGATAAAACAAGAAAAAGAATAAGTGAAAATTTATATACTTACTTCTGATTAATATAAATGGTTCTTATGAACGAAATGTTTGTAAGAGCCATTTTACTTTTTCTCTAACAGATAATACTTATCTTTGTTTTACAATATTATCAGGTAATCTAAAGCACAGTAAAATGAAAAAATGCTATTACATATTCTCATTGCTATTCATTATTTTAAGTGTCTCTGTATTTGCTGATGACGCTCAACATAATCTTCAAACTTCTTTAGAGAAAGTCTTTAAACTCCATAATGGTGATTTGATTTTTCAGAATGTAGATTGTGGTCCGATGTGCGATGCTATTAATGAAGTGACTCAAGGATATCACGGAGCAAAGTTTTCACATGTTGGAATTATCACTATAGATAAGAAACAGATTTATGTAATAGAAGCTATTTCGAAAGGAGTTTCAATTACTTCATTGTCAAAATTTCTGATTAGAAGTTTGGATAACAATGGTAAACCTCGTATTGCAATTGGAAGATTAAATAAAAAATATCAGCAATTAATACCGCAGGCAATTTGTGAAGCAAGGAAGCTTGTTGGTAAACCTTATGATGACTATTTTGATATAAGCAATGATTCTTATTACTGTTCAGAATTGGTTTACTTTGCTTTTTTGAAAGCAAATAATAATAAACCACTATTTCAGCTGGCTCCAATGACTTATAAGTCACCTAAAACAAATAAGATTTTTCCTGTATGGGATGATTATTTCAAGAACTTAAATATTCCCGTGCCCGAAGGCAAACCAGGTATTAATCCTGGTGGAATATCACGTTCGGGATGCCTTAAAGTATCTTTTTCTTTTAAGTAAATTCTTTTCTTAAAGATTATACACTTTTGACCGAGGTAATATTCTGGCTTTTTGCTGAGGCCAGAGTCCCTTGCATGTAATATCTTTCATTTAAGAAACTTCCTTCATTTTGTGTCGGTGCTTTCTCTGTATTTGCGGCAGGTTGTTCTGTTTTCTGTTGCTTGGTATTCTCTAGTTTAGCTTTTAACTCATTTATAACAATGTCTTTTTTAGTAGTCTCGGACATAAGACTTTTAATTTGTTCTTGCAGGCGATAGTTTTCCTCACACACTTTATCAAATCTTGATTTCTTTACACATGATGAAAAAACTATTACCGTTGATATAGTAAAAACGAGGATTTTAAGTTTTGTATTCATAATATGCAGTTCGATTATTTTCTGATACAAATATATGCAAATAAAGATATTAGTTGTTCCTTTTTTTAATAAAGTTCATTTAAACAATAATCCAGAATTATCTTTTATTGGCCAATGGCTATTATTCATCAATGAATTTAGTCATTGACCAATAAAAAGTCTTGCTTACAAGTTATTTTTATTTATTGTTTTTAATCTTCACATTGTTTACAACAACATTCTTCAGAATAAAAGGATTCATGGCATTCAGATTAATCTTTCCATCTTTAGCCTTTATGTTCAGATTCTCAAAAGTGAAGTTTGTGAGCTTGTATTTATCAGACTCTTTTACATTAAAGAATACCTCACATTCAAGATTTATATTTCTCATTGTCACGTTGTCTGAGTACGAGAGAGGCATATCTTTTCTGCTCTTTGGATCAAAGAACTGATTCCATGGTTTGATAAAAATAAAACTGTTAGCATTACCTTTGATATCTTCCACTAGGATATATTCGTATTTTTGAGGAGTGTCTGGGCGCATCTTAAGCCATAACAAACGATTGGCTTTGTCTACTGTGCAACGACGAAGAATTATATTCCGGTTGTGTATAGATTCACTTCCGCATGTAAGTGCACTGTGGCAAAATCCGTAAGTACAATCTTCAATAATGATATTGGTATTACTGCCGTTGTTTGGGTCTTGATCAGCCCAGGTACCTTTTCCACCTTTAAGAGCTATACCATCATCATTTGCAGAGATAAAGCAATTCTTTACTAAGAAATTATTGCAAGCATCAATATCTATACCATCTGTGCTAGGTGCTTTAACTGGAGCAGCCGGCGAGAATATATATAGATTAAGCATCTTTACGTTATTACACTTATAAAAATGTGTAGTCCAGAAAGGGGAATTAATAATATGAATACCTGAAATCTGCACGTCGTTGCTATTTGATACGTAAAGTAACCGAGGACGTAATTCGTCCATATTGGTACATTTATTGTTTACAGCACGGCGTTTCCAGAAAGATTTCCAGTAACGCATACCGTTTCCGTTAAGAGTACCTTCACCCGAAATGGTGAATCCATTAACGTGATCTGCATTTACCAAAGCAGGGAAATATTGCAGTGTTTGTCCCTCCATACGTGTTTCAACAATAGGGAAATTGCTTATATCGTCACTACCTTTCAATACAGCATCTTTTTCTAAGTACAGATGTGTTTTGGGTTTGAAAAAGAGAGAACTGCTTAAATAAGTTCCTTGAGGAATAACTATCACACCGCCTCCTTCTTGTGTAGCCTTGTCGATAACAGCTTGTATCTTTGCTGTTTGCAGAATAGTGCTGTCATTAACAACTCCGTAATCGGTAATCCGGTATGCTTTTCCCAGGTTCTTGATATTAACAACTTCGTTTTTTCTGAACCAATCAGAAATAGGTGTTCCATCCGGGAATTTTTCTTGTGCAAATACTTGTACGTTAATGAATGCAGTTAATAACAATATTGTTAATCTGATGCTTCTTTTGTTCATTTGGTTTCTTTTTGAAATATTTGTATTTGAAACAAAGGTACCTTGTTTTTTAATTATGTGCAAATGTAGCTAGCCTAAAAGGCTACAGTAAAAAGAATTACTTCATAAAAACTCTTTTTACAGTATAAAAATGGCATAAAAACAGATTTTAGTTATCTTCTTTGACTTCACAGCGTGTACTTAAGTCAGGGTATATGATATCCATTGATTTCTTAAAGGAATTGGATATATATATATTCAACCTAATATCCTTTTTTTTTGTTATATCTACATATTGTATTCCTTAAAATCGAAACTTATGGCACAATACAAAAAAGTGTATTTTTTATGCCTCAGCCTTCTGGTTGTTTGTCCGGGTATATCAATGGCACAGAAACCTAATATTCCTCTGATTGATTCATTGATTACTGTGGGGTATGCTACTGGGAAACTAAGGAATGTTTCGGGTTCTGTAGAGAAAATTACTGAAATACAGATGAATAGGGAACAAATAACAACCCCTCTGGATGCTATACGTGGACGAGTTCCCGGATTAACTATTCAGCGCGGAACAAATAGCCCGGCAGCTCTGGATGCTGTACGTTTACGTGGTACTACCTCGTTAAGCAGTGGCAACGATCCGCTGATTATTGTAGATGGCGTTTTTGGTGATTTAAGTATGCTTGCTTCTATTTACCCTACTGATATAGAAAGTTTTACTATTTTGAAAGATGCCTCCGAAACAGCGCAGTATGGTTCGCGCGGTGCCTCAGGAGTAATCGAAGTAACGACAAAGAAAGGGATTAGTGACAAAACAAGAGTGAGCTATAATAGCAGTTTTGGCATTGCTTCTGTTTATAAGAATCTGAAAATGCTTTCTGCCGATGAATTCCGGAATGTGGCGCTTGATCGAAATATTTCTATTCTGGATAAAGGTTACAATACTGATTTTGAGAAAGAAATAGAGCAAACCGGACTGCAGCAAAATCATAATGTTGCTTTCTATGGAGGAACTCAGGCTTCCAGTTATCGCGTTTCTGTGGGACTTATGAATCGTCAGGGGGTGATCTTGAATGAAGATATGAAGATTCTGACTTCCAATATGAACATGGCGCAGGAAATCTTCGACGGTTTTGTGAAATGCGATTTGGGAATGTTTGGTTCTGTTCAGAAGAATCGGAATCTGTTCGATTATCAAAAAACATTCTATTCGGCAGCTACTTTCAATCCAACTTTCCCCAATCATAAGAATCCGGAAACAGGCTCCTGGGACATGATCACGAATGCCAGCCAGATTACTAACCCATTGGCCTGGATGGAGGTGAAAGATAATGATGCAATTTCGCATATTAGTGCTCATGCCCGCCTGACGTTCCACCTGTCCGACAACTGGAAACTGGCAATGTTTGGCGCATACACTAATAATATTGTGGAGAATTCACAATATCTTCCCACCTCCGTTTGGGCACATGGGCAGGCTTATAAAGGTATACGGAAGATGGAATCATTGCTCGGAAACATGATGCTGACCTACAAAAAAAGCTGGAAGAAAAATTTCTTTGATGTGTTGGCACTGGCTGAATTGCAGAAAGAAACATACACCGGTTTCTATACCACAGTGACGAATTTCAGCACGGATAAATTGGGGTATGACAACTTGCAGGCAGGAGCAATCCGTTTGTGGGAAGGAACAAATTCCTATTATGAAGAACCTCGGCTGGCTTCATTTTTGGGACGTTTTAATTATACATTTGCTGACTGTTATATCTTTACTGTCAATACCCGTGCGGATGCCTCTTCCAAGTTTGGACACAATCACAAATGGGGATTTTTCCCTTCTTTTTCCGCTGCCTGGGTGGTGAGTGAAGAAAAGTTTATGAAGCATCTGCCCATCGTGAATAACTTAAAGTTCCGTATTGGATACGGTTTGGCGGGAAATCAGAGTGGAATTGATTCGTACACAACGCTAAACCTGGTAAAACCAAACGGAATTATTCCCGTGGGTTCTTCTTCACAGGCATCATTGGGTGTTATAAGGAATACCAATCCAGACCTGAAATGGGAGACAAAATTAACTTTCAATATGGGAATTGACGTTGCTTTGTTTGATAACCGCTTGTTGTTTACTTCAAATTATTATACATCGAAGACGAAGGATATGCTTTATCTTTATAATGTGAGTGTACCCCCCTTTACATACAATACATTATTGGCAAATATTGGTTCAATACGGAATAGCGGTATGGAAATTGCAATTGGAATAACACCTTTGAAAGCCAAAGATATGGAACTGAATATCAATGCAAATATTACTTTCCAGCAAAATAAATTGTTGTCATTGAGTGGATATTACAACGGAGAATCCATTTCCGGCCCCAAGTATAAGAGTTTGGCAAGCCTTAACGGTGCCGGATTTCATGGAGGATATAATAACATTGTATATCAGGTGGTGGGACAACCGTTGGGAGTGTTCTACTTACCACATTCCAAAGGACTGATGGCTGGCTCCAACGGCGGATCAGTATATGATATTACAGACCTGAACGGAGGGGGTGTCAGTTTGGAAGACGGAGAAGATCGTTATGTAGCAGGACAAGCGGTACCCAAAGCTTTGCTGGGATCTAACATAAGTTTACGCTACAAGCGCTGGGATATCTCGATACAGATCAACGGAGCTTTTGGGCATAAAATCTATAACGGCACTTCACTGACTTATATGAATATGAATATTTTCCCGGATTATAGTGTTATGAAAGAAGCACCGCAACGCAACATTAAAGACCAGACGGCAACAGATTACTGGCTGGAACGGGGCGACTATGTTAATTTTGATTATGTGACAGTTGGCTGGAACGTGCCTGTACAGAAAGTAAAGAAGTATATCCAGTCGCTCCGCTTGGCGTTTACTGTCAATAACCTGGCAACGATTACCGGATATTCGGGACTTACGCCCATGATTAACAGTTCTACAGTAAATAATACGCTTGGCCTGGACGACAAGCGTGGATATCCGCTGGCACGAACTTATACGTTGGGATTGAATATTAATTTTTAATGGAGGACATTCAAATGAAACGCCAGTATATCTATGCTTTCTCATGTGCTGTTTTGATAATACTATCTGCTGCGTGCAACAAATTTCTGGAAGAGACCCCACGTGATAAACTGCCTGAAGAGGAAGCTTACAAAACGCTTTCTGATGTCTATCTCAATGCAGTAGCCTCGTTGTACACATATATAGGTGGATATAGCGACAGCCAGGGATTGCAGGGTACGGGGCGAGGTGTCTATGACCTGAATACATTTACAACAGACGAGGCTATTATGCCCACTCGAGGCGGCGACTGGTATGATGGTGGCTTCTGGCAAGGGTTGTTCCTGCATAAATGGGGAACGGACAATGACGCTATTCAGGCTACATGGGAGTATCTATATAAAGTGGTGAATCTTTGCAATAAATCTTTAGAGGAAATTGACCGTTTTGCAGAGACACATTCAGATGCTGAACTGCCGGCTTACAGGGCGGAAGTACGTGCTATACGTGCAATGTATTACTATTATCTGATGGACTTGTTTGGAAGGGTTCCGCTGGTGCTTTCCTCTTCAACACAGATGAAAGATATAATTCAGAAAGAACGGAAAGAAGTTTTCGATTTTGTAGTTAAAGAATTGCAGGCAGCCGCTCCTATATTAGCAGCAACACGAAGTAACCAACCCGGAGATTATTACGGACGCCTGACTCGTCCGGTTATCTGTTTTCTGCTTGCAAAACTTACTTTAAATGCAGAGATCTATACTGATAATAACTGGACTGACGGTATACGTCAGGATGGGAAATCGATTTACTTTGAGGTGGACGGTAAACAATTGAATGCGTGGCAAGCAACAGCAGCCTATTGTGATATGATTACTGCAGTGGGATACCAACTAGAACCACATTACGAGCGCAACTTTGCTGTATTTAATGAGTCCTCTAATGAGAATATATTTACTATTCCAATGAATAAAACAATGTATACTAATCAAATGCAGTATCTTTTCCGTTCTCGTCATTACAATCATGGAAAGGCCTATGGGCTGGGAGGCGAAAACGGCTCGAGTGCCACTATAGAGGCACTCAATACGTTTGGTTATGGTACAAAGACAATAGACCCTCGTTTTGATAAATGCTATTTTGCAGGAATTGTGTATGATCTGAAAGGAAACGTTGTAAAGTTGGATAACGGGACTGTATTGGAGTATTTCCCCTGGAAAGTACTTCTGGACGTTTCAAATACTATTTACGAGAAAACGGCGGGTGCGCGTATGAAGAAGTATGAAGTGGATGTTACGGCTACGAAAGACGGTAAATTGATGGAGAATGACATTGTTTTGTTTCGCTATGCGGATGTGTTGCTGATGAAGAGCGAAGCCAAAGTTCGTAACGGTGAAAATGGAGATACAGAACTAAATGCGGTTCGTTACCGTGTTGGTGCACCTGCCCGGGAGGCAACATTAGATAATCTGTTAACCGAAAGGCTACTTGAACTAGCCTGGGAAGGATGGAGACGGCAGGATTTAATACGTTTCGGACAATTTACCCGTGCATATAGTAGTCGCCCACAACTTCCGAACGAAGAGAATGGATACACAATCGTGTTCCCTATTCCTGCGAAAATAATAGGGATGAATCCGTTATTGATTCAGAATGCCGGGTATTGAAAGAAAATGCTCAATCCTAAAAATGCTATCAAAAAAATGTCTGGTCATTTCTGTTAAACAGACTTGGTACTTTGGATAAAGTCTCAAGTCTGTTTTTTTAGATGATAAGATAAAAAGTGATAGAAGTGTAGGCAGTGATAGCTATTTTGAAGACTATATAGGGGGTAGGGGCATCCTTATAGAGTGCCCCATTACTATATAAAGTTCAAAATATGTATCACTACCTACACTCCTATCACTAAATCGTTGAATAGGAGATTCTATTTTTCTGTAATATTCAAAAAAAAGTTTTAACCCTCACTCTCTCACTATTTTATTTAACGAGTTAGATAATAGGTAGTTACAAAGTGATGGATTGGTTTTTACCATCACAAAACCATCACAAAAAGGTCTGTACCCTCACTTTTTTAAGCATAATCTGCAAATTTCAGGCTTATTTGTATTGAGCAACAAAATCAGACTGAGTTTGATTCTTTTTGAATAAAAATAGCTCGAAAAAGTGATGGATAGACCCAAAAGTGATGGCTTCGTGAGAGTTCGAAACGCTACCATCACAAAGTAATATGCTATATTTAAATACATTACAAGAAAAAGTGAGGGAGTGAGGGATGATTTCTGTTTTCCTTTAAGATCGTGCAAAAATAGGATGTAAAAACATCCCGCCGGCTTTTTTTGAAACTCAACCGGATGTTGAACAAACTCCCGCCAGGTTTTCAAAAAAGCCGGCGGGAGTTTGAGTCGCTATTCGCCAATGGATTTTATTTATTGGAGAATGGATTTTATTTATTCACCAATAATTCACCCCGATATCTACTTAATATGTTATACTTTGGCACAAAAGTGTAACAGAAAGAAACGTTCTTGTGACATTAAAATACGCTCTTTGATAGAAGTATTATGAGAAAATACATTCTGGCAGGACTAAGAACTTTTATTGTTTTGTTATGCTTCTCTTTTTATGCAAATTCATTGGCGCAGACAAAGATTTCTGCTAATGCGGCAATGCATACCAATAGACAAAGTATATCCATCAACGAAGGCTGGAGATTCTTATAATATAAATATGCTAAATGGTGTAATAAGTTTCAGAACTTAAAACATATATGCAAAGCCAACAGCAATATTCTCACCGCTCAAATTGAAACCGAAAGCTTTTCCTGCCTGAGGATAATTCTTCTTATAGCCCAGAAAACCTATTTTAGAGATAAACTTAAATCTTTCTGCTACTTTAATAGCTACGCCAGGTTTTAAACCAGCTTCAAATCCGGTTCTTGTTTCTGACTCATTCCCGATTTCCGATTTTACTTTAGATAAGCCTACTCCGCCATCAATAAACAGGCTGATAATTTCTTTATCAAAATAGGTATAACGTGCGTAAGGAGCAAATGTAAATACTTTATCTGTAGAGACAATTCCATCGTTCTCTCTTTCCTGACCATAGCTTACCGATGCTCCAATTCCCCATTTCTCAGTCAGCTCATAAGTCAGCTCAGGAGCTACTTCAAAGGATGTGGTGTTTTTGTCTGTGTTGCGCCAGAAGTTAGCTGTTCCGGCAATTTCAAACTTTTGAGCATAAGAGGTGAGACTTGTTACAGCCAGTGCAAAGAATAGAATAATTTTTTTCATTATTAATATGAATTTTGTTAATGAGTCTGCATAAAAGCAGAAATCCCCGTAGCCATCAGACTACGGGGATTTTAATATAGTTGATTAGCTTAAATTACTTAGTCAAAGCTTGAGAAACAACAACTGCAACAGCAACAGTAGCACCTACCATTGGGTTGTTACCAATTCCTAAGAATCCCATCATTTCTACGTGAGCAGGAACTGATGAAGAACCAGCGAACTGAGCGTCTGAGTGCATACGTCCCATAGTATCTGTCATACCATAAGAAGCAGGACCAGCAGCCATGTTGTCTGGGTGAAGAGTACGACCTGTACCACCACCTGATGCAACAGAGAAATAGCTCTTACCTTGTTCGATACATTCTTTTTTGTATGTACCTGCAACTGGATGTTGGAAACGAGTTGGGTTTGTTGAGTTACCTGTAATAGATACGTCAACTCCTTCTTTGTGCATGATAGCTACACCTTCACGAACATCATCTGCACCGTAGCACTTAACTGCTGCGCGAGGACCGTTTGAGTATGCTTTTTCCATAACAACTTTCAATTCGCTTGTATAGTAATCGAATTCAGTTTGAACGTAAGTAAATCCGTTAATACGTGAAATGATCTGAGCAGCATCTTTTCCAAGACCGTTCAAGATAACACGAAGACGTTCTTTACGTACTTTGTTTGCCATTTCTGCAATTTTGATTGCACCTTCAGCAGCTGCGAATGATTCGTGTCCTGCAAGGAATGCGAAACATTTTGTTTCGTTACGAAGCAAACGTGCAGCAAGGTTACCATGGCCGATACCAACCTTACGGTCTTCAGCTACTGAACCTGGGATACAGAATGATTGCAGACCGATACCGATAGCTTCGGCAGCGTCAGCTGCATTTGAACAACCTTTTTTGATAGCGATAGCTGCACCTACTACGTAAGCCCATTTAGCGTTTTCAAAACAGATTGGCTGTGTTTCTTCACACATTTTATAAGGATCGATACCAGCTGCGTCGCAGATAGCTTTTGCTTCTTCGATGTCTTTGATACCGTTAGCGTTTAGCGTTGCATTGATCTTGTCGATACGACGTTCATAACTTTCAAATAATGCCATATTGTATTTCCTCCTTTATTTATGCGTGACGTGGATCAATGAATTTAACTGCACCAGCTTCTTTTGTGAAGCGTCCGTATGTACCGGTTACTTTCTTCAAAGCTTCATTAGCATCGGTTCCTTTCTTAATCTCGTCCATGAATTTGCCCATATGAACGAATTCATAACCACAGATTTGATCGTCTTCATCCAAAGCCAGAGTTTTGATATAACCTTCAGCCAATTCAAGGTAACGAGGACCTTTAGCCAAAGTTCCGTAAAGAGTACCTACCTGACTACGAAGACCTTTTCCTAAGTCTTCAAGACCTGCACCGATAATCAAACCGCCTTCTGAGAAAGCAGACTGTGTACGTCCGTAAACAATCTGAAGGAATAGTTCACGCATTGCTGTGTTGATAGCGTCACATACAAGGTCAGTGTTTAATGCTTCAAGGATTGTTTTTCCTGGAAGGATTTCTGCTGCCATTGCTGCAGAGTGAGTCATACCAGAACAACCGATTGTTTCAATCAATGCTTCCTGAATAACACCTTGCTTAACGTTCAGAGTCAGTTTACATGCACCTTGTTGTGGAGCACACCAACCAATACCGTGTGTTAAACCTGAGATGTCTACAATTTCTTTTGATTTTACCCATTTTCCTTCTTCTGGTATGGGAGCTGGTCCGTGATTAGGACCTTTTTGTACAACACACATGTGTTCTACTTCTTGTGAATAAGTCATATTAGCTCTTTTTTACGTATTAAATAAAAAAACTCGTAACCTCGATTTTTTCAAATCGAACGCAAAGTTAGTTCTTTTATTCTTTTTTGCAATGCATCGTTAATTACTTTTTAAAGAAATAAATTAAATAGTTTATTTTTCTTTTCTTTTGTAAAGTCAATATTGCATTTGAGTGACTCTAAAGCAAATATTAAGGAGGGAGTGGGAAAGCTATAATACTATTTTAAAGATGGTTGTTGCTTTTGGTTGCGTAATCTTTAAAATGGGAAACTGATTGATTCTGACTTTCACACTATTATCTGCAGCGTGGAAATTTTATAACAAAAACCCGATAAAGGTATATGCTTCTGTTTGAGCGTTTTCTTCAATATCTTTAATGATATTTTTATCGTTGCAATTATATACGCAAACAGAATATTTCTTTTTATGTCTTAAATGTGTTATATATCGATGAAAAACATATTTTTAATCTATTTTCTTGGAGAATTTGCCCAATAATATCTATCTTTGACAGCTCTTATAAAATTTAAATAAATGGCCACAACAATACAAATTTCGGATAGTGCTTTAAAAGAAGCTGCATCTCTTGGAATGGATGAGTTTCTCAATGTATTTACCAATAAATATCTGGAGATAATAGGCGGAGATCTAAATGCAGACAAAATGAATCTGCTTAATGGATTTCAGCATTCTGTGCTGGCTTATCATTTCTTTCGTGAAGAGGTGATGGAAGGTGGTTTTGTGCAACTTATCCAAAATGGGTATGGTGGGTATGTTTTTGATAATCCTTTTGCAAAATCTATGAGGATGTTTGGAGCCGAAGAGTTTGCCAAACTTATTTATAAGGCAAAGAAAATATATGATGCACATAAGGAAGATCTGGAAAAGGAAAGAAGTGAAGATGATTTTATGGCAATGTATGAGCAATATGAAGAATTTGATGATCTGGAGGAAGAATTCCTGAATTCAGAAGAAGAAGTCTCTTCTATTATTGCCGAATATATTGATGAACATTTGGAGGAATTTGCAAATATTAAATAATACCATGCAGTAATGTACGAAATGCTGCGTTTTCTCTGAAATATTATATTTTGTACATTCAAACTTAATAAACACGGAAAATGAAAAAAATTAAATTTATTGTTTTGTGCCTTACTTTGCTAATGGTTCCTTTCTTATCTTCATGTCTTAATAATACATCGGATGATAATACTACTCAATCTAGTTATGGATATGCAAAAGTAGTGAGTTACATGGGCTCATATTGGCTGGTAGTTGATAGTGGTGAAAAGCTTATTCCAACTTCGGCATCTTTAGCTGCGATGACAAGTAATGGAGCTGATTTGAGTAAAATTGACAGAGCATATATTGGATATACACTTGTTGATAAAAATGAAATAACAAAGCAGGCTTCTTTACCTGCATCTTCAAGACAATATAGCGTAATTCTGAATTATATAGCAAACATAACTCATGGAGTTACCAGTGTTGAAAAAGGTACAGTAAACGATACAATTAAAAGTGACCCTATTGTTAATCTTGCTCTGATGACAACAAACAGTGAACTGCTTTTAACAAATGGATATTTAACTATAGCTAATTCTTATTATTTTACTAAACCTTCTTTGCATTATTTTACCTTATTTCATTATGAGAATGAAGGACTTAAACCTGCGAAAGATGTAGCTAACCCAGATACATTAAATCTGTATTTAAGTCACAATAAAAATTTGGATGGGGCTAATTATCTCTCTACTTCAAGTTCAGTAGTAAATAGTTATCCATTCTTATGCCTCATGGCATTTAATATTAATGGTATTTTGAATGATGTGCATACAGAAAAAAGTGCTTTCATCATTAAATTGAATACTACAGAGAATGCCGGAGGAAGTACAGTGTTTAAGGATGCGTACACTATAAAATATCAAAAATAATAATTATAAAAACTGGTTTGAATTACAAGAATTTATTTAAAAAAGTAATTTTATTAATTTCCTCTCCTGCCAAGGCATGGGAGGAAATTAGTTTAGAAGAGGATAAGCGAAAGGGATTGGCTACTTTTGTTTATCCTATGATTGGTTTATGTGGGATGGCTGTCTTTGCTAATGTGTTTATTTATAACTTTGCGAGCGAAGACCTAAACACGAACCAGCTTTTACAATTAGCCATGACTAGGTGTTGCGGCGTTTTTATTGCTTTCTTTGCCGGATATTTCCTTGCTGCAAAGATTATAAGTAAAATGGCACGTAGCGTGTTTCACGTTGATTGTGATATGCCTAAGGCTGAACAGCTGGTGGGATACGCAATGGTTGTTCCTTTTGTCTTGCAAATTATTGTGGAATTGATTCCACCTTTCTATATTCTCAAGTTGATTTTTCAGTTTTATATTATCTTCTTGATTTGGGAAGGGGCAAGAATCCTTTTGAAGATGAATGAAAACAAAAGTACCTGGTTTTCTATTTTTTCTTCTATGGTGATTGTTTTTTGTCCATTCATAATTGAATTCGTTTTTAACAAACTGACAAAAATCCTAAACTAAACCCATGAAACAAGCTCCTGTAAATATAAAAAATAAACGTGCCACTTTTGATTATGAAATAGTGGATACCTTTACTGCCGGTATTGTGCTGACTGGTACGGAAATAAAATCCATTCGTTTGGGTAAAGCCAGTTTGGTTGATACCTTTTGCTTTTTTGCCCGACAGGAACTGTGGGTGAAGAATATGCATATTTCGGAATATTTTTATGGTTCCTATAATAACCATGTTGCCCGTCGTGATCGTAAATTACTGCTTAACGGAAAGGAGCTGAAGAAGCTGGAAAGAGCAACTAAAGAAACCGGTGTTACCATTATACCAATTCGTATGTTTATCAATGAAAAAGGACTGGCAAAGGTTGTCATAGCTTTGGCCAAAGGTAAAAAACAATATGATAAACGACAGTCACTAAGAGAAAAGGATGATAAACGTGACATGGATAGAATGTTTAAAAAATAGCAAAGAAAGACTTTCCCGAATATTTTATAAACAAGTTGCATTCAAGTGCTGTTTTAAATAATACTTAATACAGCTTTTAAAATAGAATTTTTATAATGAAACCAACCATTCAACAGTTAGTTTCCGAGCGCATCCTTATATTGGATGGAGCTATGGGTACCATGATTCAAAAGTATAATCTGAGAGAAGAGGATTTTCGTAACGAACGTTTTGCGCACATCCCCGGTCAGATGAAAGGAAATAATGATTTGCTTTGTCTCACACGCCCTGATGTAATTCGTGATATTCACAGAAAGTATCTTGAAGCCGGAGCCGACATCATTGAGACAAACACATTTAGTTCTACTACAGTTTCTATGGCGGATTACCATGTGCAGGGATATGTGCGTGAAATGAATCTTGCTGCTGTGAAGATTGCCCGTGAAGTGGCGGATGAATTTACCCGTATGAATCCTGATAAACCTCGGTTTGTGGCTGGTGCTGTTGGTCCTACAAATAAAACATGTTCCATGTCTCCGGACGTGAATAATCCAGCTTTCCGTGCCTTGTCTTATGATGATTTGGTTGCATCTTATCAGGAACAGATGGAAGCTTTGATTGAAGGGGGAGTGGATGCCATTCTTATCGAGACCATTTTTGATACATTGAATGCAAAGGCTGCTATCTATGCGGCTGAGAGTGCAATGGAGGTAAAAGGTGTAAAATTACCAATCATGCTTTCCGTTACTGTTGCCGATATAAGTGGACGTACGCTTTCCGGTCAGACTTTGGATGCCTTTCTGGCTTCTGTGCAACATGCCCCGATTTTCTCGGTTGGACTAAATTGTTCATTCGGAGCTAAGCAGCTTAAACCATTTCTGGAAGGTTTAGCGGCTCGTGCGCCTTACTATATAAGTGCTTATCCTAATGCTGGTCTTCCAAATAGTTTGGGTAAGTATGATCAGACTCCTGCCGAGATGGCTGTGCAGGTTAGAGAATACATTGAAGAAGGATTAATCAATATTATAGGTGGCTGTTGTGGAACTACCAATGAATATATTGCTGAATATACAGCTTTGATTCAGGGAAAGGCACCTCATAAACCGGTACCGAGTCCTGATTGTATGTGGCTTTCCGGATTGGAATTATTGGAAGTAAAGCCTGAAATAAACTTCGTGAATGTAGGTGAAAGATGTAATGTGGCTGGTTCACGTAAGTTCCTTCGTCTTATTCAGGAAAAGAAATACGATGAAGCACTTTCCATAGCCCGCGGACAAGTGGAAGATGGTGCTTTGATTATTGATGTGAACATGGACGAAGGTTTGCTGGAGGCAGAAGAGGAAATGACTATATTCCTGAATCTGATTGCTTCCGAACCAGAAATAGCCCGTGTGCCTGTGATGATTGATTCCTCTAAATGGGAAGTAATTGTTGCTGGTTTGAAATGCCTGCAAGGAAAATCTATTGTAAACTCAATCTCGCTCAAAGAAGGTGAGGAGACATTTCTGGAACATGCACGTACCGTAAAGAAGTATGGAGCTGCAGTTGTGGTTATGGCATTCGATGAGAAAGGACAAGCAGATACTTCTGCCCGTAAAATTGAAGTGTGTGAACGTGCTTATCGGTTGTTGGTAGATAAGGTACAGTTCAATCCTCATGATATTATTTTCGACCCTAATGTATTGGCTATTGCCACCGGAATGGAAGAACATAATAACTATGCGGTTGACTTCATCGATGCTACTGCGTGGATAAAGAAAAATCTTCCGGGTGCACACATTAGTGGTGGTATCAGTAATCTTTCTTTCTCTTTCAGGGGAAATAATTATATTCGTGAGGCTATGCATGCTGTATTCCTTTATCATGCCATTCAGCAAGGTATGGATATGGGAATTGTAAATCCGGCAACAGCTGTTATGTACAGTGATATAGATCCCGATCTACTTGTTAAGATAGAAGATGTGGTGCTCAACCGCCGCCCGGATGCGGCAGAGATATTGATTGAAGTAGCCGAAAGTCTGAAAGATTCTGCTAAAGATAATAATCAGGCGGTAGTGAAACACGATGCATGGAGAGACGAAAATGTAAACGAACGTCTAAAATATGCTCTGATGAAAGGTATTGGCGATTTTCTTGAAGAAGACCTTGCCGAAGTTATCCCTCTTTATAATAAAGCAGTGGATATTATTGAGGGACCTTTGATGGATGGAATGAATACCGTAGGCGAGCTTTTTGGAGCCGGAAAGATGTTTCTGCCTCAGGTAGTGAAGACTGCTCGTACCATGAAGAAAGCCGTAGCAATACTTCAGCCGTTGATTGAAGCGGAAAAGACAGAAGGTTCTACTACTGCAGGTAAAATGCTTATTGCCACAGTAAAGGGCGATGTACACGATATAGGAAAGAATATTGTTTCTGTAGTGATGGCTTGTAATAATTACGAAGTTATTGACTTAGGAGTAATGGTTCCTGCCGAAACAATAGTGCAGCGCGCCATTGAGGAAAAGGTGGACTTTATAGGACTCAGTGGATTAATTACTCCTTCATTGGAAGAGATGGTGCATGTGGCTGTTGAACTTCAAAAGGCTGGACTTAATATTCCTTTGATGATAGGTGGGGCTACAACATCCAAACTACATACGGCCTTAAAAATAGCACCGGTTTATAGTGGCATTGTTGCTCACATGAAAGATGCTGCCCAGAATGCTTCATTGGCTTCTCGTCTGCAGAATCCGGTTGCTAAAGAAAAATTGGCTGATGAGCTGAATAAAGAATATGAAACCCTCCGTCAGAAGAATGTTGGAAAGAAGGTTGATACGGTTTCAATAGAGGAGGCACAAAAAAATAAACTGAAGTTATTTTAATATTATAAGTTAACTAGCTATGGATACATTCTATTATTCGTCGCCGGTAGGTGTTCTTGAGATAAAATCTGCAGAGAATCAAATAACTCAGTTATTGTTTAAGGATTCAGCTGGGGTCTCTTCTGAAAATCTCTCTGATGTAATGAAAGAATGTATCCATCAGCTTGATGAATATTTTGCAGGAAACTTACAAAATTTTTCGCTTCCTTTGGCTCCAGAAGGTACTCACTTCCAGGAGTCGGTATGGAAAGCTCTGCAAACTATACCTTACGGGCAGACTATCAGTTACAAGCAGTTGGCGGAAAGAGTGGAAAATCCTAAAGCTTGTCGTGCTGTTGGTACTGCCAACGGACGAAATCCAATTGCTATTATTATTCCTTGTCATCGTGTGATTGCTGCCGATGGCTCTTTGGGTGGCTATGCCGGCGGACTTGATGTTAAAACTACATTGCTCAGACTAGAAGGTATTAATCGTTTTTGAATACTGCTCTAAATATAGATAATAGTTGAATTATACCTTACTGTTATTTATTGTTATTTAATTATTTATTTTTACTTTATATTTGTTCGTATAACATATATTGTTTAATATTGCCCGAATATTTAATGCATTAATATTATTTGTATTCCTATAAATAAAGCATTAAATATTATTTCTATGAATATAATTTGTGAACTCTGATTATTTATTAATCAAAGTCCATTTATTTGGCAATTTAATACAAGTAATATGAAAAAACAGATTTACACGACTTTAAGTGCATTTGTGATGGGAATGGCCATCTGTGTGCAGGCACAAAACTATGATGATTATAACCTGAAAAGTTACAAAACACCGGATATAAAACGTAATGCGCTTGATTTTACTTTTAACTCAGATGGTGGTTTTGTTACTAACCCTGGTCCCAATAATAATACATTTGACATAAAGGGCCTCATAAATTCAAGTTTTAAAAGAGATATAAATACCCGACACTTTATTGGAGAGCAACAAGTCAATCTTGATTTGTCAGGATCTAAAATGGGTTTAAACTCGATTTCCAATTCAAAGAGAAGAAATCTTTCATCGACTTTTCAATATGAAAACTCTTCTCGTTTTTATATTTCAGATAAATGGTTCTGGAATACAGGTGGAAATGTTTATTTCAATTATGATAATATTAAAGGTGCATCAGATCCTTCATATTCAAGTCTTAATATTAATGTTTCACCTACTATAGGTTTAGGAAAAGGACGTATAGAATCAGTGCGTGATGCACGACAAGCTATTTATATATTAGACAATCTATCAAAAAAAGGTGTAATTACAACTAAGCTTTCAGAAGAAGAGATTAATAGATTTTCGCAGGTTATTTCTACAGTAAAGAACAAACGTTTTCTGGATGCTCGTATTCATTTAATTGATGAAATAACACAAGTTGATTCTTTTCTGGTTAACAATAACTACCTAAAGAAATCAGGAGCTAGCTATTTTACAACTCTTTATGATTACTGGCAATATGGCGATTTATGTGCAAGAGGAGCAGGATTAGAATTTGGTGCAAATCTTAATCCATTTTACTCTTATTATAATGTGCATCCGAGTGGAACGAGAAGTGTTCAGAGTGGAATTAGTGCAAAATTTTTGGTTAATTATGAAGATCCTATTAATCTCTACTGGCAGCAGTCAGCAAAAGCGTCGGTTATACTTGCATACAACCATGACTCAATGAAATTCGATGATACTAAATCATTCCAGAATGAACGTTCTGGCCTTTTTTTAGGAAACTATGGTATTGGTTATTATCCAAATTCACGGACCAATCTCAATATAGGGGTGTCGGAACAATTTCGATTGAATAATAGTGTTTCTGATAAAATATTTCATACCAGTAGTACCAGTTTGGTGTTCTCAGCTTATTATTATATTTCTCCCCAACTACGTTTTTCGGGCAATGTTAATCTTGCTTATAATGACAGCAATGACTATAATTTGAATTACAATAGATGGAACGGATACTATTCAATGACATTCACGTATTCTTTATTCTGATAAAGCATAAGATTTGCCAGATTAAAATGCTAAGTAACTGTATTGAATAAGAGTCTCAGGCATTCCTCAATAAATAAAATCCATAGGCCAATGGTTGAACAACCATTGGCCTATGGATTTTATTTATTGAGGATAAGATATCAACCGAACAGATTTATCAGATGGATATAAAAGGGACAGTTCTGAGTTTGTTTGCAGAAGAAAACAAACTTCTGTTCTATGATTATTAGTGCTTGATTTTCTTTTTGTACACCTTATAGCGGTCATTAATATCCCGAACAAAATTATAGGTCTCTATTCCACGGAAGTAGCCGTTCTTGCAGACCGGATCGGTAAAATATTCTTCGTTGCTTTCAAGAAGAATATAATCTTCCACATTGCCATACCACACAAGTTTGTTCTTGCCAAACTTTTCTGCCAGCGCCATAGCATCGTATATGTGTGATTGTCCGGCATTATATGCAGCAAGGATAAAGTTTCTACGCTCTTTTTTATTATGTATCATGCTAAAGCTCTTGTCGATGGAAGCAATATACTTCACCGCAGCTTTTACACTCTCTTCGGGAACATCCTCTTCTCCGGCAGCTATTCCCATTGACCTTGCAGTAGCAGGCATTAGCTGCATCAGACCCCTTGCTCCGGCCCATGAGACTGCTTTTGGGTTAAAATTAGATTCGTTGTAGGCAAGTGAAGCAAGAAATCGCCAATCCCAGTCAATCTCTTTCGAGTACTTTTTGAATAACTTATCATAATGTGAGATCTTTCCATCCTCGATAGATAGAATAGGAGAGTGAATGGTTGTTTTGAGCAACTCAAAATATCGCTTTGTACTGGCTGCGTAATCGGGAGAAGTCTTGTTCTTCTTGTACCACTCATTAGCTGCTTTAGCAAGGAGTGGACAATCATTCCTTACTGCCCACGACGCCCGTTGGTCAAAGCTGACCGATAGCTTGATATCAATGTTGGGATAATAAGTTGCATTCAGTTTGGCAAGGTCATTATCGCATACTGTATACTGGATTTTTCCTTCTGATACCTGAGTAATCAGATTTTCCACTGTGATACTATCGCTTGTTACCTTGTGAATCTTTATTCCTCCTCCTAGTTCTTTGTCGAGGTTGACTAATCGGTCATAGTACTTTCCCGGTTTTACATAAACATCTTTCCCTATTAGTTCCGTAACATCTTTCAATGGCTTTGTCTTTCCTTCATTATTCTGAACAACAACCTGATGAGTAATTACTTCCAGTCCGCAATAAGTCAGACTGTCTTTCATCTTTTTTGTTATCGGCAAGCTATAGGCAATCATATCACCTTTACCGCTTTTTAGCTTTTTAACTAGCTCAGGTATGTTTTTGGCTACTTCTACCCGTAGCTTCAAACCAATTGATTTAGCAAATTGTTCACTTAACTCATATTGAAAGCCCATATCCTGTCCGCGGTAGTTAAAGTAAGAAGTAGAACTGTAAAGCGTAAGAACTACCAGTTCACCGCTGTCTTTTATCTGAGGAAGATCGTGAACATTCACATCCTTCTGGCTTGTATGTGCATTCTTGCAAGCCAGCAATGAGAAGAGCAGGAGACAGGTAAAAAGGTATTTACGCATACATATTATTTTCTATTTTTCTAGTCCGAGATTCTTTTCAATAAACATAGTTAAGATGTCAATAGCTACCTGGTTGTTTCCACCTTGTGGAATAATCAGGTCGGCATACCTTTTGGTTGGTTCTATGAATTGCTGATGCATGGGTTTTAATATGCGGGTATATCTCTCCATAACCATTTCGGCTGTACGCCCTCTTTCCACAACGTCCCGGTTTATTACACGGATTAGTCTTTCATCGGAATCAGCGTCCACAAAAACTTTCAGGTCCATCAGATCTCTTAGTTTTTTATCACAAAGAGCTAGAATACCTTCTATTACAACAACATCACGTGGCTCAATGTGAATGGTTTCCGGTTGGCGGGTGCAGGTCAGATAGGAATAGGTAGGTTGTTCAATGCTTTTTCCTTTTTTTAGCTGCTGGATGTGCTTTGACAACAAATCCCATTCGAAAGAATCCGGATGGTCAAAATTGATAAATTGTCTTTCTTCAACGGGAACATTACTGCTATCTTTGTAATATGAATCCTGAGGCAGCAATACCACTTCACCTTTAGGGAGACTATCAAATATTTTACGGACAACGGTTGTTTTGCCGGAACCAGTTCCGCCTGCTATGCCTATTATTAACATGGTTTAATATTGTTTTTAAAACAAATGACTTACTTTTGCTATAAATTCATTGGAATTGAATTTATATACAAAAATAGAACAAATTAATTAATAAAACAACGTATGGTACGACACATTGTATTGTTTCAGCTTAAAAAAACAGTTTCTGAGAGTGATAAACTAGTTGTAATGAATCAGTTTAAGGAAGCTATTGAAGCTTTGCCTAAAGACATTGATGTAATTCGTAAGATTGAAGTGAGATTTAATATCAATCCAGCAGAAGTTTTTGATATTGCTTTAGTTAGTGAATTTGATTCATTGGAAGATGTGAACTTCTACGCAAAGCATCCATTGCATTTAGCAGCCGGAAAAATATTGGCTGAAGTAAAGGAAAACCGTGCATGTGTGGATTACGAATTTTGATTCCAAACTTAAATAATTAAAATGAAAAAAATACTTTTTCTATTCTGTATGTTGTTTTCTCTGGCAGGAACTATTCATGCACAGATTGAAGATCCGGTAACCTTTAAAACGGAGCTTAAAACGATTAGTGATACAGAAGCTGAAATTCGATTTACCGGGTCTATTGACAAGGGATGGCATGTATATTCCGTGAATCTTCCCTCCGGAGGTCCCATATCTGCAACATTCAATGTTGAGAAGATGGAAGGAGTAAAACTTGCAGGTAAGTTGACACCTGTCAGCAAAGAAATCTCCAAGTTCGATAAAGTGTTTGAAATGAATCTTCGGTTTTTTGAGCATACTGCTGTCTTTGTTCAGAAGATAAAAATTACTGGCACCACTTATAGCATAAAGGGTTATCTGGAATATGGTGCATGTAACGATGAAAGTTGTTTGCCACCCACACAAGTTCCTTTTAACTATAAGGGAAAAGGTAGTGCAAAAGCGGTTGCCGAGGCTGCTGCAGCTCCGAAAGAAGATGCCAAAACAGAAGCAGCTGCAACACAGTCTGTAGATTCAGTAGCCGTTGTTCCAACAGATACGGTTGCAGTGAAAGATTCTGCTGCTGTAACAAACTATTGGAAACCAGTTGTCAGTGAGCTGAATAGCTTTGGTGGAACAGTAGATCACAAGAACTATTCCTGGATTTACATATTTGTTACCGGATTTCTTGGAGGTTTGCTTGCACTTTTCACTCCATGTGTATGGCCTATTATTCCTATGACGGTAAGCTTCTTCCTGAAACGTTCGCAGAACAAGAAGAAAGGAATCAGAGATGCCTTCTTATATGGTGCTTCCATCATTGTGATTTATGTAGCTCTTGGGCTGGCCGTCACGCTTCTCTTCGGAGCAAGCGCACTCAATGCCTTGTCCACAAACGCAGTGTTCAATATATTGTTCTTCCTCATGCTGGTTGTCTTTGCTGCTTCATTCTTTGGAGCATTTGAGATTACCCTGCCTTCATCCTGGAGTACAAAAGTAGATAGTAAAGCAGAGAGCACAGGCGGGCTACTTAGTATCTTCCTGATGGCATTTACACTCACACTTGTTTCCTTCTCGTGTACAGGTCCAATCATCGGATTCTTGCTGGTACAGGTTTCTACAACCGGAGGTATCATTGCTCCGGCTATTGGTATGCTTGGCTTTGCAATTGCTTTGGCACTTCCTTTCACTCTTTTTGCATTGTTTCCTTCCTGGTTGAAGTCGATGCCTCGTTCAGGTGGTTGGATGAATCAGGTTAAAGTGGTACTAGGATTCCTTGAACTGGCTTTCGCATTGAAGTTCTTTTCTGTGGCCGACCTTGCTTATGGCTGGAGATTGCTTGATCGTGAAACGTTCCTTGCCTTGTGGATTGTGATTTTTGCTCTGCTTGGTCTTTATCTGTTGGGTAAAGTTCGCTTCCCGCATGACGATGACAAGTCAAATGTCTCTGTTCCCGGATTCTTTATGGCACTCATATCTCTGGCATTTGCCGTTTATATGGTTCCTGGTTTGTGGGGTGCTCCTTTGAAGGCAGTCAGCGCTTTTGCTCCTCCTATGAAGACTCAGGATTTCAATCTGTATACAAAAGAAGTACGTGCCAAATTTGATGATTACGATGCTGGAATGGAATATGCAAAACAGCAGAAGAAACCTGTAATGGTCGACTTTACCGGCTTTGGATGTGTGAATTGCCGAAAAATGGAGCTTGCAGTATGGATTGATCCTAAAGTAAGCAATATAATTGAGAATGATTATGTGCTGATCTCTTTGTATGTGGACGATAAGAAACCTCTTCCAACACCGATGACTGTTACAGAAAATGGTACTGAAAGAATACTGAAAACGGTTGGCGATAAATGGAGTTATCTGCAAAGAAGTAAGTTTGGTGCAAATGCGCAGCCCTTCTATGTGTTGCTCAATAATGAAGGGAAACCGCTTAACAAGTCTTACTCTTATAATGAAAATATAGACAAGTATGTGGAATTTCTGCAGAAAGGTTTGCAAAACTATAAAAAGTAAATAAAGCAAAGCATAAATAAGATGAAGAAGATTATTAATCCTTGGAATAAAAAAGAAGGTTATAACTGTTTTGGTTGTTGCAAGACCAATGAGAGTGGAGTAAAGATGGATTTCTATGAAGATGGTGATGAAGTAGTCAGTGTGTGGAAACCTCAACCCCAGTTTCAGGGATGGGTTAATACCCTTCATGGAGGCATTCAGGCAGTTTTGATTGACGAAATCTGTGCATGGGCTGTTCTTCGCAAACTTCAGACCACTGGTGTAACTACAAGTATGCAAACACGGTACATTAAATCTGTTAGCACAAACGATTCTTTTCTTACCTTACGAGCAACTATTCTGGATGTTAAGCACAATCTTGTTGTTGTAGAGGGTCGATTGTGGAATGAAGCTGGTGAACTTTGCACAAAATCACTTTGCACCTACTTCACTTCCTCTAAAGAAAAGGTACATGACGAGATGCAGTTTCTGGGTTGCGATGTGGAAGAAGAAGAGGTAGATCCATTAAATTGTTAGTTATTAATATCTTTTTGTGATAATTATTTGGAAATATAAATAGATTGGTTTACTTTTGTCGCATCAAATAAAAAAACAAAATGATTAATGCAACTATACATCATCATCATTATCCTAACGAATAGATCGGTGGGCGTATAGATTATGTATATATGAAATAGAAAGGCTTGCCGTTATGGTGAGCCTTTTTTTTATCCCTTTATTGATTCAAATTTAAACAAAATAAGTTATGCTAAGAATTGCCGTACAATCCAAAGGCCGTTTGTTCGAAGAAACAATGGCTCTTTTTGAAGAATCAGACATTAAACTGAGTTCTTACAAACGAACCCTTCTTGTTCAGTCTACTAACTTTCCTATTGAGGTATTGTTCCTTCGTGACGATGATATTCCTCAATCAGTAGCTACCGGTGTTGCCGACTTGGGTATTGTTGGTGAAAATGAATTTGTAGAGAAGAAAGAAGATGCTCAAATCATTAAAAGACTTGGCTTCAGTAAATGTCGTCTTTCTTTGGCTATTCCTAAAGATATCGATTATCAAGGACTTTCCTGGTTCAATGGAAAAAAAGTGGCAACTTCTTATCCAGTTATTTTGCAGGATTTCATGAAATCTAAGGGAGTAAAAACAGAAATTCATGTAATTACGGGTTCTGTGGAAGTCGCTCCGGGAATTGGATTGGCTGATGCAATATTTGATATCGTAAGCTCAGGCTCTACTTTGGTGAGCAACCGATTGAAAGAAGTGGAAGTGGTGATGAAATCAGAAGCTTTACTTATAGGCAATAAGGAAATGTCTGATGAAAATAAGGCCGTTCTTGAAGAACTGTTGTTCCGTATGGATGCCGTTAAAACAGCAGAAGACAAAAAATACGTGCTGATGAATGTACCTGAAGATAAACTGAAAGAGATTACTGCGGTTCTTCCAGGAATGAGGAGCCCAACAGTGATGCCACTTGCACAGGAAGGCTGGTGCTCTGTTCACGCCGTATTGGATGAAAAACGTTTCTGGGAAATTATTGGAAAGCTGAAAGCTCTTGGAGCCGAAGGCATCTTAGTCTTGCCTATTGAAAAGATGATTCTTTAATAAGTCTATGAAAGTAATCAAATATCCCCAAAAAGAGGAGTGGAAGGAAATTCTGAAACGCCCCGCACTTAATACTGAAAGCTTGAATGATACGGTAAAGGGAATTCTGAACCGTGTGAAAGCTGAGGGAGATAAAGCGGTGCTTGAGTGCGAAGCCACTTTTGATAAAGTGCAGCTTAACAGCTTAGCTGTTGCTCCAGAAGAGATCAAAGAAGCAGAAAGCCTGATTAGTGAAGAACTGAAAACAGCTATTCTGCTTGCTAAAGAAAATATAGAAACCTTTCACACAGCGCAACGCTTTACCGGAAAAAAGGTGGAGACTCGTCCGGGTGTGGTTTGCTGGCAAAAGGCTGTAGGCATTGAAAAGGTTGGATTGTATATTCCAGGAGGAACAGCTCCTCTGTTCTCTACCGTATTGATGCTGGCTACTCCTGCCCGTATAGCTGGATGCAAGGAGATTGTGCTTTGCACACCTCCCAACCGTGAAGGAAAAGTACACCCTGCTATCTTGTTTGCCGCCCAACAAGCCGGTGTAAATAAGATATTCAAAGCGGGTGGGGTACAGGCTATAGCTGCCATGGCTTACGGAACAGAATCTGTACCTAAGGTATATAAGATATTTGGTCCGGGAAATCAATATGTCACCGCAGCCAAGCAACTCGTTTCTTTGCGTGATGTAGCAATTGATATGCCGGCCGGCCCTTCTGAAGTGGAAGTTCTTGCTGATGCATCTGCTAATCCGGCTTTCGTTGCTGCCGACTTATTGTCTCAGGCAGAGCACGGAGTCGATAGTCAGGCTGTGTTGATTAGCACCTCTGCAGAACTGATTGAGAAGGTTTTTTTAGAGGTAGAGCAACAACTGGCTCGTCTTCCACGAAAAGAAATTGCTGCCAAGTCATTGGAAAATAGCAAGCTGATTTTGGTGAACGATATGGATGAAGCTATCACAATGACCAATGAATATGCTCCCGAACACCTCATTATTGAAACGGAGAGTTATATGGAAGTAGCCGAACAAATAGTAAACGCAGGTTCTGTGTTTCTCGGCTCTCTTACACCAGAGAGTGCCGGTGATTATGCTTCGGGCACTAATCATACTCTTCCTACCAATGGATATGCGAAAGCTTACAGCGGTGTGAGTCTGGATAGTTTTATCCGCAAAATTACATTCCAGGAGATTAACCGTCAGGGTATCGAAACCATCGGCCCGGCTATTGAAATAATGGCTGCCAATGAACAACTGGATGCTCATAAGAATGCTGTGACGGTAAGGCTTAACAGTTTAAAATAGTGAAACAATGAAAGCATTAAAAGAATTAACCCGTCCCAATATATGGGATTTAAAACCCTATTCATCGGCTCGTGATGAATATAAAGGTTTAGAAGCTTCAGTCTTTCTCGATGCAAATGAAAATCCGTATAACAATCCCTATAATCGCTATCCCGATCCGTTGCAGAGAGATTTGAAAGAGATGCTTGCTCCAATAAAGAAAGTAAAACCAGAGAATATCTTCCTGGGGAATGGTAGTGATGAAGCAATTGACCTTGTATACCGTGCCTTTTGTGAGCCGGATGTAGACAATGTGGTTGCCATTGATCCTACTTATGGTATGTATAAGGTTTGTGCGGATGTGAATAATGTAGATTATCGCAATGTGTTACTGAATGCTGATTACCAGTTTTCGGCAGATGATTTGCTGGCCTCTGCGGATGAACGAACCAAACTTATTTTTCTTTGTTCGCCAAACAATCCTACCGGAAACGATATGTTGCGTTCGGAGATAGAAAAGATTATCACCACTTTTGATGGTCTGGTGATTCTGGATGAGGCTTATAATGATTTTTCAGATAGACCTTCTTTTCTTTCAGAGCTAGATAAATATCCCAATCTGATTGTTCTTCAAACATTCTCCAAAGCAATGGGATGTGCCGGTATCCGTCTGGGTATGGCATTCGCTTCAGCAGAAATTATTGACATTCTCAATAAGATTAAGTATCCGTATAATGTAAATCTGCTCACTCAGCACCAGGCTATGGAAATGTTGAAAAACTATCCTCAGGTTGAGGCTTGGGTAAAAACGTTGATTGAGGAACGTGCTTATCTGGAAAAAACCTTTTCAGCCCTTCCTTGCACGGAAAAAATTTATCCTTCGGATGCCAACTTCTTCTTGGCAAAAGTAACCGATGCCAAAGCTATTTATGACTATCTGGTAGCAAAAGGTATCATTGTCCGCAATCGTAGTTCCATTGCTCTTTGCAAGGACTGCCTGCGTGTAACGGTGGGAACCCGTGAGGAGAACAACCAGCTGATTGAAGCTTTGAAGCAATACAAATAAAGTGTAGAAATGAAGAAAGTATTATTTATAGATAGAGATGGAACATTGGTTATTGAACCACCCGTTGATTTTCAACTCGACTCTCTGGAAAAGCTGGAGTTTTATCCAAAGGTATTTAAGAATCTTGGTTTTATCCGCAGCAAGCTCGACTTTGAGTTTGTGATGGTAACCAATCAGGATGGGCTGGGTACAGATTCTTTTCCGGAAGAGACTTTTTGGCCTGCACATAATAAAATGCTGAAAGCTTTTGAAAATGAAGGAATCACTTTCGATGATTTCCTGATTGATCCAAGTATGCCGGAGGAGAATAGTCCAAATCGCAAACCGGGTATCGGGATGATGGAAAAATACCTCAAAGAAGGAGCTTATGACATAGCCAACAGTTTTGTACTGGGCGATCGCATCACAGATGTGCAGTTGGCAAAGAACCTGGGATGTAAGGCTATCTATTTGCAGGATTCAACGGATGAACTGAAGCGTAAAGGCTTGGAAGATGTTTGTGCACTGGCAACTGCCGACTGGGACCGCATTACGGAATTCCTCTTTGCAGGGGAACGCACTGCACAGGTACAACGAACCACAAAGGAAACAGATATATTTGTGAAGCTGAACTTAGACGGAACCGGCGCATGCGATATCTCTACCGGACTAGGATTCTTTGATCACATGCTTGAACAGATAGGCAAGCATTCGGGTATGGATTTAACTATTAAGGTAAAAGGTGATTTGGAAGTGGACGAACATCACACCATTGAAGATACAGCCATTGCATTGGGCGATTGCATCTATCAGGCTTTGGGGAACAAACGTGGTATTGAGAGATACGGCTATTGTCTTCCTATGGATGATTGTCTGTGTCAGGTAGCACTCGACTTCGGGGGACGCCCTTGGTTGGTTTGGGATGCAGAGTTCAACCGTGAAAAGATAGGAGAGATGCCTACTGAAATGTTCCTGCACTTCTTTAAATCCCTAAGTGATGCAGCCAAAATGAATCTGAACATTAAAGCCGAAGGGCAGAATGAGCATCATAAGATTGAAGGAATCTTTAAAGCCTTGGCACGTGCGCTTAAGATGGCTGTAAAGAGAGATATCTATCATTACGAACTTCCCTCAACTAAGGGCGTTTTATAAGATATATTTATTTGATTAATAATAGCTCAAACAATGCGGCGGTAGGTATGTAACCGGCTGTGAATTTACTTCGTTCTAAAGCAAAATACTTTTATTTAAAAACATGAAAATAGCCGGCTCCTTTTAAAGAGTCGGCTACACCTATTTAAGAGAGTTTTGTTAGAAAAGAATATCGGTAAAGAACTGTTGTTCTTTTATTCCAGATTAGCATAGCTATTAATCATTGACTCTATGTAATTTTCTATAATGTTTGCATCTTTAATTTCCCATTTGTCTTGTTTGTCATTCCACTTCAAAGAAAGATAAGTAGGAGACTCTTTTCCTGATTCTTTGTAATAGATAGCTTTTTGCTTATTCAAAGTGAAATCATTCTTTTTACTGTTCCAAAGGGCAAATTCCTGAATCTGATTATCTCCTACAGTAGTAACAGTAAGGAGGTAATATGGAATCCATTTTCCTGTTGAGGCATTCCAGTAATAAGCTGTTTTGTTTTTTGCCTGTCCGCTTTCACTGGTAGTGAAATCATATTTCAGATAAGGGGTTAAAGTTGTTGAAATAGAGTCATATAAGTATACAATTTCGTTGTCATCGCTTATGTTGTATACAAAGTTTTTAGGTTCTGCAGCATTTACAGTCTGCATACATACGAACAACAAACAAATAGTAAGGCTAATTACTAATTTACGGCTACTTAATACAATTGTTTTCATAACTAGAAGTTTTTATAGAATCTGTCAAATTGTTATATATTTAATCCTTTAATGACTTTATATTGGATTTATAATTCTATTTATATGGTTGTAAATCTAATATTGCTATCATTTTGCTCGTCAAAGATAGAAACTACTTTTAATATAAAAAAGAAAAAACAATAAAAAATGAATATTTAACAAATAAATATTCTAAGAATTATTAATATTATGCTTTATAACATTAACGCATTTTTAGGTTAAATAATCAGATGTATTTAAAGTGCACGGTTCTTTTATAAGTTTGTTTTTTAAGGTCTTCATTATTTACATACTGAAACTAAATGATGCTTTTTATTTTTAGTTTATCTTTTTCCTATCATTTGCGGTTTTGTGCGCTGTGTTCTCTATTATTTCTATTTTAATTGTTTTAAAATATTAAATAGTGTGTGAAATACCTGAATTAATAGCAGATGAATTTAATTTAGTGGCAGGTGTGAGACGATTCCTGAAAAATATTTTTAGTTTAGATCTTTTTTCTATTTGCTTTCAGTACTTTTGCAACTTAGTTATATATAAAGAAACAAAAAGCGTAAAGTTGTGATTATTTGTACTGTATTACCAGTTAAACAAGTGTTCAACAGTTTGTCCCGGCGCTTTCCATTGATAACTCTCTGTGGTGAGGACAACAGAGAAAATATGATATAAGAATTATGTACTATGTTTTATTAGGGGTGATAGTTGCTATTGCTATAATAGGTCTATTAAAATACATTTTTAAGAAGAATCTCGAATTCTTCAATAAGAACTATTATGTTTTTCCTAAATCATTTAGGGAAAAGATAGAAAGTACAGATCCTTTTAAAGATTTGATAGTATTCATTAATCTGTTACTATTTGTTCTTATTATATTTCAGCTCGGTTTAATTCTGGTTTTCAAATTTGGAAACCCCCATGCTGTTAATGCCTCAATACATAGCCTCTTCTTCTGGTTTGGGAAAGAAGCCGGATATGGCAAACTAATAGTTATGCTCTTTTCTACAGCTTCTCTTTTTATAGTAAGTTACAATCTGTCCAGGTTCCTGAATGAATATCGTAAAAGAAGTGATATAAAAGGAATCAAGGCCTTTACTGAACTTAGAAAGATGCTAGATGATAATAAGGAAAACTTTGAGATTCATTGTGATTTGCATTTTGGTAAATATGAGTTTATAGAAAGCCCATCTACTAAAGAAGAGGAAACCAAACAGATGGAGCTTTTTCGTTATTTGGGTACAATAGAGTTGGCTGCTTCAATGGTCAGAAAAGGTGTTATAAATATAGAGCAGTTTAATAAGCAATTTGGAGGCAGAATAGATGATGTTGTAAGATTTACAATGCTCAAGGACTATTTATATTGTAATAAAGAATCTTGGACAGATTTAATCTGGATAATTAGAAAAATAGAAAAATACAGAAAGGATAACTCCGAAAAAGCTGCTACTACTAATAACAATAGCCCTAAAGATAAAACTCCGCATCATGAAAATGAAATGTTACTCAAGGGACGAAAACTGATAAAAAAAGGTGGTACGTATTTGTTTGATGATAAGTAAATCAGAATCTGTATTTACTTAAAAGAATCATCCGAACCACCATTTTATAGGCGATTCGGATTATTTTTTGTGCATTTTTAAGTTTTATCAGATAGCAATATTTTCAAATCTCACTTCGTTATTTGTCAAATCGCTTTGTAGTGATTGGAATATTCTGTTTATTTGTAAATAATTATATGTGATTAGTTACAAGTGAAAGATTAACCATAAATGAATATGAGAAAAGCAATAATTCTTTTATTAGGAGTACTGATATCAGTAAATACATTTTCGAATGTGAACTACATTGAGATCTCTAAAATCAGTAATGAGAGTAAGTTTGTTACTGCTTTCAATTATATTAAAGATAATCAGCAATACTTTGATCATTGGACAAATGAGTGGAGCTATGACAAGTCCCAAAAAGAATTAGTAAAGAACCTTCGTGACAACTATGCAATGTTTTCATCTGTTGAAACAAAGAACGAAGAACTTTTCATGTTGTTGGGTGACATTGCGCATTACCTATATAATCTTAACGAATCTGATTATTATCAGTTAGCTGTCAATAATTACAACTCGGCCATTGCAATTAATCCCAATGACTATCGGGCTTACTGGTTTCTGGGTTTTCATTATGTGCTTTCCAATGTTCCTACATTAGGCATTGATAATTTTCTAAAAGCACAACAATTATTGCCTACGAAACAACCTGTTGACTTTTGGGAAGAATATGCATGGGCAACAGCTGCCACAAATATGCCATCACATTGCATTTATGCCATGGATAAAGTGAGAAGTATTTCGGGCACTCCTGGACGTTTCGAATCACAACTTGGACCGGAAATACATAAAAGGATCATTGATGTAAATAAAGACATCTCTTACAAAAAAGAAGATCTATGGTCAACTTCAAAGGGAGAAAAAATCGCATTTACTTGCCGGCCGTTAGGTATTAAAATATTGGTTGACTCTACATGGGAGTTATCAGTATACGATTACAAGAATCATCAAAGTGCATTTGTCCTAAGTCCACCGGCAATTAAGAGTAAAAAAGGGAAAAAAATTAATTATACTGTTGCAATAATCATGAAAGTGGCGAACTTAACGGACGAATTAGATGATTATATCAACACTTTGAATCCTAAATGCTCAAATAAAAATAAGATCGTATTCTCTGACAAATACGATAAGATGGTTGCTTACGAAATTAAAGATAATGAGATCTATAAAGAAATGGGTGGGGGTCACATTTATATGATTGGCATTGAAAGAAATAGTCCAATGTATCCTGGGCTGCTTTTGGAAAATCCAGCTACTTTTCCAGATGGTAATAAAGGTGAAGTTGCATATTATACTGCAAAAGATAATAAAGGCCGATTTGAAGGAAGAATATTTTATGCTATCATGTTAGACAGCTGCGAAGAAATCAACGAACAGTCATTAGCCATTTTCAAGACTCTTTTTAATAATCAAATAATAATAGAATAAAAGGCAAAACAATTGATATGGAATCACAAATTAAATATATTGAACTGAAGACTGGATATGCTGATGACGGGCCAGCATGGATTGGAAAGGTAGAGTTCTCTAAGTCTGGAATAACAACCTTAATAGACATGCTTTCAAAGGTCGTGGGTACGGAGTTTTTAAAACGCCAAGTTTAAATGAAAATAAAACTGATTATTTTAATACTAATAACATCATTTGCTATAAAAGCTATGGGGCAGGTTAATGATAATTCCATGAGACAACAGGTCTTAAAAGAAAACATTGTTGACAGCTTATTCGTTTTTGGTAGATGGACTGTAAAAGGAGATACTGAAACACATTTAAAATACTTGGGACAAGTAATGACTTCGGACAGGCGAATTTTAAAAATAATGAATTCTAGTTGTTTTTGGGGACTATCACGCAGAGCAACAAGTAGAATTTTAGTTTTCAATGGAGAAAATCAGTATGTAGGCAACTATTGTTTAGGAATGACAAATGATTTACCTGATAAGCTAGAAAATGGAATATTAATATTCAGAAACACAAATAAAGAAGATTGCGGTAAAAATATTGTTACAAATGTTGATTTGACAAAAGGATTGCCAAAACATATTTTCCTGAGATGTGAAGGAGAGAATGGTGATTTGTATAGTTTCTCAGCTGAATAATAAATGAAATACCCTTATACTTATTTTAATGATTAATTACCCATGATTGATTATGATTAAAATGACGACATTACTTTATATATCAACAATATTAGGAGTAAGCATTGAAGTTTATTTCATTCTATTTGTGCTTTGTCTTCCTACTTTTTTTCTTTGGAGATGGTTGCTAAAAAAGCTTATTAAAGTTGACCGAACAAGGAAGATTGCATCTTGGGTGGCAACTCTTATAGCGACACCATTAATTTATATAGGAATCATTATGCTTTTGTATTTTAGTATAAGTTATTATCCAACGCATGATTTTGATAAAGAAAAATGGTTTACGGATGAGGAAAAACGCTATGAAATGTCCGACAATATTATTGAAAGCAATATGCTTATTGGCAAGACTAAAACTGAAATTCAACAAATTTTAGGTGATGAGGATAACTCTGAACAAAGTGACGATTGGTATTATTATCTTGGTTACAGACATGGATTTGCCAATATAGACCCTGATGTGCTTTATATTGAATTTAGAAACTGTAAAGTAATAAGAGTAGAACAACATAAAACATAATAGCAGAAGAGAATTCATTGTCTATAATATGCCACTTCAAGGGCTGGAAACGCAGTTTTGAGTTTGCTTTGATACCGATAACATGAATCTGGCAAACAGATGAAAAAGACAGGGAAAGATTAACCCCAAATGAAAAAGAGAAGAGCAATAATTCCTTTAATTGGAACACAGATATCAGTAAATACATTTTTAAATAAAACGCCTTTTAATAACAACGAACATGAAAATAATCAAGACCAAACTGGATGCTAAAAGCATAACAATTAACAATGAAGAAATATCTTACTTCGACAGCGAACATGGAGATATAACGCTTGTGTTTATTCATGGATCATTTATAGATAAAGACTATTGGGCAGAACAGATAACCTACTTCTCGCCCCATTATAGGGTGGTTGCCATGGATTTGGCTGGTCATGGAAATTCAACTCACAACCGCAATACATGGAATCTTCAGGAATATGGGAAAGATGTGAGCCAGATGATACAAGCATTGTCATTGAAAAATGTTGTTCTAATCGGGCATTCAATGGGGACGAGTATTATGCTTGAAACCGTAGCTCAAAATGACAGCAATATAATTGGGTTGATTGGAATAGATAATTTCAAGAATCTTAATACTGAGATACCACAGGAGATGATTAATGGATTTAGTAACAGTCTCAAAACTGATTTTGCCAATACTTGCGAAGGCTATGCCTCTAATTATCTGATGAATACTGAAACAGACAAACAGCTTGCGCACAAATTGATTACAGCTTTCCGAGATATGGATCCAGCTGTTGGCATTCCTGTTATTGAAGATTGTTTTAAATATTCGGCAAGAGAGAAAGAGCTTTTGAAAGTGCTGAAATTTAAACTTAATATTATTAATGTAGATTATTTCCCTACCGACGAGGATGCTTTAAAACAATATGTTGGTACAAATTATACACTCAGCATGATGAACGGCACTTGCCATTATCCGATGGTAGAGAATCCTGCAGAATTTAATGTATTGCTTGATAAACTTCTTTTGAGATTATAAAACGATAAAAATGCTTCTTCTTTTTTAAAACACACACTATGACTAAGACAACATTAATCCTTTTGACATTCCTGCTGACGACTTTTTTTTCATTCGGACAGACAACCTCAGAAGTGATAATCCCAAAGTTTAATGATAAATATTCAGGGTTTGTAAAACAACTTGAAGCTGGAGAAACCGATATTAATTATCGGGAATTTCGAGAAAGCTTTATTGAAAGTGAACAATTTAAAGTAGCTTCAAACAAGTCGAAAGAGTTTGAACGTCTCGAGAAAGAAATGTATGTTCAAATGGATAAATCAAATTCTAAGGGAATAATAGGAATTACAAAAGCAATGTTAAGTATTGATTATACGAGCATGATTGCGCATAAGATATTGCGTCAAACATACAATATTATAGGTGATACTTTAAATGCAAAGAAATATAAGACAATTCAATTTGGACTCCTGTATTCTATAACTGATAGTGGAGATGGAAAGACCTGTGAATCAGCTTGGCATGTAACCCAAGTAAATGAAGAGTATTTTATATTACAAATGCTAGGTGCTGATTTGATAACTCAGAGTGTTCTTACTAATAATGTTGGACTTTACGATAAAATGGAAGTAAAAGCAGAAGATGGTAGTAGTAAAACTTACTATTTTGACGTAAACAAAGTCTTTGAAGGTTATAAAAAGTTGGGCATGAAGTAAATAATGTTTTAAGATTTTTATTCCCCAATAAATAAAATCCAAACTCCAATAAATAAAATTCATTGCCGAATAACTGTTCAAACTCCCGCCAGCTTTTTTTAAAACATAACCGGATGTTGAGCAAACTCCCGCCAGGTTTTTAAAAAAGCCGGCGGGAGCTTTTTTGCATCGCACTTTTGCCGATTCTACAGGTAAAACGAAAAACATCTCTCACTCTCTCACTGTTCTTTGTAATGTTTTAAGGCTCAGTGTATTAGCTAGTGAGGGTAGCATTTTAAACCATCACATAACCATCACTTTTGGGGTCATCCCTCACTTTTTCGAATCAAATTCATGTCGTTTTGTGCATTTTGTCAAACTAAGAAGTAACCAATTTTAATCTGCAATCCAGTTTTTGGATTTGTCTAAACTTTTAATATTCTGAAGAAATTTGCAACGAAAAAGTGAGGGATGAGCCAAAAAGTGATGGTTCGTGGCTTTTTAGGTCTCATCTGTCACGGATTAATGGTTTGAAAATTAGGCGATTATGTTTTAAGGCGTGAGGGATGAGTGAGGGATGCTCTTGTTTAATACACTGAAATATAGTTGTTTAGCCTAAAAACGTGATAGTAGAGCTAAAAAATATTTTTTTTGCGTGGGGAAAATAACTCCGAATGCAAATGCTTTGCTTTCTAATGGTATTATTCCTTAATAATTATGCAAATAAACTTTGTTTAAGTCAAAGTAATGCACTACTTTAGTAGCACTTATCGTACAGTTCAAAAAAGATAAATAACCTTATATCTGATACTATAAATGGAAAAAAGAATTGTAGAATGCGTGCCCAACTTTAGTGAGGGACGCGATATGACCGTTATCAAACAGATTACTGATGTAATAGAAGGGGTAGAGGGCATCAAACTTCTTGATGTTGACCCGGGTAACGCTACTAACAGAACCGTTGTTACTTTTGTGGGAGAAATTGAGGCCGTGGTGGAAGCTGCCTTTCGTTGTGTGGTGAAAGCTGCGGAACTTATTGATATGAGAAAACATCACGGTGAACATCCTCGCATGGGAGCTACCGATGTATTGCCGCTTATTCCGGTTTCCGGTATTACCATGGAAGAGACTGCCAGATATGCCCGCCAGCTTGCCAGAAGAATTGCACTCGAAGGTGGTGTTCCTACTTATTGTTATGAATATGCAGCCATCCGTCCCGAACGGAAGAAGCTGGCTGTTTGCAGGGAAGGGGAGTATGAAGGATTGAAGCCGCGCTTTGGAAATCCTGTCCGGATGCCCGACTTTGGCGGTGAGGTGTGGACGGAACGTGTGGCCCAAACCGGATGTACGGCTGTGGGTGCAAGAGATTTTCTGATTGCTATTAATTTCAATCTGAACACAACTTCTACCCGTAGGGCCAATGCCATTGCTTTCGATGTTCGTGAACGTGGACGTGTGAAGCGGGAAGGTGATTCGCTGGTGGGCAAGATAATGAAAGATGAGAATGGACAGGATCTGTTTATTCCCGGCACATTAAAAAGTACGGCTGCTATCGGGTGGTTTATTAAAGAATATGGCATTGCTCAGGTTTCCATGAACATAACCAATGTTGCTGTTACCCCCGTACATATTGCTTTTGAAGAGGTGGTGGCAAAGGCTGCGGCTCGTGGTGTGCGGGTAACAGGCACTGAGATTGTGGGACTGGTACCAAAATCCACGCTGATTGATGCCGGGAAACATTTCCTTCGCAAACAACAACGTTCTGTGGGAATCTCTGAAAAGGAGATTATCAGGATTGCGATAAAGTCAATGGGACTCGATGATTTGAAACCTTTCGATGTAAAGACCAAGGTGATAGAATATATGCTTGAAGATGATGCCGAAGAGAAGCTGGTGGATATGACTGTTTCGGACTTTGCTTTAGAAACGGCCAGTGAATCGGCTGCTCCCGGTGGCGGTTCCATCTCTGCATACATGGGAACATTGGGGGCTTCCTTGGGTACAATGGTTGCTAATCTCTCTTCTCACAAAGCAGGATGGGATGCCTGTTGGGAAGAGTTCTCTGATTGTGCCGAGCGTGGTCAGGCTTTGGTGAGTGAACTTATCTTTCTGGTGGATGAAGATACCCGTTCATTTAATAAGGTGATGGATGCTTTTGGTTTGCCAAAGAATACGGAGGAAGAAAAAGCTGCACGTACCAAAGCAATTCAGGAGGCTACATATTATGCCACTCAAATACCGTTCAGGGTGATGAAAGCTTCAATGGCGGTGTTTGATATTGTGGAACAGATGGCTAAAGAGGGTAATCCCAATTCTGTATCGGATGCCGGAGTAGGTGCACTGGCTGCTCGTTCGGCTGTACTTGGTGCCTGGCTCAATGTGCGTATCAATGCCGGTGGCATAAAAAACAGGGCATTGGTTGAACCCATACTCCAAGAGGCTGCTGCCATGGCAAAACTGGCGCAGGAGAGGGAGAGTGCAATTCTTGAAATCGTAAATAGTAAAATATAATCCTGCCATGAAAGAAATAACTAAAGAGGAGTTCCGCAGATTGGTTTCGGCAGGCATTCCTGATGTTTTGCCCGAGCCTAAGCCTTTTGATCCAGCCATCAATCACGCACCCAAGCGCAAAGATATTCTTTCTGAAGCTGAAAAGGAGCTTGCTTTGAAGAATGCACTTCGCTATTTTCCTGCCAAACATCATGCGGTGCTGGCTCCTGAATTTGCTGAGGAACTGTCTAAGTATGGCCGTATATATATGTATCGTTTTCGTCCCGATTATAAGGTATTTGCCCGCCCCATCGAAGATTATCCTTATCAGTCAAAACAGGCGGCAGCCATCATGCTGATGTTGAGCAATAACCTGGATAATGCGGTGGCTCAGCATCCGCACGAGCTTATTACTTATGGTGGCAATGGTGCGGCGTTTCAGAACTGGGCGCAGTATCTGCTCACCATGAAGTACTTGTCCGTAATGACGGACGAGCAGACTCTGGTGTTGTATTCCGGTCATCCCATGGGATTGTTCCCTTCTCATAAGGATGCCCCGCGTGTGGTGATAACCAATGGTATGGTGATACCAAATTACTCGTCCAAAGATCACTGGGAAAGGTTCAATGCGCTGGGTGTTTCTCAATACGGGCAGATGACAGCAGGTTCGTTTATGTACATTGGTCCGCAGGGTATTGTGCACGGTACGAGTATCACGGTGCTGAATGCCAAACGTATGCAACGGGCCAAACATCCATCCGAAAAAGGAGTGCTGTTTGTTTCTTCTGGTCTGGGTGGTATGTCGGGTGCGCAACCTAAGGCGGGTAATATTGCCGGAGTGGTTTCTGTTATTGCCGAGATTAATCCGAAAGCGGTGGCTGTTCGTCACTCACAAGGTTGGGTGGACGAGGTGTTTACTGATTTAGATACATTGATGCCCCGAATCCGCAGGGCGGTTGATACAAACGAGGTGGTGTCAATTGCTTATCAGGGAAATGTGGTGGACTTATGGGAGCGGTTGGCTGACGAAGAGATGTATGTGGATCTGGGTTCCGATCAGACTTCTTTGCATAATCCCTGGGCGGGTGGCTATTATCCGGTAGACCTTGATTTTGATGAGGCTAACCGTTTGATGGCCGAAGAACCAGAGAAGTTTCAGGCGAAGGTTCGCAATACATTGCGGCGTCATGCTGCGGCTATCAATAAACTTACTGCCAAGGGTATGTATTTCTTTGATTATGGTAATGCTTTTCTGTTGGAAGCATCCCGTGCGGGAGCTAATGTGATGAAGGCTGATGGTACTTTCCGTTATCCTTCTTATGTGCAGGATATTATGGGACCTCTCTTTTTCGATTATGGTTTCGGACCTTTCCGCTGGGTATGTACTTCGGGCAATCCAAAAGATCTGGCAGCAAGTGACAGGATTGCCGCTGAGGTGCTCGAACGGATTCTTCAAACGGCACCTGTCGATATTCGCTCGCAATTGGATGATAATCTTCATTGGATAAAAGAGGCCGGTAAGAATAACCTGGTGGTAGGTTCGCAGGCGCGTATTCTTTATCTCGATTCATTGGGGCGTATTGAGGTGGCTAAGGCGCTTAACGAGGCAATCGGGCGCGGAGAGATTTCTGCACCAATAGTTCTGGGACGAGATCATCACGATGTGTCGGGCACTGACTCGCCTTTCCGTGAGACTTCGAATATATACGATGGCTCTTCATTCACCGCAGACATGGCAGTGCAGAATGTAATTGGCGATTCTTTCCGTGGCGCTACCTGGGTTTCTATTCACAACGGTGGCGGAGTAGGCTGGGGCGAGGTTATCAATGGTGGCTTTGGAATGATGATTGATGGTTCGGCCGATGCAGATCGCCGCCTAAAATCTATGCTTTTGTGGGATGTAAATAACGGACTGGCGCGCCGCAGCTGGGCTCGTAATCCGGGAGCGATGGATGCTGTCCGCAGAGAGATGGCTCGTACCCCTGAACTTGTAGTAACTTTACCTAATATAGCTGATGATAACCTTATTAAATCGGCATTAAAACATAAATAACAATGGCAAAAACACATAAAATAAGTACAGAACATTTATCAATAGATAGATTGCAACAGATTATTGTGAAGGGATATAAGTTGGAATTGTCTGACGAATCGAAAGCACTGATAATAAAAGGACGCCAGTATCTGGATAATAAGATGAAGACTCAGAAAGAACCAATTTATGGTGTATCAACCGGTTTTGGTTGTCTTTGTGATATTAGTGTGAGTGGCGAACAACTCTCTATTCTTCAACGTAACCTGGTGATGTCTCATGCTTGCGGTCTTGGTGAACGTGTACCTAATGAGATTGTGAAGCTGATGCTTTTTCTAAAAGTTCAATCGCTCTCTTACGGTTATTCGGGTGCTCAGCTGGAAACGGTACAACGGCTGATTGACTTTTTCAATAACGGTGTCTGTCCGGTTGTTTACCAGCAAGGCTCATTGGGAGCATCGGGCGATTTAGTACCCCTTGCACATCTTTCATTGCCTATTTTAGGTTTGGGAGAAGTAAATTACAAAGGTAGGGATATGGCTGTTCAGGTAGTGAATGAGAAGTTTGGTTGGGAGCCTATCACGTTGCAATCCAAAGAAGGACTGGCTTTGCTGAATGGCACGCAGTTTATGGGTGCTTATGGCTGTTGGTGTATTATGAATGCAAACAGGTTATCGGCTATAGCAGATGTAACGGCTGCCATTTCTATTGATGCTTTCGATGGTCGTATAGAACCTTTCCATCCTGCCGTTCATGCTATTCGTCCACATAAAGGACAGATTGAAACTGCCCGTCGCATTCGCGAACTGCTGGATGGTAGTGAGATTATTGCCCGTAAGAAAGTACATGTGCAGGATCCTTATTCATTCCGTTGTGTGCCACAGGTTCACGGCGCATCTAAGGATACCATTGCCTATGTGGAGAGCGTGTTTACCACAGAGATTAACTCTACCACGGATAATCCTACGATTGTGCCCGATGAAGATCTGGTAATCTCGGCAGGAAACTTTCACGGACAGCCATTGGCTGTGGCACTCGACTTCCTGGCTATTGGTGTGGCCGAACTTGGTAGTATCTCCTCTCAACGAGTCTACCAGCTCATTTCCGGCGAACGTGAACTTCCTATGTTTTTGGCTGGTAATCCCGGCTTGAATAGTGGATTTATGATTCCGCAATATGCCGCTGCTTCTATCGTTAGTCAGAGCAAACAACTGTGTACTCCTGCATCGGTAGATTCGATAGAGTCATCGCAAGGGCAGGAAGATCATGTGAGTATGGGAGCTAATGCGGCAACAAAATGCTTCAAGGTGGTGGAAAACACCGAACGTTTACTGGCTATTGAATTGTTTAATGCTGTGCAGGCAATTGATTTCCGTTGTCCGCTTAAAACCTCGCCTGTATTGCAAAAGGTGTGCACGGCATATCGCAAGGTGGTGCCGTTTATAGAGAACGATTGTGTGATGTATCCGCACATTCATAATAGTGTTGATTTTCTGAGAAAATGGAAATTCTAGAAGAATGAAACTATTAATAAAGAATATCGGAGAGTTGTATCAGGTGGAAGACAAGCCACGAATGATGGTTTGCGGAAAAGATATGGCTTCTCTGCCTTGTATTAAGGATGCTTACTTGCTGATGGAAGATGAATGTATAGCCTCTTTTGGTACCATGTCATCACTTCCTCCAACTCTAAGAGCTGATGAAGTAATTGATGCAACGGGAAAGATTGTGCTGCCTGCGTTTTGCGATTCCCACACACATCTTGTCTATGCCGGCAGCAGAGAAATAGAATTTATTGATAAGATAAACGGGTTATCGTATGAGGAAATTGCGCAGCGCGGGGGTGGTATTCTTAATTCTTCCCAACGCCTGCACGAAGCAACTGAGGATGAACTCTATGAACAGGCGCTTGTCCGTGTTAATGAGATGATTGGTATGGGAACAGGTGCAGCCGAGATAAAGAGTGGTTACGGACTGTCTACCGAAGATGAACTCAAGATGTTACGTGTTATCAAGCGTCTTTGTGAAACAGCACCTCTTACCATACGTGCCACTTTTCTGGGTGCACATGTTGTGCCGGTCGATTATAAAGGCAGGCAGGCAGCGTATGTGGATTTGATTGTCAATGAAATGATACCTGCTGTGGCAAGTGAAGGTCTGGCGGATTTTGTTGACTGCTTTTGCGATAAAGGTTTCTTTACCTGTGAAGAGACTGAACGCATAATGATTGCAGGTGCCAGATACGGTATGCGTCCGAAGATACATGCCAATGAACTTGCTCTTTCGGGAGGCATACAGATAGGAGTGAAGCACAATGCGCTTTCGGTTGACCATTTGGAATTTACAGGTGATGCCGAGATTGAAGCTTTGAAAGGCAGCGGCACAATGCCTACCTTACTACCCGGAGCAGCCTTCTTTCTGGGAATGAATTATCCACCCGCCCGTAAGATGATAGACAGCGGACTACCCATAGCCCTTGCTTCTGATTATAATCCCGGTTCGTCGCCATCTGGTAGCATGAAGTTTATCCTGTCACTGGCAACAATCAACATGAAGCTAACCCCCGAAGAGGCAATCAATGCAGCCACCATCAACAGTGCCTATGCGATGGGGATCAGTGATAGTCACGGTTCTATCTGTGTAGGAAAGCGGGCAAATGTGCTTATCACGAAAAAGATTTCATCACTCTACTTTCTGCCTTATGCTTATACTTCTGATTTGATTGATTGTGTTATACTTGGTGGGAGAGTGGTTTTTCGAGGGAAATAATATTTACTTTATAATTTATAAATGTAGAATCATCTAAAAACTCTGCTTCAACCTAACATACACAAAATTCAAATCTTGCCTGAAAATATCTTTTTCAGTATATCTCAATATCTGACCTATAAAGGATAGTTCCAGATTATTACTGAGCGAAATAGTCAAGGTGGGAATTATGAAATACAGTTTGCTTTGAGGGTTCCCAATGCCGGCCAATGAACAATTTACTAATGGGGTAATAGGGTATGAAGCGGAACAGAACAATGATAAGTCCGGTAGAAAGAGGTTCTTGGCACTCAGATTGCTGGATGTAAGTTGATCTATTGAGAATATGTTTGTTGAATTCTTGTTACCGTTATAGAGTGCTTCAACTTGTAATAGCAGGGAGTTTCTGAATGTGTAATTGTAACCAGCCGAAGCAAGGAAAATACTTTTGCTATCCGTAAAATGGCTTAAAGGTCTGAAATAACTTGCTTCGCCTGTAAAACCTCCTTTGCCAAGCTGTCCGGACCAACCGGTACCAATCATAAAATCGGACTGATTGACCATTCCGACAATAAACTGAATATCGTATTTCCATTTATTGAAGCGGTAAAGAGTGGCTAATGTTGTTCTTTTCTGTTTGTTTATTTTTGCAGCCAATTCAATAACCGAAGTGGGAGTGAGGTAATATTGCATCCTGACGGCATCACTGCCTGGCTTTTCTTCGTAATCGAAGTCAAAATAAGAATAGGTGTTGAAAATATCATTTGGATTCCACACCAGATTTTGTCCCCAGTTTATGCGTTGTCTGCCTGCGGTTATCTGCAAACTATTACTTGAGTACTGCAACCACAAACGATCTGCAGATGTGTTGAATAAGTAATTCTTGCCTTTAAACCAGTTTGTTGACAATGAAACAATTCCATTATCGTAATTAAAGGTGCTCTTATATTCGAGAAAACGGTTTAGTATGTTTCCATACAAAAAACGGTTGGTGAATTCAAGTGAAGCTGTAAACGAAGGTGATATGAACCATTTGAAATTTAAACGGTTATGAATTAAATTAGAGCTTGTCCATGCCGATTTAAAATCCTTAAAGATAAAAGATTGCATGTCTTTTACATATCCGTTAACCGTGACCTTACTCACTTTAACGGAATCCTGAGCAAATAGATATAGAGGCATAAAAACCAACAAAAAAAACAATCTTTTTGTTCTCATATCTCATAACTTCAGATTTCAGCATTATACATCTTTTTCTCTCAAAACATCTTCTATGACTTTGCCATCTTCGATAGTGATTATTCTTCTTGCTTTTTTCATCACCCGTGCATCATGAGTGGAGAAAATAAAAGTGATTTCCTCTTCTTTGTTTAGTTTCTCCATAATATCCAGCAAATTCTCGGCAGATTTGGAATCGAGGTTGGCTGTTGGCTCATCGGCTAAAACGAACTGAGGTCTTGGCGCTAAAGCCCTTGCCACTGCCACACGCTGCTGTTCTCCACCTGATAATTTATGGGGGCGACTATTAGCTTTATTCTTTAGCCCCACTGCCTCAAGAAGTTTCTGCGCTCTAATCTCTACATATTCTTTGGTTGTTCCCTGAAGCTGCATCACAAATTCAATATTCTCTTTCGCCGTAAGCACCGGAATCAAATTGTACGACTGAAAAACAAAGCCAATATTCTTCAGCCTGAAATCAGTCTTTTTCGAATTGCTCAGCTTTGTAATATTCACATCGTCAATAATTACAACTCCATAGGTGGGATTATCAAGACCACCAATGATATTAAGCAAGGTGGTTTTTCCTGAGCCCGAAGGACCTACTATAGCAGCGAACTCACCTCGCTTAAAAGTTAAATCAATACCATTAAGTGCCTGAAAAGGCATCGTCTTAATGTCATAGATCTTTGTAATTCCTTTTATCTCAATAATATTCATAACTTTATTATTTTCTGAAAATTATTTTGTTCGTGTGGCATTTGCCGGATTTACTTTCAAGGCTTTATATGCCGGATATAAGGTAGATAATATGCCTGTAAGAACAACCATTAAGGCTGTAAAAGCAATCATATTTAATTCTATTTTCGGATAAACCATTGACGAATATCCGATACTCTTATAAGCTTCTTTCCAGAAATACAGATCTAAACCGGTTTTCCCGAGATATCTACAAAGAAAATAGCCTGAAATAATGCCTATAAACCCTCCGGTGATTGAAAGATACAAGGTCTCGAGCATGAGCATAAAGAAAATTCTGACTTTACTCATGCCAATGGCCATTAACATTCCCAGTTCTTTTACTCTTTCGAGTACAGCCATGAGCATTGTATTAACTATTCCGAAGCATAATGCAAGCATAATAATAAGAACGAAAATATACAGATACTGATTCATGGCACTAATCAGGTAGCCTGCTTCGGGGCTCAATTGTGTCCAATCCTGAATATCCAGTTTAGGGTAATTAAATTTCAGAACATTTCTTATAAGTCCGGAATTGCTGTCTTTATCAACTACAACGGCAATTTCATGGGCTTGGGTAGTATCTACTCCTGCCAATGTGCAAAGGTCCTTGTATCGGGTAAAGACTGTTGATTCATCAAACATGGTGTTATCGGTTTCGTATATACCCACAACCCTGAAAGCTCCGCCAGTAATGTTCATATTGGCATCCTGTAAGGTAATAACAACTTTCTTATTCAGGTCAACTTTCAATTTCTCGGCTAGCTTTTTGCCTATAACTATTGTATTCTTTTTGTTGCTTTTAAAATAACTACCTTCAACTATTTTGTTGCAAACATTGGTCACTTTACTTTCTATATCGGGCATCACTCCCAGAATCTTTACTCCTGAATTAGATTCGGCCGAAGCCACCATTGAAATGATCACCAAACGCTTACTCACACCTGTTACATGATCAAATGAACTCACTCTTTGCACAATATTATCTGCATCTGGTATACGACATGAGAAATCACTGTTAGCCAGAAATTCGGGATTGTGCATCTGAACGGAAGACATCTCTGTATGAATAATGCTTTGTATGCGGGCATCAACCATTCCATTCATTAAAGCAATCATAAATACTCCGGCAAAGACACCTAAAGCAACGGCAGCAATCACGACGGAGCTCCGTAACTTATTTCTCCAGATATTTTTCCAGGATAAAGATCCAAGCATGATTTCTTGTTTTTAGTTGTGTAATGCATTCGCAATCTCTAGTTTCCGGATATTCAAAACAGGATAAATCCCGATAATCAGTGTGAATATGAAAATAATCAGCGCCTGTTTTAGAAATATTGCTGGATCTAACGAAAAAAACATCACCGGATCAAATCCCATTTCCAGCATCATTTCAGCAGCTTGCCCGGTAAACGGAATAGGGTGATAATAGTAATATCCCAAAATAGGAATACTTGCCAGAATGCCGGTTATTGCTCCTATCATTCCTATAAAAACAGTTTCGAGCAGTACTACCAGTATTAATTTGTACTTCTGCATTCCCACGGCTATAATCATTCCAAACTCTTTTTTCCGTTCGGCCATCATCATCACAATTGTTCCAAAAATTCCAAATGCAATAATCAGGTACAAAATGTCTATCGTAATTACTCCACCGGCACGGTCACTTTCAATTTGTTTCATAAGTAACTCATTCATTTCTTTCCAGTCCATAACTTCCAGATTGGCGGGCAAACTGTGTGATAGTGCTTCCTTTGTATCAGCCACTTCATCATTGTTATGTACCATAATTACCATTGAAGTGAGTAAACCGGGGGCAGAAAACAGTTCCTGACATTTTTTGATTTCCATAACCACCAGCGATCTGTCGAGTTCGGGAGAGGGATGTTTAATGATGCCATGAACCGGATATTTGCCTGCAGCACTTGCACCATGATATCCCTGACCAATCAAAACCAATGTGTCACCAATATTCAGTTTCAGAAATTTAGCCAATGCACTGCTCAATATAACTCCGTCGTCATTGCTTTTAAGATAGTTGCCTTGTTTTAACTTCCCCGAAATATTAGTTATTTTATCTTCCCTCTGCGGATCAATTCCGAAAATCATAACACCTTTTGTAACGTACTCGGTCGATGCCAGGCAAAATGTTTCAAAGCGGGGGGAATAATGGGTGATCTTTTTGTTCCCATTCAGCTTGGAGACTACAGACTGATTGAACGCAAACGAATTATTAATAATCTTATCATCCCAATAACCTTTTTTGTGTATCTGAATGTAGCCAGTATAGGAATTTACAATGGAACGAATGTACTGAGCATACGAGCCTTCTTCCATGGAACGGATAAATGACGACAACACCACTCCAAAGAATACAGAAGCCGAAGTAATAATTGTCCTGCGTTTATTCCGCCATAGGTTTCGCCACGCCAACTTTATATATTTAGTCATCTTGAGTTATTTAATGCGTTGACCTACACTCCTCATATTCTGTTGTGAAAAGAAACTATCTTTTATTGGCTGATCATAAATCACATTTTTTATTTCGAGAATGGTTTTATTATTCTTTTTGTCTATCGGTACAATTTCTAATAGAGTAGGAACTTCCCTGTCGCTCATCCTTTTTATGTTGGAAGCATTCAATACGTTTATCAAACTCATATCTTCATCGTAATATTCAGCTTTCCATTGATTGAAGTCCTTCACGGTTATCCATGTAATCACCTTTCCCCAGGTTATAGGAGCTTCAGGGACTGGTGTCATTTCTATTTTGTAGCAAGGCATGTCTCTAACTGTTTCCTGGCCAAGTAACTTATGAGTGTAATCTTTAACAATTGAAGATTCTTTTATCAGATCATCATTGGTGAAATCAGACCCCATCCATGATTGCAGCATCATGGATGGGGGAATTTTGATCATTCTTTCAATGGAAGGAAGCCAGTTCCACATCTCTGTTTTTATTTTTAGAAATACCTGTCCTTTATCTTTTGCAGGTGCAGTAATTAAAATCAATGCCAATCCGTTGTTTTTCTCCCAGCTTTTCATGGTTATTGACCTGCTCCAGGTAGGCCGGACTATTGTCATGGTCATTTCTCCCTGACTGGTTTTTCCACGACTCTTGTCGTCGCATCTTGTTATGATATCTTTTGCTGTTAGTGTTTGAGCACGGGTTATGAATCCCGTTATGCACATGCTTAATACTAATAATATAATGAATCTTTTCAACATATCAATAATTTTAGATAACCTGTTAAATTCCTTATTATTAGAACAACCTATTTGTGAAAACGTTCAAACTCTAATTGGGTATAATTGTGATTATTAGTATTGAAATACATTCTCAAACAGAAAATATATTTCCCTTATTCTTTGTGATAAATAGCATTTTGCTTTTTAATAGAAATTTGCTTTTTATTTTTTTTTGTTCTAAAATTGAGTACAACTTAAAATTACAAGTGTATAACTAGTAAACGCCATACAAAGAAGAATATAAAATGCATAAAGAAGAGAATAAAAATAATACGGCACAAAGAGGTTTTGAGCAGACTTCTTCAGAAGATATCATTCACCTGATAAAAAAAAATGATAGCACCTTGTCGGCAGAAGAAAGAGATCAGGTTTGGGGTAATATTTTTAGAAAAACGATTAATAAGAGACGTCGATTCATTATTCAGAGTCTTAGTATAGCTGCTTCAATTCTTATTCTGATTGTAAGCGGATGGGGGATTTATCGGCTGACAGCTGGTAAAGCTGATGTTTATTCTGAACTAATGGCGAAAGTTAATATTGAAACGCTGAATACAAGCCGTTTATATATTAAAGAACAGGAAATAGAACTGGATAAACAGGCTGAGATTTATTGCAACAGCGAAAATAACCAGCTTCGGATTGTAAACAGAGATGGAAACTCTTTCAAAATATCTGTTCCCGATGCCCAAAAGAATCCTTATTTGCAGGTTGCTATTCCTTCAGGAAATAAAGCAAAAATAATACTGGATGATAAATCGGTTATTACTGTTCGGGGGAACAGTAAATTAATATTTCCAATTACTTATGCTTCTAATGAACGCGAAGTTTATTTGGAAGGAGAAGCCTTTCTTCATGTGACTAAGAATCCTAAAAAAAAATTTAATGTAAAGACTGCGAGTATGGATGTAAGTGTCCTTGGAACATCATTTGATGTTTGTTCATTCCCTAAAAAGAATATACAGTCTGTGGTATTGGTTAGCGGACGGGTAAAAGTAACTCCAGATTTTGGCGAAACCATAACAATGGCACCCAACCAAAAATATGTATATGACAAATCTGGCAAAAAAAACGTTCTTTCAAATGTTGATCCGTATAATGATATCTGTTGGAAGGAAGATCTGTTGGTTTTAGATCATGAGCCACTATCTTCTGTTTTTGAGAAGCTGTGCAAACATTACAATACCAATCTGTCATACAATACGAGTGATATGATTAAAATTAAGATTTCAGGAAAATTGGATCTCAATATTCCTTTGAATGATCTTCTGAAAATGATAGAAAAAATTGCACCTAACCAAATCTCAATAAATTTAGAGAGTAAATCAATAAAACTTAATATTAATCCTAAATAAGTATGGTATGAATAAATAATACAAGAACACAAAAAAAAGCTGAGAGATATTCGCAGTATCCCCCAGCCTTGACTTTGATTGTAATAATAGAATTATAGAACTAACCAAAATCTTTTAAGAATGAAACATCTTAATTATTTTTGCAATTATAAGCATATTATTTTTAATAATCTACTTTTAATAAGCTTAATTGCCTGCTTCCTTGTATCAAATACTCCGGCTACATTTGCAAGGGAGTCAGTGAAAGTCACGCTTAGTGACAACATAACAATCTCTGTAAAAAATAAGACTATCAAAGAGGCTCTTATAGAGATAGAAAAGCAAAGTAAATTTGTCTTTGTTTATAACAGTGAAACTGTAAACTTAAATCAGAAGGTTTCTATTGAAGCCAAAGATGAACCTATCCGCACCGTTTTAGATCGATTACTAAAGAATGCTGCTGTTGATTATGAAATATCTGACCATCAGATTGTTATTTTTAATAAAAACAAAAGAAGCAGTCAGGGTAAAGGCGGTCCGCTTTCTGTAAGTGGTAAAATTGTTGATGAAGCAGGAGATCCCCTTATTGGTGTAAGTGTTCTTGTTAAAGGAACTACTCAAGGTGTCATTACGGATATCGAAGGGAAGTACTCGTTAATAGTTCCAGATCAGAACAACACATTGGTGTTTAGTTATATTGGTTTTACAAAAGCTGAACATCAGGCACAGAAGGTTTTGAATTTAAAAATGAAAAGTGAAGCCGAGAACCTGAATGAGGTAGTGGTAGTGGGTTATGGTACCGTTAAAAAGAATGATCTTACTGGGGCTGTTTCTGCCCTTAAAGCTAAAGATTTCAATACGGGTTTAGTGACTGCACCCTCTCAATTGATTCAAGGTCGTGTGGCAGGTGTGAATATTACAAATAACGGTGGTGAGCCGGGTGGTGGTGCTACTGTGCGTGTACGTGGTTCTAACTCAATTCGCTCTGGACAGGATCCTCTTTATGTTGTAGACGGTGTTCCTTTGAATGTTTCGGATGATCAGCAACCTTCAGGAGCAAGTATTGCCGGAGTAGGAGATGCCAGCAAGAAAAATCCTTTGAATTTTCTGAATCCTGATGATATTGAGTCAATTGACGTTTTAAAAGATGCTTCAGCTACTGCTATTTATGGTGCCCGTGGTGCTAACGGTGTTATTATAGTAACGACGAAAAAAGGAAAAGAAGGAGCTGCAAAGGTTTCTTATTCAGCATATATAAGCATGTCTGATTTACCAAAACAATATCCCGTTTTGTCTGCACAACAATTTAAGGCTTTTGCTGCTGAAAAAGGACTGACAAATATAGAAGATGGAGGAGCAAACACTAACTGGCAAGATCAGATTTTCCGTACTGGAGTTTCTACAAATCATAGTTTTTCTGTAAGTGGTGGAAGTAAGAATGGCAATTATCGTGCGTCTTTGGGATATCAGGATCAACAAGGTATTATCAAGAAATCCGGAATGGAAAAATATACCGGACGGTTTTCTATAAGCCAGAAAACACTTAATGACCGTTTACTTATTGAAGCAAGTTTAATGGCAGCACGCACCACAGATCAACGTGTGCCTATTGGCGAAAGTGGTGGCTTTGAAGGTGATGTTTTGCTGTCTGCCTTGAAGTTGAATCCCACTTATTCTGTATATAATAGCGATGGGTCTTATTATCAAAAAAGTAAGGATGTTCGCAATCCTTTAGCTATGATCAATCTGACCAATGATAATACACAGACTGACCGTATATTGGCTAATGTAACCGGAACATTGACTATTCTGAAAGATCTTAAGTATAAAATGAATGTTGCTTTGGATCAGACAAAGGCAACCCGTAAGGTTACTCAGGACAAATCCTTGATTTACATTACAGATAATGGTACTGCGGATATCAATAACGTAGAGGCTGGGAATTATCTGATTGAAAACTACCTAACTTATAACTTTAATATTGGTCAGAAACATTCTTTTAATATTTTAGGAGGACATTCTTATCAACGATTTCGTAACTATTACTATGGAATGTCCGAAACCGGATTTACTGTAGATAATATTGATTATCTCTATGACCTTTCTTTTGGTAAGAACAAGCAGGTAACCAGTTTCTCAGGAATTACTGTAAATGAGCTTCAGTCATTCTTTGGTCGTGTAAATTATAATTTACTCGAGAAGTATTTACTTACTGTAAATTTCCGTGCCGATGGTTCCACTAAGTTTGGAGCAAACAACAAATATGGTTATTTCCCGTCAACGGCTTTTGCATGGAGAATGAGTGAAGAGGAATTTATCAAGAAGCTGAATGTTTTCAATAATCTGAAATTGAGATTAAGCTGGGGTATTACTGGTAATCAGGAAATCCCTAATAAAATATCTCAGATGCTTTTAGGTAGTACCAGTGGCGCTATCCTTGATGGTGGAACAACTGTTATTCCTGGTATCACATTGACACGTACTCCAAATCCGAATATTAAGTGGGAAAAGACTGAGCAGTATGACTTAGGATTGGATTTCTCTATCTTAAAGGGCCGTTTGAGCGGAACTGTTGATTTGTTTTCTAAAACAACCAAGGATGTTTTACTTGAAGTATATTCAATATCACCGGCTCCAACTACAAAAGTATGGTCGAATGTTCCGAATATGAAAATTGAAAACAAGGGTCTTGAATTTGGGTTGAATGGCGTTCTTATAAGTAATAAAGATCTTAACTGGACATTGGGAGCTAATTTCTCGACAATTAAAAATAATGTGAAAGATTTGCCGATGTCTTATATTACAACTGGTAGCCCAAGCGGCCCAGGTATAACAGGGTTCTCTTCTCAGATTATTAAAAGCGGTTATCCTATCGGTACTTTTTGGGGATACAACTTCCTTGGATTTGATGCAAATGGCAATAGTAAATACGAGCTGGATGCAAATGGTAATAGGGTGGAAAAATGCATTGGAAATGCTCAACCTGATTTTACTTTAAACTTTAACACCAGTTTATCATGGAAAGGTTTTGACCTTAGCCTCTTTTTCAATAGTGTAGTAGGTAATGATGTGTATAATAATCTGGCTAATGTAATGGATCAGTTAAGCCTTTTCTCAAAGGGATTCAATACTACTATTAATGCTACTAAATTACCAGAATCATTGAATAATGTACTTGATTTCTCAAGTCGTTACATTGAGAATGGATCTTATCTCCGATTGTCAAGTGCCAATATTGGATATACATTTAATATGAAAAAGAATAAATGGATTTCCGGTTTAAGAGTATATGCAACAGGTAATAACTTGTTCGTACTTACCAAGTATACCGGATATGATCCTGAAGTAAATGCTTCACGTGCTTCCAATGGTGTTCCCTCGCTAGGAATCGGATGGACAACTTATCCTATGGCAAGAAGCTTTACTTTTGGTGTTACTGTTGATCTCTAACTTTTATCAATTGACAAATTATGAAAAGAATTAGTATTATATTCGCCTCGGCTTTTATGTTGATGGCAGCCTCTTGCACTGATTTGAAAGAGGAGATCTTAAATGAACAAAATGGTTCAACGATTGTGTCCGACAGCAAAAATGCTCAGATGCTTATTGCACCGGCTTATGCATACCTAAGAGATTTACAAAGTCGCTCAGGAGTATGGTTGGTCTTAGAAAGCGTAACAGATGAAATGGTTTTTCCAACTCGTGGAACCGATTGGAATAGTGCCGATTATCGTACACTTTTCACTCATGATTATGATAGTAAGAACGGCTATATAAAGAATACATGGAATAGTTTTATGCTAGGTATTACTAAATGTAATGTAGCAATGCAATATTTATCGAAGCTTGAACAAACAGATGAGATTACAGGATATATTGCGGAAGCTAAATTTATAAGAGCTTTATGTATTTATCATCTTATGGACTGTTTCGGACATTTTCCATTCCGTGAATATGAAGAACTGGACTATTCAAAATCTCCACAGATTTTAGATCGGCCAAAAGCTTTGGAGCGACTAATTGCGGACTTGAATGATATTATTCCGGTACTTAAGAAGAAAGGGGACGTACCTTATGGACGTATAACTAAAGCTGCTGCTCAAACTTTATTGGCTAAGATTTATCTGAATTATCAGGTATATACAGGTACTGCGCCTGCGTTTAGTGATGGTACCGCAAAATGGGATGAAGTGATTGCATTATGTGATGATATTATTGGTTCCGGAAAGTATACATTGGCAGATGATTACTGGAAACTTTATTTAGCATCAAATGAAAAGTATTCTGATCAGACAGAATCTATTTTACCTATTCCTTATAATTGTGCTGCGGGTATTGGTGGTATTCCATGGTTAAACATTACTTTGCATTACAATCAGACTTTCGGAAGTTTCAAGAATATGTGGAATGGCTGTTGTACTACTCCTGATTTTTTAAGTATATGGGATACTACAGATCCTCGTTATCAGGATTCAAGATTGAAAAGCCAGGTAGGATTTAATTTAGGTATTCTTGTAGGTCAACAATATGGAGTTGATGGATCAGCTTTGAAAACCCGTGCTGGTCAGCCATTAATCTTTACTCCGGAATTTAGTGTTCAGAATTCTAGTGAAGCTCAAGGTGCACGCGTTGTGAAATATGCACCGGACCCTACTTCAACTTATACAAGCAGTAGTGAAAACGATTTTCAATATTATCGTTTATCCGATATTTATTTGATGCGTGCTGAAGCTAAGTTCCGTAAAGGAGATGCTACAGCCTTGGCAGATATCAATGCGGTTAGAAGTAAGAGAAATGTTAAGACTTATTCTGCGTCTGAATTGAATTTGACTAAGATATTAAATGAAAGAGCATATGAATTTTACTGGGATGGACCATCACGTCGTAACGACTTGATACGTTTTGGCAAATATTGCAATGCCCGTTATGAAAAATTGGAGACTCCGACTTATAAAATATTGTTTCCAATTCCATTATCTGCTCTTGAAGCAAATCCGGAATTAACGCAAAATCCTAAATACAGCGAAGCTCTGTAAATACCTAACCATTCTCTTAAAGGGCCTCATCCAATGAATAAAGGACGAGGTCCTTTTTATACCCTATTGTTTACTTCATAAATAGTATGATAATGATTAAGAAAACAAGTTTTAAACTAAGTATATTTCTTTTATTTTTAAGCTGTTTTGCATCAGCTCAGACAAAATTTAAGCCTCTTCCCGAATGGATGAAAACAGCTGTGTTTTATCAGATTTATCCACAAAGTTACAAAGATACTAATGGAGACGGTATTGGCGATTTTCAAGGAATTATAGAGAAATTAGACTATATCAAGTGGCTGGGTTGCAATGTTATCTGGCTTAATCCTTGTTTTGAATCGGCTTTTCAGGATGCTGGATATGATGTAATTGATTTTTATAAAGCTGCTCCCAGGTATGGCACAAATGGAGATTTGAAACGTTTGTTTGATGAAGCTCATAAACGTAATATGAAAGTTTGCCTGGATTTAGTGGCAGGTCACACTTCCATTGAGTCCAAGTGGTTTAAGGCTTCTCAGGAAAAGAAAAAGAATGATTATTCCGATCGATATATCTGGACGAACGACTCGACGGTAAAGCCCGAAAAGTTTGTGTCTGGTAGGTTTGAGAGGAATGGTACTTATATGAAAAACTTTTTTGATTGTCAGCCTGCATTAAACTATGGTTATGGACAGCCCGATCCTAATTGTCCGTGGGAAGAACCTGTTACTGCTGAGGGGCCTCGGAGTACCCGCAAGGAACTCATGAATATAATGGATTACTGGATGAATATGGGATGTGACGGTTTCAGAGTAGACATGGCCGGCTCATTGGTAAAAAAAGATCCGGATCTGATTGAAACCACTAACTTGTGGGGAGAAATCAGAATGCATTTTCAGGATAAGTTTCCCGAAGGAATACTTCTGGCAGAATGGGGAAATCCTCAGTTGGCTATCAAGGTGGGGTTTATGATGGATTTCATTATTCATTTGAGAAAGAGCGGGTATGACACAATGTTTTTTAATAATATAGGAACTTACAGACGTGATACGTGTTATTTTGATGTGAAGGGGGTTGGTTCTCCTGATTATTTTATCAGTAATTTGACAACACAGCTTAGTGCAGTAGCCGAAAATGGGTATATTTGTGTGCCCACTGCCAATCATGACTTTCAACGTCCTTGCTGCGGAGACCGAAATACGTTGCCTCAATTAAAAACAGTGATGACTTTTTTAATGACTTTACCGGGAGTGCCTTTGGTTTATTATGGAGATGAGATTGGAATGCGGTTTATCGATGGATTGCCCAATAAAGAAGGTAGTATGCTGACCAAAGGAAATCGTGCAGGATCACGTACACCAATGCAATGGGACGGCTCTGAAAATGCCGGATTCTCATCGGGGAAAAGTAACTCTGTTTATCTGCCTATTGATCAAAAGGCCGACAGACCCACGGTTGAAAAAGAGAAGAAAGATCCTTCGTCGCTTCTTTTATTTACAAGGGAGTTGATAGCATTGCGTAGCAGAAATGCAGCATTGGGGAGTCGTGGCGAAATTAAGTTCTTGCAATCGAAAAAAAATAGATATCCATTGGTTTATGAACGTAGGCTGGGTGATGAGGCTTTTATTATTGTGGTAAATCCTTCAGGAAAGTATACTGCTGTTTCTTTGAATTATAACAAAAGAATAAAAAAGATGCTACCTGTTTTAGGTAGTTCAAAGGATAAAAATGTAATCTATCAGAACGGTATGCTGAAAGTATCAGCCGGACCTCTTTCTTACGGAATTTATAGAATCTATTAATCTGAAAAACAATATATGAAGAAATTTGGTTTTTTTATAGGTATTATTATAATGTTGGCTTCTCGCCTTTATGCACAGGATCCGTGGCGTGTTGAGGCTGATCATATTGAGCCGGATAACTATTTCGGGGTTACTGTGGCTAATGGTATGCTGGGATTGGTTTCATCTCCGCAGCCATTAAAAGTATCAAGTGTAATATTGGCAGGTAGTTATGATCTTTATGGACGTGGACGGGTCAGTAATTTTCTGAATGTTTTTAATATGCTTAATATGCAGCTGTCCATTAATGGAAATGGCATTAATAACAATAATATAAAAGGGTTCAGGCAGGTGCTTGATATGAAAAAGGGCATGCAAACATCTTTGTTTGCATACAAAGATGAAGCGGAGATTGAATATTCATATCTTGCTCTCAGGCAGTTACCTTTCTCGGCAATGCTAGACATTACAATTACTCCTTTAAAAGATATAACCATTACGGCTACAAATATTTTGGAAACGCCCGATGCTTTTAAAGATTCAAGGAATTACTATAACCAGATAAATCGTAAGCATGTAAGCATTGCTTTACTCACTTCTTCTGCGTTCAGTCCTACCGGAAAGCTTAAGATTTGTGCATCTTCCACTTTTATTTTTCCTGAAAAAAAAGGAGAGGAGCCTCAGATTGTTCATACTACACCAAACAGTGATAATCATTCAATGAAGTTTACCAAAGAGCTCAAGGCTGGTGTGAAATATCATTTTTCACTGGTTGGTTCCACTATTACTTCAGCTTATCATCCGGATCCGCTGAATGAGGTTGAAAGACTCACTATCTTTGCTCGTCTGGAAGGAAGTGATAGGTTATTGAGTAAACATATACAGGAGTGGGATAAACTTTGGGACAGTGATATTACTATTGAAGGGGATCTCGTGGCACAACAGGATGTGCATAATATGATGTATCATTTGTACTCTTTTGTCAGAGAAGGGTCTGCTCTTTCCATCTCACCAATGGGATTGTCGGGATTGGGTTACAACGGGCATATCTTTTGGGATGCTGATACATGGATGTTTCCTGCCCTGCTTATGCTTCATCCTGAAATGGCTCGTTCTTTTGTAGATTACCGTTTTGATAGACTGGAAGCGGCGAAGAAAAATGCTTTTGAACATGGATTCCGGGGTGCTATGTATCCATGGGAAAGTTCGGATTCAGGTTTTGAAGAAACTCCGGTATGGGCTCTTTCCGGCACATTTGAACATCATATCTCTGGATGTGTGGCATTGGCTGCATGGAATTATTATCTGGTGACAAAAGATAAGCAGTGGCTGAAAGAAAAGGGCTTCCCTATTATTAGGGCTACTGCAGAATTTTGGCTAGATCGTGTTGAAAGAAATGTGGAAGGTAATTACGAGATACGCAATGTTGTTGCAGCTGATGAATGGGCAGAGAATATAGACAACGATGCATTCACTAATGGCGTAGCTCGGATTAATCTTGAGGTTGCTGCAGCTGCTGCCGCAATTCTTCAGGAAAAAGTAGATAAACACTGGATGGAAGTAGCTCAGAGAATAGTGATCCATAAGTTTGATAATATGGTTACCAAAGAACATAAAACGTACAATGGTGAAGGCATAAAACAGGCTGATGTAAACTTGCTGGCCTATCCATTGGGTATTATTAAGGAACCTGCACAGATAAAGAGAGATCTGGAATATTATGAAGTTCGTGTTCCAGAGAAAGATACACCGGCAATGACACAGGCCATATTCTCTTTATTGTATGCACGGTTGGGTGATAAGGAAAAGGCTTACCATTTCTTTAAAGATGCCTATGTTCCTAATCTTAATCCTCCATTTCGTATTATTGCTGAGACAAAAGGTGGAAGTAACCCTTACTTTATTACTGGTGCTGGTGGTCTTTTACAAACTGTGATGATGGGATTCGGCGGATTAGAAATAACGCCTAATGGTATTATTCAGAAAAAGAGTTCAATGCCTTCTCAATGGAAATCACTCACGATAAAAGGAGTAGGAGTAGACAAAAAAACGTATATTATAAAGTAATAAAAGGTCGTGTTGTTACTAATTGTTTAAATAACTTTGCAAGAGGATGAATATCGCTATCAAAAGTTCTTTTCTTAATTTGAGAATGGAACGGTGAATGAGGTTACGGGTAGATTGATAGTTCATATTAAGCATTGATGCAATGCCTTCAAGAGGTACTTCACGGATATATCTGAGATAAATAGCTTCCCGTTGGCGTGATGTAAGTGTTTTCATGGCACGGGATAGCTCTTTTTTCTGATCTTCCGAGAATATCTCATCAGGATCGTCCTCTTCTTGCATCGCTATTTCTATTTGAAAAAGTAATTCATTGTCTGCATCTAAAGAGACGTGTGCGCGTGATTCCAGTTTTGAGATCAATCTGTTCCTTAATGCTTTGAATAAATAGAACTTTACATGTTCTGTATCATTAAGATTTTCCCGATTGTGATATAACTTAATAAATAGCTCCTGAATGGCATCTTTCACCATTTCTCTGTCATTGACTATTCTGTGGCCATATGAAAATAATATATTGGCATACATATAGTATAAGGCAGAGAAGGCTTTTTCGTCTCCCGATAAAAAAGCTTTCCAAATACTATTTTCAGAGCTATGAATATCCATTTACATTTCTCATTCTTAAATCAATAATATACAATATTAACTATTAATAATGATAAATGCAAGTTAATGTTAACCCGAGATAAGAAAAAATAAGTATTTGTTTCTCCAAAAAGGTCAAGATGCACTTAAATTTAGAAATACTCTCATCTCGAAGAAATTAAAGACGATGCATATAAACATGAATAATCCAATTCCAAGCAAAGAAGCAATATTTGACCATTCAAATTTTTTAATAAAAACATACCATTCTAATTGTGTGAAGTCTTCTAAAGGCATATTTACAACTTCAGTACTTATTTTCCATGCTACAAGAAAGATGATAAATCCTACTAATGCAACCCATCCAAGAGTACTTCCTGTGAAGTACCAGCAAATTGCACCAAATCCAATCCAGAAAGCGGTGTTTAATAGGAATAAGAGTTGTGTTATTAATTTCATAGTCTTAAATTTATTTCAGGCTTCATTACGAAAATGTTTCTAACTTGTTCCATTTTCCTTATGATTGGGACGTATGATTATTTATACCTGATTCAAGTTAAAAAACAAACAAATAGATATATAGCACTGCATAAATCTACTCTTTGATATATGTATTTTACTAAAACGGCACAAAGGTATATTTTATTTTCTGTAAAAGCAATGTTTGTAAGAGGAATTAATTTTACTTTCTATATTTAATTACTAGATAATAATTTGCACTATGTATTAGTTAAAATTATAACAATAAGTATATTATGTTTGAATATTAAATGTTTTTATACAGTATTAATATGACTTCTTATGCAAATAAATTGATAATAATTATGGTAAATACTATATAAATAAATTATTTCAATAATACGAACAATAAATATAAAATCAGATTGAATATAAATAATGTCAGAAAATATATTCTTGAATTTGCTAAAATAAAAACAGCTTACCAATGTGTATAGTTCACCTGTGAGCGGAACAAATCGTTGCTCTCAAAAATAATTCGTGAATAAATAAAAATGTAACTAGATAAACTGGACAAAATAACCTGTTAAATTCTGAAGTATAAAGGAGAGGAAATAGTTTAATTAAAATTCAAGAAGAAGAGAAACTAATTTCTAGCTGTATTTTAATAGTGTGTTTATAAGGCAGAAAAGATGAAATAATACACTGATAATCGATAATAGGGGGTGGAAAGATTATTTCCACCCCCTATTATAGCAAAAAACAGGGAGCATTTTCTGCTGCTTATTATTTATTATCAGAACGATATTATAGTTCTTCAATCTCTTTCAGCCACAGAGCTGAGCTTGCATCACTTGGCATGCGCCAGTCGCCTCGGGGGCTAATGGAGATGCTTCCCACTTTAGGACCATCGGGTAAGCAAGAGCGTTTGAATTGTTGATTAAAGAAACGACGGAAAAATGTATTCAGCCATTTTTTGATTGTTGCTTTGTCGTATTTTCCACCGAAAGCAATATTTGCCAGATAATATATTTTAGCCGGCCGGAAACCAAAACGCATAGTGTAATAGAGGAAGAAGTCGTGCAGCTCGTATGGACCAACCAGATCTTCTGTCTTTTGCGTGATATTGCCATCCTCGTCTGCCGGGATAAGTTCAGGACTAATAGGAGTGTCTACGATATCTGTTAAGATAACAGCTGCATCTTCTTCTACTTCATTCTGGCTAACCCAGTCCACCAAATGCTTAACCAGTGTCTTTGGAATGCTTACATTTACTCCGTACATCGACATGTGGTCACCGTTATACGTGGCCCATCCCAATGCAAGTTCTGAAAGATCACCGGTTCCAATAACCATACCACCTGTTTGGTTTGCCATATCCATTAGAATTTGGGTGCGTTCTCTCGCCTGTGAGTTCTCATAAGTAACGTCGTGCACGTTTATATCGTGATTAATATCTTTAAAATGCTGAATGCAGGCTGCTTTTATATCTATTTCGCGGATAGATACTCCCAATTCCTTCATCAGATTTATTGCATTGTTATAAGTACGATCAGTGGTTCCAAATCCTGGCATTGTTATTCCCAGAATGCCTTTACGTGAAAATCCTAGCTTATCAAAAGTTTTCACGCAAACCAATAGCGCAAGTGTGGAATCAAGCCCACCTGAGATACCGATAACTGCTGTTTTTGAATGAGTGTGGACAATTCGTTTAGCCAATCCTGAAACCTGTATTTCAAATATCTCTTCACATCTTTCATTGAGCGTTCTGCCTGTTGGCACAAAAGGCAAAGCCTCAACTTTACGAGTAAAATCTAATGTTTTGCTATTAGTTATCTCTGTAATAACACGAATGGTATCTGTGTTTTTATAATCGCCGCTGTTTGCAGAGAACGTGGTGTTAATACGTCTTTCCGTACGCAAGCGTTCCACATCTATTTCTGAAATAATAAGCTGTTCTTCCAGACAGAAACGTTTAGATTCTGCAAGTAAAGCTCCATTCTCATAAATTAATCCATTGCCTGCAAAGACCACATCGGTAGTTGATTCGCCAAAACCGCAGGAGGAGAAGATATATCCGGCAATGCAACGGGCCGATTGCTGACTGATGAGTGAACGAACATAGTTGTGTTTGGCTATACCTTCATTATCGGCTGAAAGGTTAATAAGTATTTCTGCACCTTTCAGAGCCAGTTTGGAACTTGGAGGGATGACAGACCAGAGGTCCTCACATATCTCTACGCCAAAGCATGCATCGGGAGTCTCAAACAGTATGTCAGTACTAACGGGTACCAGTTGACCGCAAAGACGTACTGACTTGTCAATCACATCTCTGGCAGAGGTAAACCAGCGCTGTTCGTAGAATTCTTTATAATTGGGTAAATAAGTTTTTGGAATTACGCCGAGAATCTTTCCACGTTGAAAAACAACTGCCGCATTCAAAAGGATGGTATTTGTCGCAACCGGCATACCTACAATACAAATAATATCTAGTAGGCGGGTATTATTCATCACTTGCATTAATCCCATTTCTGCTTTTTCCAGCAGAAGTTCCTGTGCAAACAGATCAGCGCAGGTATATCCGGTGATACATAGTTCGGGAAAAGTGATAATCTGAACACCTTTTTCTTCGGCTTCAATTATCATTTTCTCAATTTGTTCAGCATTATACTGGCAATCGGCTACTTTTACCGGTGGCACTGCTGCAGCCACTTTTACAAATCCGTAGTTCATTTTTCCTTATATTAATCTGATTCGATAATGCAAAAATAATGAATTCTAAGTTATTTCGGTTAAATAAACAACTTTATTTATTTGCAGGATGATCATGTCAGTAATATAAGGGAAAATGAAATCTTGCTAATTAGCGCTTTACTCCGTCTACAGTGATTTTATTATATTCTATCATTGTTGCGTCATCAGTAACAAACAACGGACGTCCGTCGGGCTTTTCATAATGGAAATCAATATTGTTGAACGTGATGTTCTTTGCATGACGGATGTAAAAACCCGAAGCAGGAATGGTGCCAAACATCAATGGATCTGGGTAGATCTTCACTTGTTCAGGAGGAATTATCTTTCCGTCTTCGCTGCTGTAGCCACCTTTATAATAAATGTGGATGTCATTCAGAGAAACGTCTTCAATGATACTTCCGGGTACTCCGCTGATGATGGAAGAGTATTGAGAATCTGCATTATATACATTTACATTGCTGATACGTACTCTTTTCATGCTTCCTCCGGGTGTTCCTTCCGGACTTCTCATACGTCCACCCAGGCGAAGAAATATTGGTGAATTTACAATGTCGCGCATAGTGATGTTGCTTACTACAATGTCTTCCAGATGTCCACCGTCAACACTTTCCAAAGCCAGACCCCTGCATCGGTCAAAGACACAGTTGGTTATTGCAATGTTTTTAAATCCACCGCTCGATTCAGTTCCCAGTTTTATTCTTCCGCATACATATGCATGATCGGGAGCCTGTGGTTCATCTCTCTCGTAAGTTGCCTTCAGCAAGGTCCCCTGATCAAAACCAGACACAAAACAACTGGTGATAGTTACATTCTCTGTATCTCTGAAATATCCTAAAGCATAAGATGCTTTCAAAACAATAGCGTCATCCCATGGGGAGTTTACGCTACAGTCTGTGATTCGCACATTCTTGCAGCAGTCAATATCGAATCCGTCACGGTTGGTATCTACTTTCAGGTTCAGTACGCTAAGATTATCAACGCCTGTTGCAAGTAAGGCAAAGTGTCCGCAATGAAGCATGGAGATATCTTTGATATTTACATTCTTACAGCTTCTCAGACTGATAGCTTTGTTCCCTGCTCCGGCCAGGCGGCTTTCCTCACGGGATAACCCTTTACCGTAAATTAGTCCAGGGCCGCAAATTGTTATATCTTCCAGTCCGATACCCCATATAAGAGAGTTCTGCCAGTGACTGTGACCAAAGTCCTGATAGCGATAAAATTCGTTCGCTTCGGCAATATCATATCCCTGATCTTTTGTGGGAAAGGCAGCAACAATACGAGCACCCGATTCCAGAAAAAGAGTAATATGGCTTTTCAGACGGATAGAATAGCAAGCATACTCTCCCGAAGGAACATAGACAGCACCTCCTCCGTCATTGGATGCGCTTAGAATAGCCTGATTGATAGAAGGAGAGTCTATTGTTTTCCCGTCGCCTTTAGCTCCGAAATCTTTTACGTTGTATATCTTCGCATGAAGATGGAATGTTCCTGTTATAATCAAGAGTATGAACAGGATGTATGTTTTAGACTGTATCATAGATTAAAATTCCTTTTTAAATAGTTCAGGTATCATAAAGCTGTTATAGTCTGCCTTTGTATTTTGGGTGTAAAAGCAGAAATAAAGCTTGCCGTTGATCAATTTTCTGGTTCCGGTAAGTGCAGGAGCATCAGTTCTCTTTCCGGATTCATGAAAAGTCAGCGGGTTAGTCTGCTTATGTGCATCAGATAATCTGATATCCGATTCCTCAGGAACAACAGCCTGAATCACTTTCAAGTCCAGACTTTCTCCGTAATAAACCGTGAATGCACTACCTTCTACACTAAATACATTGTCTTTGCAGTATTCCGGCTTAAGATCGCTGTCTGTTTTATTAGGAAGTACCTTTGCATAACTACCTCCAAAGCTCCAGAATAGGTTTAGTCCTGTAGGTAAATTTACTCCTTCAACTTCCATAACGAAGCCATCGCTATCGGTTAATTTTGCAACTCGGACAATTACTCTTCCTTCTTTCAGCAGATTATCTTCCAGGGTATAAGTCAATTTCCCATCTTTCTTGTTAAGTTTCACATCCTTCATTTCACTGCACCAAAGACTTTTTTGGTCAGAGATGAGTCCCAGTTTGAAGTTCCCTGCCATTTGAGGAAAGTGGAATGAAAACTCCGGTGCTTTACATGCCAGCACTCTAGGTTGAGTTTGTGTACCACTTAATACAATTGAGAATTTACCATCTCCACCGGCATAAGCATGAATACCGATAAAGATGAATAGTATCGCAAAAATGATTCTATTTAATTTATTCATACAGAATATTTGTCTTAAGATTTGTATTCTCTTTAAGTTTTACTTTACTCTTATCAGATACCTTTAGTTTTATGTTTTTCAGGCTGAAATGATCAGTAAAAGTAATTGTTCCAGCTTCGTTAACTTCTGCCTTGATATTATACAGATAAAAGTGTTCCAGCTTTAATTTGCTGTTCCAGCCGGAAGCTGAAATAAATTGTTTTGCATTTTGAGCTTTTACATTCGAAAGATACACATTTTTAAAATGCGGGTAACCTTTTTCTGCAGGAACTACCGGAGTTAGCATAATTTTCCAGTGTGCGGGAATCTCTTTTCCTACATATTTCTCAGGCAAAGTAGAGTAACTATAGCTTGGATTCCAGTTTAAGTCGGCAGCCAACACACTACCCACGCTATCGGCTTTTACATTGTCCATATAAATATTCTCTACAGTACCGCCTCTGTTCATAGCCGATTTGATACGAAGAGCAGAAGACGTTCCGTATGCTTTCATGTTATACGCCAGAATATTACGAATGGAACCGGATGTTTCGCTTCCACAGGTAATTAATCCAGCTCCTTTGCGAGTAATACAATTGCGAATAACCACATATTCCGTGGGGCGGTTAACCCTTAGTCCGTCAGCATCTCTTCCCGATTTAATGCAAATATTGTCATCATTACAGTCAATATCGCAGTTCTCGATGAGAATTTTCGTGGAAGAATCAATATCAATACCGTCCGTACTTGGACCATGCCCACCAATGTTATTATTGACATTTATTCCATTGATAGTGCAGTATGAGGAGTATAATACCTGAACAGCCCAGAATCCAGTTCTCATGACATGAATACCTTGAAGAGAAACATCCGAACTGTTTGAAATTAAGATACCTCTTACTCGTTTGCAGTCATAATCCACAATCCAGCGAAGGCCTTGTTTCTCATATTCTTTTCGCATTTCCCAATACTTGTCCCAAAATACTTTTCCCTGACAGTCCAATGTTCCTTCTCCTGAGATGGCAGCGTTCTTTTGGTCAAGTACATTAATCACTGCTGCAGGCCAAACCATCTCAATTCCTGCAATCCGTGATTTGAATTCCGGATAATCATTAATATCTGTACTTGCCATCAAAGTAACACCTTTGCCTATGCACAAGTTTACTCCTTTTTTTATAAACAGAGCACCTGTCAGGTAGTTTCCAGATTCAAAAGTTACAGTTCCTCCTCCATTGGAGCTACATGCATCAATTGCATTTTGTATTTGTTTGGTGCATATAGTCTTTCCATCGTTTACAGCCTGATAATCTTTCACATTAAAGACTTTATTATTGGGGTGTGTTCTTGCTCCCACTTTCAAAGCCCAGGAAAGATCATGTTTTTTTTTATCCCCTGCCCATTTAAAAGAGGGGATTGCTTTTTCCTGAGCCATACATGTGGTAACTAAAATGGCAAACAGAGAAACTAAAAAACTCTTCTTCATACTTTTCTACTTTACTTTTATATTAATTACCGTCAGGTTTCTCTACTTCAGTGAAAGGACTTTGATTCCAATGAAAAGAATCAAAGGCATCCGGTTTCTGAGGATTGAATGGCTTATAATCTTTTCTTAAATACTTAACAAGATCCAGTTTGTTTGCTTTCATCCCTTCAATGATACATTTGGATATTTCGTATGCTCCGTAAGGATTAAAATGGGTATTGTCTGCCAGAGTCTGTGTTTGCCCTGGATAAGTATTGGGAGGATAGTGCACAAATGCCTTTGTTGAGGGTTCCACTCCCCATGTTTCATAAAGTGTACGAGTCGTGGCGTTGAGGTCAATTAATGGAACATTCTCTTCACGAGCCAGTTTTTTCATAGCATTAGGATATTCTCCATGAGTATCCATTATTTTACCCTGCTCATTAAAGCTTCTTCTTTGAGTTGGAGTAACCAATACAGGATGTGCACCCCGTGCTTTGGCTTCGGTCACAAATGTACGAAGGCTATTAAAGTATGAGGTGTAAGGACCTTTGTCCGAACCTTTCTGTTTCTGGTCATTGTGGCCAAATTCAACAAAGATATAATCGCCGGCTTTCATCTGAGTCAGAGCTTTCTTAAGTCTTCCAGCAGCAATAAAAGTGTTAGCTGATTCTCCTGATTCTGCATAGTTGGCAAAGCAAACATGCTCGTCAAAGAATCGGGTAATCATTTGTCCCCAGCTTGCCCAAGGTTCATTATCCTGATCTACCACAGTTGAGTCTCCGAAAAGGAAAATAGTGGGAACATTATTCACTTTCTCAATGGTGATTGTTTCTATAAGAGCATCGTCTCCATTAAATTCCAAAGTCAGTTTATCGTCCCAGTTGAGCTTCTTCTTTTCCCGTGCTTTGATTTTTACATATTCGTTCTCACTGATCTTAGCATTACGCTTATTTATAATAAATGTTTTTTCAATAATTTTTCCTTTCTTAGTAGGGAGGTTCTCGATGAAAAGACGGCGTGATTCTCCTCTTACAGTTGTTATTCCTGCTTTATTTTTAGATCCAATTCTTATGGTCACTTTATAATTACCATCTGGAACTTGAACAGAAAAATAGAAAGGCTTGTTTTCTCCTGCTGAAGAAGGTTGGAGATCATACCCGTATCCTTTTTCGTTATTATATCTGCTTGAAGGATCTATTTTTATATATCCTTTTGGAGCCTTTTCTGATGTAAAATCGAACTTAAACTGTTTTTTCTGTGCAGCACAAAAAGAGCTTATTAATAGAACGATAGCTAATAGTTTAAATCTCATATTTTATTCTTTTTATCTTTAAATACCTTTATCTCCCTTCACTGGCTTTAATTCGTCCGGTGAATCTTTTGTAAACATGTCAACCTTCTTTGCTTTTTTAGTAAACAAATCCTTTATAGTCTGGAGTGGAATAACCGTTTGAGGACGGAAATTGTCGGAATTCATATAATCTAAAATAGCTTTATACATCTGACGTGCAACAATTCTGTTATCTGGATCCGATTTTATATCCATGCTTGTCATCATCAATTTGCCATTTAATACTTTCGCTTCAAAGAGCATTCCTATTTTACGGCTTACAAACCAGGTGTCAATGCTTTGCACCAATGGTTGAAAATCGGCAGGGAAATCAGTAAACTGTATAACCTGAGCTTTGTTTAGCAGTTCCCACCATTGCAGGTTGCTGTAATAATCCGTAGGGAAGTTTTTGAAAAGAGGGTGGTAATTGTTCACAAAGATTCCAGTTGTGTGTGGAGGACGCATTTTAAACCATGAAGTATTCCAGAATACAGGTGTGAAATACTGTACAACCTCTTTTCCATAAGTAACTTTTCCGGCAGCAGTAAGCAGCACATTTCCACCATTCTTTAATATCTCTGTAGCTTTTTCGTCTACTGAATCAGTAACGTAAACAGATCCCTTATTCATATTCACGGTTGCAGGATATACCCAGAAGTTCCAATCGTTCACAGCTTCTGTACCTTCAACTGCGATTTCCAGATTTAACTTCTGAGCTTTCTCTATTGAGCTGAGTGCAAATTTCACAGAACCCAGATTAAAGCAGTTGCCTACTGGAATATCTTTAGTGCTAACGATGCCTTTAGAGAATACTTTACCAAATTCATCTGTTATCTTATAAGTAGACTTTGCATTTTTTAATTCACTCTTACCAAAATTGGCAATTTCAATATCTGCCTGAAAGGTTTCATTATTCTTAAAAACAAATTTCTGTAATCTTGCCAGAGGAACTGCTGGACTGCAAAAACGGCGGAATTCAGGTGCATTGATGTATCCCTTTTCTTCCCAGAATACATTCAGCGGACCTACTAAGGCTGTTCCCTGACCAGAATAATCATTCAGACTTAATAACTGGAATCCTGCATAATCTGGTGTGCGCAATGTTTTTTCAATTTCATTCTTGTAACACAAAGCCTGAAGCTTTCCCGAAGCCATCATAAAGTCGTGTCCCATATCTCCCATGCTACCAGCTTCAAGCAAATCTTTGAATATCTCAAAGTTCTTGGCTTTATTAACACCAGTATACTTCTTTATTTCATCAAAATCAGGGAAAACACACCATTGTCCCGTTTCGTGAGAAACATAAGGTTGCTTCACTGAGTCAATTTTTGCACGATAGTCGGACATTGATTCAGGTTTTGAATTGACCCAATCCAGTCCGCGTGCTCCAGCTTTTACATGATACTGGCTTTTTGGTTGCCATTGCCAGCTACCTCCCACGGAAGCGCCGGTGTATACTCTGCGAGAATCTTTTGCTTTCCAGTAATCTACAAATTTACTAACCCATGCAACCCAGCGTCCGGATGGTTCATTACCGCAGGCAAGCATACAGAAAGATGGATAGTTGCCATATTCTTTAGCCATACGGATGGTTTCGTCCATCAAATATTTATCAATAGGTTGTCCCATTCCAAGCTTTGGTCCGTGATTTGGCCAGCTTGGTCCTTCAGGTTGAAGGTAAAAACCAACTAAATCTGCTGCCTCAAATGCAGCTGCCGGTGGACAGAAAGAATGGAAACGCATGTGATTTAATCCATAGTTCTTGCAAATATGGAACACTCTTTCCCAGTCTTCAAGCTGCATAGGAGCATACCCGGTTAAAGGGAAGTCACAGTTCTCAACAGTTCCACGAAGTACGGTCTTATTTCCGTTCACATAAAAGTATTTACCCTTTATAGTAAAGTTACGCATACCAAACTGAACTTCTTTCTCATCACTCTTATCTCCGTATACAATCTTAGCTTTTAATTTGTATAATGCAGGGTCAAATTCATCCCAGGTCAACATTCCATCTCCCATAGGAAGTTCCATTTCAAGAGAGAGTGTGTCATTCTTAATCACAATATTCTTTGAAACCGGTAGGGGAGTATGAGCCCTTTCCGAATTGAAGCTTTGAGCAGATAGTATTACCTTTGCAGATACATTCTTAAGCTTATCTGATATTAACTGTATCTTAACAAGTGCTTTTTTGTTTGCTACGTCAGGATAAACTTGTATGTCGTCAAAGTGAATAGTGGAGCCTGCAGTAAGAGTCATCTTTCCTACAATTCCATTCCAGTTACCCTGTGTCTGGTCTGTTACACTATGTGAATCGGGGCCTACATTAATCTCTTTCAAACGATTATCTATGCGGATAGAAATCTTACATTTGCCTGCACGAAGATAACTGGTAAGATCGTACACATGAGGAACACAAAGACTGTTTTGCATTCCTACTTTCTTGTCATTAACCCAAACAGTGGTTTCTATATGAGGACGTTCCAGTGAAAGAACTATACGTTTCCCTTTCCAGGATGAAGGTATGATAACATCCTTTTGATACCAGGCTACACCCACATAATGTTTATCGGGAGTGAGGAAGAAGGGTAATTTAATATTTCCTTCTATTCTGTATTTTTCCATGAAAGGATTATAGTAATAAGAACTGTCATAAAGACTACCAGTCCATTTGGTGCGGACACTAACATCATCACCTCTCAATTTTTCAGGCATTGATCCCGGAAGATTAATTTCTTCTTTTAAACGATTCTTGAACCATTGTTCAACTACTCCGGCATCTTGTCTATCTATCTGGAAGTTCCATTTTCCAGAAAGATCGATGCTATTCTGAGCATATATTACATGGGCGAATAATAATGATAAAATGATTGATGAAATAATTCTTTTCATAATATTTACTTAATGATTTTGCGTTGCTAAGATACTGTCTTTTTATATTTTGTTAAATAGAAAGCTGTACATAAACATAGAAATTCGTATAGACATACTATTATAAAAGCGTTTTTGTACAATAATACATTTGTTTTATTCCTCTGTATATGGAATGTTTGCATTAACTTTTTAAATATTCGTTTTATAAGTTTATATTTGCGTTTACATTATTACATCTTATTATCTAATTTGATTATTTTATGAAAAGAGTTTTTACTTACCTTTTTTTCTTTGTGGTAACATTGCTTTCTGCGCAAGGAAAAACATATTTATTCTCATACTTCACAGGTAATAGTGAAGATGGTCTTCATCTGGCTTACAGTCGTGACGGATTAACATGGACAGCCTTAAAAAATGGAAAGTCATTTTTATCGGCCACAGTTGGAAAAGATAAATTGATGAGAGATCCAAGTATATGTCAATCACCGGATGGAACCTTTCACATGGTGTGGACTTCCAGCTGGACTGATAGGATTATTGGTTATGCTTCCTCTAAAGATTTAATAACCTGGTCGGAACAAAAAGCAATTCCGGTAATGATGCATGAACCTACAGCGCATAATTGTTGGGCACCCGAATTGTTTTATGACAAGCCTTCAAAAAACTATTATATCTTTTGGGCTACAACTATTCCCGGAAGGCATAAAGAAGTTGCTACCAGCGCAAGTGAAAAGGGGTTGAATCATCGTATTTATTATGTCACAACCAAAGATTTTAATACATTCTCCGAAACCAAGATGTTCTTTGACCCCGATTTTAGTGCTATTGATGCAGCTATAGTTAAGGATAAAAGTGGTGAACTAATTATGGTTGTGAAGAACGAAAACTCAAATCCTCCCGAAAAGAATATTCGTATAACCAAAACAAAGAATATAAAAGATGGATTCCCTGTTCAGGTTTCAGAACCTATTACCGGAAATTATTGGGCAGAAGGACCTTCTCCTTTAGTTGTTGGCGATTCTTTGTATGTGTACTTTGATAAATACCGTGAACATAAATACGGTGCCGTTCGTTCAAAAGACCGCATTCATTGGGAAGATGTCTCTTCTTTGGTTTCTTTTCCTAAAGGAATACGCCACGGAACTGCATTTAGAGTTAAAAGATCGGTATTAAAGCAGCTTTTGAAAGAAAATTGATTTTAAAGAAATAACTATGAAAAGATTTATTTTACTTACACTCTGTATTTGTGCAGGTGTTCTTACTGCATTCTCGCAGAATAGAAAGTCCTGGTTTTCTGACAAAGACTTGATTCAGACAGGAGTTTATTATTATCCTGAACATTGGAATGAAAATCAATGGGAGAGAGATTTTAAACAAATGCACGATCTGGGCTTTGAATTTACCCACTTTGCCGAGTTTGCCTGGGCACAACTGGAACCTCAGGAAGGTAAATATGATTTTGCCTGGCTGGACAGAGCAGTAGCTTTGGCAGCCAAGTATAAATTGAAAGTAGTAATGTGTACTTCAACGGCTACTCCTCCGGTATGGCTGAGTAGAAAATACCCTGAGATTCTTATAAAGCAAGAAGATGGAACAGTATTGGATCATGGTGCACGTCAGCATGCATCTTTTGCATCTCCGCTTTACAGAGAGCTTTCTTTTAAGATGATTGAAAAGCTGGCTCAACATTACGGAAATGATTCACGTATTATTGGCTGGCAGCTAGATAATGAACCAGCTGTTCAGTTTGATTATAACCCCAAAGCAGAACTTGCATTCAGGGATTTTCTGAAGAAGAAATATAATAATGATATAAAGGCACTGAACGATGCCTGGGGAACAGCTTTCTGGAGTGAACAGTATAGCTCATTTGATGAAATTACTCTTCCCAAGATGCGTCAGATGTTTATGAATCATCATCAGATACTCGACTATCGCCGTTTTGCTGCCGAGCAAACAACCTCTTTCCTGAACGATCAGTGTCTGTTGATAAAGAAATATGCAAAGAATCAATGGGTTACCACCAACTATATACCCAGCTATGAAGACGGACATATTGGCGGAAGCAAAGACCTTGATTTCCTTTCTTATACCCGATACATGGTTTATGGTGGAAATGATGGCATCGGTAGAAGGGGATATCGCGTAGGTGATCCTTTACGAATAGCTTTTGCCAATGATTTCTTCCGCCCGATAAAAGGAACATATGGTGTGATGGAACTTCAACCCGGGCAGGTAAACTGGGGAAGCATTAACCCTCAGCCACTTCCGGGAGCAGTAAGATTGTGGTTGTGGAGTGTGTTTGCCGGAGGAAGTGACTTTGCTTGCACCTATCGTTACCGCCAGCCGCTTTATGGCACAGAGCAATATCATTACGGAATTGTAGGTTCCGATGGAGTTACAGTTACTCCGGGTGGAAAAGAGTATCAGCAGTTTATGCAGGAAATTAAACAATTGCGCAAAGATTATTCTCCCCGTGAAGATAAACCGAAAGATTACCTGGCTCGCAAGACCGCAATCCTCTTTAATCATGAAAACTCATGGAGTATTGAACGTCAGAAACAAAATGAGACATGGAATACAATGGCTCATGTGGATAAATACTATCGTCAGTTAAAAGCATTTGGTGCACCAGTCGATTTCATAACAGAAGATAAAGACTTTAGCGCATATCCCGTTTTAATTGCACCTGCTTATCAGTTGGTAGACGATGCTTTGATTAATCGTTGGACTGAATACGTGAAGAATGGCGGTAATTTGATTCTTACCTGTCGTACAGGCCATAAAGATCGTAACGGAAGATTGTTTGAAGCTCCATTCCGTTCTAAAATTGATAACCTGACAGGTAATAAAGTAGACTTCTACGATCTTCTTTTACCTAATGATTCGGGAAAGGTGACAATGGGCAATAAGAAATACAACTGGAATACTTGGGGTGAAATGCTTATTCCCGGAAAGGATACAGATGTATGGGCCTCATATACTGATGAATTCTATGAAGGTAAACCTGCTGTAACTATGCACCGTTTGGGAAAAGGAACGGTAACTTACGTAGGTGTTGATTCAAATGATGGAACATTGGAAAAAGATGTTCTGACTAAACTTTATACCACTCTTAATATTCCGGTTATGGATTTACCTTACGGGATTACAATGGAATATAGAAATGGTTTGGGTATTGTTCTTAATTATTCTGATAAACCGTATGAGTTTCAGTTACCAAAAGGAAGTAAGGTGATTATTGGTGAAACAAACATACCTACAGCCGGCGTTTTGGTCTTTAAGTAAAAAGAGTAAAGGTATAATATACTTTATGCAATATCAGGGGGATGATTCACAGCTAGTGGAGAGTCCCCTTTTTTGTGTGCGGAAAAATGCCCTCTATTTTTTGTTATTATAGGGGGTGAAAATAATTTTTCCGCGGCTTATAATCAGATAGTTAACCCGAAAAGTAAAACGTCTTGTCAGAAAACAACCTTATAAGTTGTTCCTCAAAATGGAAAATGTGAGTTAAAAAGTGTTTCATTGTTATTTTACAGTGGTTTAATTTGCCATAAACGATGTTCACATGCCTATTTTACTCTCCAGATACGGTTGAAACTAATAGGTGTTTTAGATTCATTAACAATATGGCAGCGGATTCTTATATAACTGAATATATCTTCTTTTCATTTACATAGTATAGATGCTTCATTACAGCTTATTTCTTTTGGAAATAGTACTTTAACAGTTAAAAAACAAAAAGTTATCTTGCTCAAACTCCGGTTACATATTTTTATTTATAGGCGGGAGATTTTGCAGCGATCTGAAAAGTTCCGCTCACGCATACATTCATGATACAAAAAAAAGAAGGAATAACCCTCGCGGGCACTCCTTCCTGTCAATTAGTCTATTAATCTTTTATACCTGACTAATCTTAAAACTTAATCTATCACCTATTGAATTATTTTAATTTGTAAAGTTCTGATCCTGCTAAAAGAAAGCAACCTACGCCATAATCCTCAAAATCAGGAGATTTATCGCAAGTAGTAGGCTGGCCATCTTTAGGTTCTTTCCCTGTTCCCTGAACGTATCCCAGGAATCCGTCGGGGTGAACTGCATCTTTAACCATGGCATTCCATGCCTTTGTTACAACAGGAAGATATTCTTTCTTATCCAGATATCCGTTTGATATTCCCCATGTCATGCCATAAACAAATAAAGCTGTACCCGAAGTCTCTTTTCCTCCAAAATTATTAGGATCGTGCAGACTGCAATTCCAGAATCCATCTTCGCGCTGACAGTTTTTCAACGCTTTACTCATGGCTAGAAAATCATTCAGATAATCCTGACGGTGCTTCTCGTTGGCAGGAATCTCTTTCATAACCCGTACCAAAGCAGCATACACCCATCCGTTACCTCTCGACCAGTAACAATCTTCTCCGTTTGGTTCTTTGTAAGGAGGCACAAAATCCTTATCGCGCCACCACAACCCATCTTTAGGATTGTATAGACCATTCTGTCCATGTTTGTTGCGCGAGAATGAATACATGTCCCACATCTTATCAAAATACTTCTGTTCCTTAAATATATTACCAAGTTTTGCAAAAACAGGCATACCCATTTGTATAGCATCAATCCACGACCAGTCATCATTCTGAGGAGTATTGACCACCATGTCAATAGATAACTTTATATTCTTCAGTTTCTCAGGTGATGGATGTATGCGGAACAGTTCAATGTAAGTCTGTCCGCAGCACTGATCATCAGCATTACGTGTAGTGTTTCCGTTTCTTAATCCCCATTTATGAAAGTCAGCCCATTTGTAAGCGTATTCATAATAATCTTCTCTGGGTAAAATTGAATGTAATTCCATTAATCCTTCATAATATACCCCACGGGTCCATATATTACTAGGTCTCACTTTCCCAACGAATGTAGGTGTACTTGGGTCAGAGTATTTCTTCATGAAATAATCATTAACTAACGTAGTAGCTTTTAAAATCTCATTCCGGTTGGGAAGAGTCTGTGCCACCGCTTGTCCAAACGTCAGAGTTATTAGTAAAAATGGAATAAGTATTCTTTTCTTCATATAAACGTATTTTGTATGTTACAATTATTAATAGTTAACGTCCACTATATTGAACAGTAGCAAAGATAGACGAAAGAATAAAGTTTCTAAATGGAATATTATACGTATTCATTTAATATAATTCATCTGAGCAAATATCTATTATTAATTTTCTACAGTCGGTCTATCTTTGTAGTGCAAATATTTAATATGTATATATCATGAAGAAAACCTTATTGCTATTTTTATTGCCTGTATTATTTAGTTTTCAGAGTGCTTCAAATGCTCAAATGATACTCATTCGTTGGAAGCCGATGCCATGCAAATAGCAAAATTTGTTGCTGAAGGGATAAAGGATTTAAAATCAAGAGGTTTATATCAATGTGTAAAATAGTTTAAATCATCCCAAATTATAAAAATACATGCAATTGTACGATTGTCTATTGTTGTTAAACGGCATTTAACCTATGTTTGCAGCGTACTTAGTATTTAGGGTGTTGTTTTATGGAACAATAGTATCTGATTATTAGAAATTAGTTAATTTTATATTTTAATTTATGGAAAACAAAAAGCAAGTTAAACAGCGGAGTCTTTTGGGCCTGTTCCCAAGGCTTTTGTTAGTAGTTTTATTTTCTGCGATAGCTTCATTTGCATTTGCACAGAACAAAACAATCACAGGTTCTGTAGTTGATGCAAAAGGTGAACCAATCATTGGTGCCAGTGTTCTGGTTAAAGGAACATCGAACGGTACTATAACTGATCTCGATGGTAACTTCTCTCTTAGAAATGTTTCAAACAATTCAACTTTGCAAGTAAGTTACATTGGCTATGTTGCTCAAACAGTTTCTGTTGCAGGTAAAGCTAGTGTTAAAGTAATATTGGAGGAAAATTCTCAGGTATTGGAGGAAGTTGTAGTTGTTGGTTATGGTGTTCAAAAGAAGACTGACGTAACAGGTGCAATGGCACGTATTGGTGACAAAGAATTGAAGGCAATGCCAGTTAAGGATGCTTTTCAAGCGATGCAAGGTAAGGTTGCCGGTGTAGATATTACTTCAAATCAACGTCCGGGTGAAACAGGAAACATTAAGATTCGTGGCGTTCGTTCTTTAAGTGTAGACAATGATCCGTTATGTGTTGTTGATGGAATGGTTATTCAGAGTGGTGGTATTGATAATATTAATCCGAGTGACATCGAGTCAATAGATATTTTGAAAGATGCTTCTGCTACTGCTATTTATGGTTCTCGTGGTGCCAATGGTGTGATTCTGGTAACAACAAAACACGGTAAAGATGGTAGGGTTACTTTAAATTATTCTGGTTCAGTAACGATGGAAAAAATGTATGATGTTACTGAATATATGAATGCTGCTGAATGGCTGGATTATGCTCGTTTGGCAAAATACAATATAGGCACTTACGCATCAGCTACTCCTTCTTATGCTGCTGACTTGGCTGCATGGGGTTCTGTAGGAGCTTCTTTCGCAAATATTGCTAAAGGTTGGACAAACAACAATACTGTGTATGACAGTAGTAAAGTGGGTAATTATGACTGGAGCAAATACGGTAAACAGACTGGTCTTTCAACAGAACATACATTGAGCGTATCAGGTGGTACTGAAAAATTCCAGGGTTATGGTTCATTTGGTTATTTACGTCAGGAAGGCACACAACCTGGTGAGTTATACCAACGTTACACTGCAAAGACAAGCTTTGATGCTTCTCCGTTAAAGTGGTTCAAAATGGGAACATCAATGAATCTTTCCTGGGGTGATCAGGATTATGGTTATAGCTTTGCAAAATCAGTGACAGGTGCTGGTGATTTATATTCTGCTTTGAAAGGTATGCTTCCATGGACAGTCCCTTATGATGAGAACGGTGATTATATTCGTAATCCGGCAAATGGTGACGTTAATATTATTAACCCTATTAACGAACTTAGCTATACAGTAAATAATCGTCAGACACTTCGTGCAACAGGAAGTTTCTATGCACAGATGGATCTTGGAGAGATCTGGAATCCTCTGAAAGGTTTAAAAGTTCGTACTCAGTTTGGTCCTGAATTCAAATATTACCGTACAGGTACTTTCTATGATAAAAGAGGTATCAATGGTGATGGTAATAATACAGCTTCTTATAATAATTATCAGACACGCGCATGGACATTGGATAATTTGATATATTATGATCGCACTTTTGCTAAGGACCACAAAATAGGTTTGACTTTGATGCAGTCATCATCTGCAAGTCATGATGAAAATGGTACAATGAAAGCTCTCGGCGTTGCTACTGCTTCAGAGTTATGGTACAATTTGTCTTCAGTTAGTTCTTTAAATTCATTTGATACAGGGTTGACCGAATCTCAGATGGAATCATATATGATGCGTGCCAATTATGGTTTTAAAGATAAGTATTTATTAACTGCTTCAATTCGTTGGGATGGTGCTTCTCGACTAGCTGATGGTAACAAATGGTCTAGTTTCCCTTCGTTAGCTTTAGGTTGGCGTATTGATCAGGAAAGTTTTATGAAAGACATAAAATGGGTCGATGCATTAAAACTTCGTTTAGGTATGGGTACAACAGGTAACTCTTCAGTACCACCTTATGGAACTAAAGGTGGTGTCTCTACCTTGTATTATAATTGGGGAGCGACTGCATCTACAATAGGTTATGTTGCATCTGATCCTTCACAGGCATCTCCGTCAAAAATGGCAAATCCTAAATTGGGTTGGGAGAGAACTACACAGTATAACCTAGGTTTGGATTACGGATTGTTAAAGGGACGTATCAATGGTAATATTGATGTTTATAAAACCAAAACAAACGATTTGTTAATGGCAATGTCTATACCTTCATTGACTGGTTATACATCTACTTATGCTAATGTTGGTAAAACTGAAGGTTGGGGTATTGATTTGCAACTTAATACTGTAAATATCAAAACCCGTGATTTTACATGGACTACTAATTTAACATGGTCAAAAGATAAGAGCAAGATTACAGAACTAGCTAATGGAAATCAAAAAAATATAGGTAGCGCATGGTTTGTAGGTCAGGAAATAGGTGTTTTCTATGACTATGTTTATGATGGAATCTGGAAAACTTCCGAAGCTACTGAAGCTGCTAAGTATGGTCGTAAACCAGGACAAATCAAAGTGAAGGATTTAAATATTGATGGAAAGATAGATGCCAATAACGATATGAAAATTGTAGGTTCTGTACGTCCATCCTGGTCTGGAGGTATTACCAATACATTCAATTACAAGAATCTTGAGTTCTCATTCTTTATCTATACTCGTTGGGGATCTACATTCAAGGGTGGTGCAGTAACCTTAGACGGCCGTTTTATGCAACGTAAGGTTGATTACTGGGTAGCTGGTACAAATGAGAATGCAAAATACTATTCTCCAGGTTCAACTAAAAGTGAATCAGCTGATACTTATAACTCTTCTATGAATTACCAGGATGGTTCATTCATTAAAGTACGTAATGTTAATCTTGGATATAACTTTACTCAAAAGCAGTTGAAGAAAATAGGCTTTAGTTCTTTGAAGGTTTATGCTCAGTGTATGAATCCATTCATGATTTACAAAAAATGTGACTTTTTGGATACAGACCTTTCCAGCTATGATAACAACACTGTAACTACAGGTTCTGCAACTACTACAAGAGGTCTTGTGTTTGGTGTTAATGTTGGATTCTAACTTTAAAACAGAAAATTAAGATGAAAATAAATAAATTATTATTAGCAGCAGTGATGGTAGGTACAGTAGGTGCGTCCATCACATCTTGTAGCAGTGATTTCTTGGATGAAAATCTGACTACACAGTATAGTAGCGACCGCTTTAAAACTCAGGATGGTCTTGACGAATTGGTTACTGGTACTTATCAGAAATTGAAATTCAAATTTAACTATATCTGGGGAATTGAAATGTATAACTTAGGCGTTGATGAATTTACCGATGCCAATAACCCAGTTCCAAGTTTCAACTGCTACAGTGCTGATTTGAATTCGGCGGAAACAGGAGCTAATGCTCCTCTTTGGGATAATATGTATGGAGGTATAGAATCAGCCAATACATTGATTCAGAATATTCCTCTTTATTATAATAAGACTAACACTAATTATAACACTCGCTTGGGTGAAAGTTATTTTTTACGTGCTTACTTTTATTTACAGTTAGTATCTCAATATGGTGGTGTACCTTTGAAATTACAACCTTCTACAAAAGTTGAAACTTATTTTACCCGAGCTTCTGAGCAAGATTGTTTCGCGCAGATTATTTCAGATTTAGACCAAGCATATAGTTTGTTGCCAACTAAAGCAGCTCAGACTGGTCGTATAACTAAATGGGCGGCAGCTCACTTTTTGGCCAAAGCTCACTTGACACGTGCTAGTGAATTGTACTCATCTTGGAATTCATCAACAACGGCTGCAGATTTAGATGCTGTTATCAAATACGGACAGGAAGTGGTTGCTGCTCAGCCATTGTGTGACAACTATGTTAATCTATGGGATTTCACAAAGGCTAATAGTGCTAATGAAACAGTATCAGAAGTAGTTTTGGCTGCTCAGTTCTCTGACGACCAAACTACCTGGGGACGTTATGGTAACCAAATGCACTTGTATTATCCTTCTGTTTATCAGGATATCGCAGGAACTAAACGTGATATTTCAGGTGACCGTGAGTTCTCGTATGCTCGTGCCACCAATTATTCAATGGATGTATTTGATCGTGTAAACGACTCTCGTTTCTGGAAATCTTTCACTACTTGCTATGGTTGTAACTATACGAAAGATGCTCCTACCTGGTCGGCTGCAAATGCTCTACTAGGACCTACAGGTACTGTCGCTGGTACTAAACGTTTTATTGGTGGTCAGTTGGCTATCAAATATATTGTGAATGATGCCGGTGATGCTCGTTATGCACAAGTTGCAAATGATCCTACAGGTGTTTTGAAAAATAGTGTTATGCAGAATACTCATACTTTTGTACGTTACTTTAATAGCGAACCGCAAGCATGGGTAGGTATACATGGAAATGAAGGCCATTCTAGCATACCAAAACGTTCCGTTGCTTTATCTAAGTATCGTGATGGTTATCGTAATGCTGTTTCTTCCCAGTTTGGTACACGTGATGCTATTATAGCTCGTTCTGCTGAAGATGCTTTGATGGTAGCTGAAGCTTATATCCGTCAGGGAGAAGCTCAATATCCCAATGCAATTATATGGATAAATAAATTGCGCGATCGTGCAGCTTTCAAGGATGGTGAAGATCGTTCTAAAAACGTAGATGGAGGTCAGGCTTATAAAAACAATTCTTATTGTACAGGCCTTGGTGGAGGTTTCTCTGCTGATGGAGCTATCTATTGGGATAAGAATACATATTATGAATCTAATAATGATATGCCAGCGACTACAACTTCTACTGCATCTGCTATGCATATCAACTCTGTAAATGATATTTATAGCTCAAAGGTTGATTCTCCTATTTACGATAAACTAGGTTGTACAACAAATACTGCAAAGATGATGTGTTTCTTACTGAATGAACGTACTCGTGAACTTTGTGGTGAAACATATCGTTGGGAAGATTTGGCAAGAACAAAAACTCTTGAATCTCGTTGGAAAGCATTCAATGATGGTTTTGTTAGAGGTAATACTACATTTAATGCTTCTACTCACTATTATCGTCCTATTCCGCAATCATTCTTGGATAACATTACCGATCAAAATGGTGTAGCTTTAACTGCTGAACAGAAGGCTGCAATGCAGAATCCAGGATATTAATAGAAATATTCTCAAATAATGAACGTCCTGCATGGAAAAATAAAACATGCGGGGCGTTTTTTGTTTGTATTTACATGTATTTGTACGGAATTGCATTTATATGCTTATACAGAATAGGTACTTTTGATGCATATTATTGTTATTACTTAAAATAATTAAATTATGAAACATGTTATAGTAACACTATTCTTTTTATTTTCTCTTGGAGCATTTGCTCAGCCCAATTATAATTATTCGACATTGACGCGAGAAAAGCTTGGACGTGGAGTGGTAGCAATTCGTGAAAATTCTAAGGAGGTATATATATCCTGGAGATATCTTTCTTCTGATCCGATGAATGTTGGTTTTAATGTTTATCGCAATGGAACCAAACTTACGATGAAGCCTATTGTTAAAGGTACATTCTTTAAAGATTCTGATGTAGACTCCCGGAAGATGGTTTATACTGTAAAGCCTGTTATTCTAGGGAAAGAGCAAGAAACTCTGGCTGGTTCATATACTCTTCCTGCCGGAGCACCGATAGGATATATAAATATTCCTCTTGATAAACCTACTGATGGGGTAACTCCTGCTGGTGATAAATATAGCTATTCTCCTAATGATGCAAGTATAGGAGATGTTGATGGTGATGGTGAATATGAAATTATTCTGAAATGGGATCCTTCCAATGCTCATGATAATGCTCATAATGGATATACAGGCAATGTTTACTTTGATTGTTACCGTCTGAACGGAGAGAAACTCTGGAGAATTGATATGGGGCATAACATTCGTGCCGGAGCTCATTATACTCAATTCATGGTTTTTGATCTGGATGGAGATAACAAGGCGGAAGTAGTGATGAAAACATCCGACGGAACGGTTGATGGTACAGGCAAAGTTATTGGAAATCCCGCAGCCGATTACCGGGCTGAAACCGGACGTATTCTCACAGGATCTGAATATCTCACCGTTTTTAATGGAAAAACAGGAGCTGCAATGCAAACAATAGATTATATACCTCAGCGGGGTAATCTGATGAATTGGGGAGATGATCATGCAAATCGTTCTGATCGCTACCTGGCTTGTGTTGCATATCTGGATGGAGTGCATCCCAGTGTGGTGATGTGTCGCGGATATTACACTCGTACTGTACTTGCAGCTTTTGATTGGAATGGAAAGCAATTAACTAACCGTTGGACATTTGATTCCAACACTCCAGGTAATGAAGGTTATGCCGGACAAGGTAATCATAATCTTCGTGTGGGTGATGTGGATGGTGATGGATGTGACGAGATAATCTATGGAGCATGCGCAATTGATAATAATGGAAAGGGACTTTATACTACAGGAATGGGGCATGGTGATGCTTTGCATATGACAGCTTTTGATCCTTCTACTAAAGGGCTTCAGGTGTGGGACTGTCACGAGAATAAAAAAGACGGTTCTTCATTCCGTGATGCTCGTACCGGAAAAGTCCTTTTTCAGGTAAGGAGTAATACTGATGTGGGGCGTGCGATGGCTGCTGATATTGATCCTAAAAATCCGGGAGTGGAAATGTGGTCATTGGAAAGCGGTGGAATTCGTAATATTAAAGGTGAGGTTATTAACCCTGATATCAAAACACTTCCTGTAAACTCTGCAGTATGGTGGGATGGTGATCTTTTGCGTGAACTTCTTGATAAGGTAACGGTTAGCAAATATAACTGGAAAACAGGTAAATGTCAGCCAATCTTTAAAGCAGAAGGATGTAATTGGAATAATGGAACTAAAAGTACACCTTCTTTGCAGGGAGATATCATTGGCGACTGGCGGGAAGAGGTTCTGCTGCGTTCAGCTGATAATTCCGCTTTGCACTTGTATGTCTCAACAATTCCTACCCAATATCGTTTTCATACGTTTTTGGAAGATCCTGTTTATCGTATAAGTATTGCAACACAGAATGTGGCTTACAATCAGCCCACACAACCAGGATTTTATTTTGGTCCCGATCTGAAAGGTGTATTCCGCGGATATGATTTCAGCTCTGAGAAAAAATAGTTTTTTGATTCTCACATAATTATTATTATATGAAAAAATTGATTCTATTGATTGCTGTAATGCAACTAACTTTTAGTTTTTCATTATTGGCACAAAAAAAAGAAAAGATAAACGATTCAAATGTTGCACTTCATTTGTTGCAACCTGCATACAAAGTCCCGTATGGTGAATTATCAACTGGGGCAATAAAGAAGGATCTCAACCGAATTCTTTTTTATCTTGAGGTTGCTACTCCGGCTCATGTCGTTGATAAAAATACGCAAAAGGAAATCAATGATTATAGCAAGATCAATATTGATGCACAGTTAGAGCGTGGAACCTTCCGTCTGGCCAGCTATGAATGGGGGGTAACTTATGCTGCGATGCTTGATGCTGGTCTGGCTACAGGTGACAGCCGCTTCTCTGACTATGTTTACAATCGTTTTCGTCTATTGTCTGAGGTTGCCCCTTCTTTTAAAAAAGTACTGGATGCAACCGGTTCTACTGACCCTCAGATGAAACAACTTTTGGCTCCGCATGCACTTGATGATGCGGGTGCAATGTGTGCTGCGATGATAAAGGCGAGTCGCTTGAATCCGTCGTTGCAACTTCGTCCTTTAATAGACAATTACATGAATTTCATCATGTATAATGAATATCGTCTTTCTGATGGTACTTTTGCCCGTAATCGTCCTCAGAAAAATGCCCTTTGGCTGGATGATATGTTTATGTCTGTGCCTGCTATCGTACAGATGGGAAAGTTGACTGGAGAAGATAAGTATTACAATGAGGCGGTGAAGCAGATTCTTCAATTTTCCTCACGTATGTTCGTAAAAGAAAAAGGATTGTACCGTCATGGTTGGGTAGAGGGAATGAATCAGCACCCTTCTTTTCATTGGGCTAGAGCAAACGGATGGGCATTGCTCACATTAGTCGAGACTCTTGAACTTTTGCCACAATCTCATCCCCAGTATAATATAATACTTGAGCAGCTTCGTGCTCACATAGCTGGTTTGGCTGCTTGTCAATCCAGTGAAGGTTTCTGGCATCAGCTTCTGGATAGGAATGATTCTTATCTGGAAACATCGGCCACTGCAATATATGTTTATTGCATTGCTCATGCTATAAACAGAGGATGGGTTGATGCTGCAGCTTACGGGCCGGTAGTTCAGCTTGGCTGGCATGCTATTTCTACTAAGATTAATGACAAAGGTGAAGTGGAAGGTACTTGCGTGGGAACAGGAATGGGCTTTGATCCGGCTTATTACTATTATCGTCCGGTGAATACTTATGCAGCCCATGGTTACGGACCAGTTATCTGGGCAGGTGCCGAAATGATTAAACTGCTTAACAGCCAATATCCAAAGATGAATGATAGTGCTGTGCAGTATTATTCAACACCACAAAATACTTCTTCTCCAATTTTTAGTGTATCTACAGCTACAGATCGTCTGGAGGAAATCGTTGCAGGTAGCAGCAGACTGAATGAAAATGTTCCTGTGATTTTTGTTATTGGTGATTCAACAGTGAAAAATGGCCGGGGAAAAGGTGATGGTGACATGTGGGGATGGGCCGATTTCTTTGCGAATTTCTTTGATACGAATCGTATTTCCGTAGAAAACCATGCACTTGGCGGAAGGAGTAGCCGTACTTTCTTTACCGAAGGTTTGTGGGAAAAGGTACTTCCCGGAATTAAAAAAGGTGACTATCTCTTTATTCAGTTTGGGCACAACGATGGAGGCTCATTAAGTACCGGTCGTGCACGTGCTTCATTAAATGGTACCGGCGAGGAGTCGGAAACCGTAATCATGGAACGTACCGGTGGACCGGAAGAGGTTTTTACATTCGGTCATTACCTGCGTCTTTATATTCGTCAGGCAAAAGCACATGGTGCAATTCCTGTTGTGCTTTCTCATACTCCCGGAAATAAGTGGACTGGTGATAAAATGAATCGTTGCGATGAAACTTATGGCAAATGGTCTAAAGAAGTAGCAGAACAGGAAGGTGTACTTTATATTGATGTGAATGATCGTAGTGCCCGAAAGTTTGAAACCCTTGGAATAGAAAAGACAAAATCTTATTATAAGGATGGAGTACATACAACTTTTGACGGAGCTATTCTGAATGCAAAGTCTGTAGTTGAAGGGTTACTTGACTTGCCTAATTGTTCACTGAATCAGTATGTTGATAAATCTACTTTATCCAAAGAATGCAAAGCAGCCAACAAACCATTATTTCGTGATCCTGTTTATGATGGAGCAGCTGATCCTATTGTTGTTTGGAATAAGAAGGAACAAAAATGGTTTATGTTTTATACCAATCGCCGTGCCAATATGGCAAATAGTAAAGGAGTGGACTGGGTTCATGGAACGCCTATTGGAATTGCAGAATCTTCTGATGGCGGGTCTTCCTGGAAATATCGTGGAACAGCCAATCTAAATTATGGATCTAAGGATGTAACCTATTGGGCTCCGGATATAATTGAAAACAATGGAATTTATCACATGTTCCTTACTGTTGTTCCAGGTATTTTTACTGATTGGAGTCATCCACGGGAGATTGTTCATTTTACCAGTTCTAACCTTATAGACTGGACATTTAATTCTAAGATTCCTTTAGCTTCTGATAAAGTAATTGATGCATGTATTGTTAAAGCTCCTGATGGAATGTGGCGCATGTATTATAATAATGAGAAAGATCATAAGTCAATTTACTATTCACAAAGCAAAGACCTGGATAAATGGGAAAATAAAGGGAAAGTAGTTGGCGATCGTGCAGGAGAAGGCCCAAAAGTTTTTGCTTGGAAAGGCAAATACTTCATGATTGTAGATAACTGGGATGGACAGGCTGTTTACTCATCAGCTGATATGGAAAACTGGAAACGTCAGGAGCATAACATCCTTCGTGAAGCGGGAAAGGGAACAGATGATGGAACCAATGGTTTGCATGCCGATGTTGTAGTGAATAATGGGAATGCTTATATTTTCTACTTTACTCATCCTGGAAGAATTGCATCTTCGGCCGGTAAATCAGATAATTATGAGACCAGACGCAGTTCCGTTCAGGTAGGGAAACTGGAATATGAAAATGGAGAAATTAAGTGTGACAGAGATAAACCTGTTTACATCAATCTAAGATAATTAAATTTAAAAAGAAAAACACAATGAAAAGAGAAGCTTTTAAAATGTACCTGAAACCAGGTTTTGAAAAAGAGTATGAAAAAAGACATGCTGCTATATGGCCAGAATTAAAGAAATTGCTCGAAGAAAGTGGCGTTTCAGATTATTCAATCTTTTGGGATAAAGAAACCAATATACTTTTTGCTGTTCAGAAAACAGATGGTAATGGTTCTCAGGATCTTGGAGATAATCCGATTGTTCAGAAATGGTGGGCTTATATGGCAGACATCATGGACACAAACCCGGATAATTCTCCGATTTCAATCCCAATGCCAGAGGTCTTCCACATGGATTAAATTCCTGCTATATTATAAAGAATGCCTGATGAAAATGTTCATCAGGCATTCTTTTTTTTAAAAAGGTTTATATCGCAAAGCAATTAAAACGAAAAATTGTATACTTTTGCTCAGTAATATAATCTTAATGTTTCTGACATGAAAAGACACATCCTACTTTTTCTTCTATTTTTCTATACAATTTTAGGCTCTTTTGCGTCAATAGAAATACGCTCTAAACAGATTAATACAAGCAATGGACTTGCTAATAATTCTGTTCGCTATATTTTACAGGATAGTAAAGGCTTCATGTGGCTGGGTACTCTTAATGGATTATGTCGTTATGATGGAAATTCATTTATTACTTTCAAACCTCAGTTTGGCAATAACCTTTCATTAGCCGACCATCGTATTTATGACCTGGAGGAAGATAAGAATGGCTTTTTGTGGGTAAATACTTCAGCCGAATTATATAGCTGCTATGATTTAAAGCATGATCGCTTCGTTGATTTTACAGGAAATGCTGAACTGAGAAATAATTATTCTAAAAAGATTATAGCTAAAAACGGAAATGTCTGGCTATGGAATTCAGGAAACGGATGCCGTCAGGTTAAATATGAGGATGGCAGTTTCTCTTCTGTGAATTATACAAAGAAAAATAGAACTTTATCCAGTGATCTTGTTGTATTTGTGTCTGAAGATTCGAAAGGAATAATCTGGGTTGGAACCCAGCACGGGCTTACCCGGATTTTCAATGGTACTAGTAGCATTGTAGATAATCAGAGGAATTTCTTTAAATCGGTTTTTTATAATGGACAAACATATTTTGTCACTAATCAGAATGAAGTCTTTTGGTATAATCCGGTTGCTCATAAGTTGCAAATTATGGCTTCATTGCCTGGCATGGTTCAGAGAGCCACACCTACAGGCTGTCTTCTTCTGAAAGATGAATGGGTTATCTTTACTGATCAAGGTACTTATATCTATAATTTTCGTTCAAAATCATTGATTAAAGATAACAGCTTGTTTCATGAAGCAATACTTTCCGGGTCCACCATTACTGACAATAAAGGAGATTGCTGGATATTTAATCATACCGGGAAGTTGTGGTATATTAATGTTAGGACAAAGAAAACAAAAAGTTTTCAGCTTATTCCTTCAGATAAAATTAGTTACATAGACAATGAGAGATATCATATAGTACACGATTCCAGAAACATTATCTGGATCTCAACTTATGGTAACGGATTGTTTGCTTATGATATTGCCAAAGATGAGTTGGAACATTATACTTCAAATATCAATGGATTTAGTCATATTAGCTCAGATTACCTTCAATTTGTGACCGAAGATAAATCAGGTGAGATATGGGTTTGTTCTGAATTTGCAGGAATCTCAAAAATTACAGTCTTAAATGAGAGTAGCAGTCGTATTTATCCTGAAGACAAATCATTATCCGACCGTTCAAATACGGTTAGAATGATTTCAAAAATGGCAAACGGAGATATTTGGATAGGTACAAGAAAAGGTTGTGTTTATGTATATGACTCTGAGTTGAATAAGAAGCCTGTAAAATATGATTTTCATTCTAATATCTATGCTGCTGTAGAAGACGATAAGGGGAAGGTATGGATAGGGAGCCGTGGTGATGGCCTTTGCATAGATAATGTGTGGTATAAGAATGATCTCAAGGATCCAAATTCTATTTCAGAAAATAACGTGTTTTCTATTCTTAGAGATAGTAAAAACAGAATGTGGATAGCTACATTTGGAAGTGGTATTGGAGGTGGTCTTGATTTGGCTGTTTTTAAAAATGGGAAATATATTTTCAAACACTTCTTTAATAAATCTTACGGTCAAAAGCAGGTAAGAGTACTTCTGCAAGATAAAAATGGAATGATATGGATTGGAACCAGTGATGGTGTCTATGTCTTTAATCCCGATTTGCTGATAAAGAATCCGAAAAACTATTATGTGTTCAATTATAATAATGGTAAATTGAAAAGTAATGAGATACGTGCCATCATGCAAGATAAAAATGGCCGTATATGGATTGGAACATCCGGTGCCGGATTTAGTTCTTGTGAACTGAAAAAGGATTATTCTACAATAACATTTCAGCATTACAACATTCAGAATGGATTGGTAAACGATGTGGTTCAATCTATCAATGAAGATAAATCGGGCAATCTATGGATTGCTACAGAATATGGTATGTCCAAGTTCTACCCAAAGACAAAGATATTCGAAAACTATTTCTTTTCAAGTTATGCATTAGGTAATGTATATAGTGAAAACAGTACAAGTAAATGTAAAGATGGAAAATTGATTTTTGGTACAAACTATGGATTAATAATGTTTGATTCCAAGAAAGTAAAAAGATCTTTTTTCTCTTCGCCGGCTGTCTTTACAAGTCTTAAAATTAATGGCATCAATGTTAGCCCCGAAGATCCTGACTCACCATTGGAACAGTCTATCTCTTATTCAGATAAGATAACGTTAAAGCACTCTCAGAATTCTTTTGTACTCGATTTCTCTTCATTTAATTTTTATGAATCAGAGTTGACAAAGTATTCCTATAAACTGGAAAATTATGATAAAGAGTGGAGTGTACCAACATCTTTAAACTTTGCAGCATACAAAAACCTTCCTTCGGGAGAATACCTTTTAAAGGTAAGAGTTTGCAACGGTTCCGGTGTTTGGGATTATCGTGTAACAGCGTTGAAGATTGTTGTTAAGCCTCCGTTCTGGTTAACTATCTGGGCATTTATGATTTATGCACTTGTTCTTGGTGTAACACTCTATTTTGCATTTAAGATTACCCGCGACTTTACTAGACTTCATAATAAGATACAGGTTGAAAAACAACTAACAGATTATAAACTGGTTTTCTTTACCAACATATCTCACGAGTTTCGTACCCCATTGACTCTTATTAAGGGAGCCCTTGAACGAATTCAGCGTATTGATAATGCTCCTAAAGAATTTGTTCATCCATTGCAAACAATGGAAAAAAGCACCAATCGAATGATTCGGTTAATTGATCAGTTGCTTGAATTCAGGAAAATGCAAAATAATAAATTAGCTCTTTCTCTTGAAAAAACAGATGTGATTGCTTTTATATATGAAATCTTTTTGAGTTTTAGTGACACTTCGGAATCCAAGGATATAGATTTCCAGTTCACTCCTTCAATAAATTCTTATAAAGCATTTATTGATAAGGGAAAATTGGATAAGATTGTTTATAACTTACTTTCAAATGCCTTTAAGTATACGCCATCAAGCGGAAAAGTAAGCTTGATTGTGAATGTAGATGCAGAAAAGGATGTGCTTCTTATTCAGGTAAAAGATACCGGAGTAGGTATTCCGAAAGAGAAACGTGAGGAATTGTTTAAACGCTTCATGCAAAGTAATTTTTCAGGCAATAGCGTAGGTATAGGACTTCATTTGGTTAATGAGTTAGTAGGTGTGCATAAAGGGAAAATATGGTACAATGAAAATGAAGGCGGTGGATCTGTATTCAGTGTTTCTTTGCCTCTGGATGAAAGCGTTTATGGTGAGAAAGACTTCCTGATACCTAATAATATATTAATGAAAGAAGAACAGTCCATGAATAATATAAAAATGACTGTTCCTGAATCTCAGGAGATGGAAGATGTTGTACCTTTGAACAATTACAAAATTCTGATTATTGAAGATGATAATGATGTGCGTCAATTCCTTAAGGAAGAGATTGGTGTCTATTTTGAAGTTAGAACAGCCGAGGATGGCCTCGACGGGCTTGAGAAGATAAAAGATTATGATGCAGATTTGATAGTCTGTGATGTGCTGATGCCAGGAATGAATGGTTACGAGGTAACCAGAAAGTTGAAAGATGATTTCCAGACTAGTCACATTCCTGTTATTCTGCTTACTGCCTTAGGTACTACGGAAAACCATTTAGAAGGAATTGAAAGTGGAGCTGATGCGTATATAACTAAACCTTTTAGTGTTAAACTACTCTTGGCACGTATCATTAAGTTAATTGAACAACGTGAAAAACTAAGAACAAAGTTCTCTAGCGAGCCAGGTATAAACCGTCCTGCTATTTGTTCTACCGACAAAGATAAAGGATTCATAGATAAATTACATGAGATTCTTGAGACCGAAATTGCTAATGCTGAGTTTTCTGTTGACGACTTTGCTGCTCAGATGGGATTGGGACGAACTGTATTTTATAAGAAGGTAAAAGGTGTAACCGGACATTCACCTAATGAATATCTTCGTATTATTCGTATGAAGAAAGCTGCAGAATTACTTCTTTCTACTAGCCTTACTGTGTCCGAAGTGTCTTATAAAGTGGGAATTAACGATCCATTCTATTTTAGCAAATGCTTTAAATCACAGTTTGGAGTAGCGCCTTCTGTATATCAAAAACAAGATGAAATAAAAAAATAATCTGATTTTATTTGTTAATTTAAAAAATCCCTATATCTTTGCAAACGTTATAAAGTTGTAATGAATACAATATTAAAATTAAAACCAATTAGTAATGGATGCATATAATAGATTAATAGAATTCAACATAAAGCCGTCTGTTCAAAGGATAGCCATTATGAATTACTTGTTGACCCACCGCACGCACCCTTCTGCTGACGAGGTTTATTCAAATTTAAGTAAATCAATGCCCACTTTATCCAAAACAACGGTGTACAGCACATTGAAATTATTGGCAGAGAACGGCGCAGCTTTGATGCTTACAATTGATGAAAGTAACTTATCTTTCGACGGAGATACCTCTCCGCATGCCCATTTCTTATGTAGGAAATGCGCTAAAATTTATGATTTACCCATGCCTTCATCAGTAAAGGAAGTAATGCAGATGGATGCTGCAGGACACATGATAACAGAGATACATTACTATTATAAAGGCATTTGTAAGGATTGCCTAAACAATTTAGATAAAGATTAATTTTAAAACAAACAGAAAATGAAGAAATTTAGATGTACAGTATGTGGTTACGTCCACGAAGGTGATTCAGCTCCAGAGAAATGTCCATTGTGTAAAGCTCCAGCTAGCAAATTTGTAGAAATAGAAGAGAGCGCAGATGCACTTACTTTTGCAGATGAACATGTTGTTGGTGTAGCTAAAGGCTGTGACGAAGAGATGATCAAGGATCTTAATGCACACTTCATGGGTGAATGTACAGAAGTTGGTATGTATTTAGCTATGAGTCGTCAGGCAGATCGTGAAGGTTATCCTGAAGTTGCTGAGGCTTACAAGAGAATTGCTTGGGAAGAAGCTGAACATGCTTCTAAATTTGCAGAACTACTAGGTGATGTATTGTCTGATACAAAAACAAACCTGAAAATGCGTAAAGATGCTGAACAAGGTGCTTGTGCTGATAAAAAACGTATTGCTACACGTGCAAAACAATTGAATTTGGATGCTATCCACGATACTGTTCACGAAATGTGCAGAGACGAAGCTCGCCACGGTAAAGTATTCGAAGCTTTGTATAATAGATTTTTCAAATAATCCTATATAGTTAAGACATAACTTTAGGTATAATTCGAATAAAGGTCTACACTCTTTTTATAAAGATGTAGACCTTTTATTTGTTTAATGTACGCTATGTGTTTTAAAGGTGTACATGTATTCATAAAGTTCTCCTTTTATTCCGGCTTAGCATTGCTTTTGTTTAAAATACAGTGACGTTTGCCATTCTTGATTTGATACTTTATTTTTGTTCATTCTATTGTACTAAAACAAAAAATAGTTATGGATAAGATAGCTTATGAGAAGAAAATTGTAGGAAAGATGATCGGATTGTATTGCAAGCAGAATCATCGGACAGACGGGCTTTGTGCAGAATGCAGAGAACTGCAGGATTATACCCTTCGTCGACTCGAAAAATGCAGATACGGGCAGAAGAAGAGTGCTTGTGTCAAATGTCCTACTCATTGTTACAAGCCTGAGATGCGGGAAAAAATAAAGGAGGTGATGAAATTCTCCGGTCCGCGGATGCTTTTCCATCACCCCCTTGATGCTTTTCGCCATCTATTGGGGAAATAATTGTTTTAAAAGAATGAGTGGCTAGGTTACTTTGCCGGTTTCTCAAGAAGAACCTTCTCAATAGCCTGCTTAAAAGTCTCCTTGCCAGCCGATCCTACAATTGCTTGCGGATCACCTTTCATAGGGATAAATAAGATTGTAGGCAAATTCTGAATGCCAAGAGCTGTGGCTAAATCTCTGTCATTGTCCACATTGACCTTGTAGAAGGTGACTTTGTTTTCATATTCCTTAGCCAACTCTTTCATCAGAGGAGCCACCAGTCGGCAGGGACCGCACCAGTCGGCATAGAAATCAATCACAACGGGCCTGTTTCCTTTAAATTTAAACTCCTTGGTACTTTTATAGTCTGCAATGCTTTTCAGATACAAGTCGCCATTCATTTCAATAACAGTGCCTTTTTGGGGCATATCTTTCTTTACAACCTTATCTTCCGGTATATGAGTGAATGAATAAGTAACTATGCCAGCCATTAACAGAACTGCAATTATCAGAATCTTCTTCATTTTTGCTATTAATATTTTTCTATTACTTCTTTTAAGTCCTCAGCCGACATTACCCCTGATTGTCTCCAAATTGGTTCTCCATTTTTGAAGAGCATTAGGGTAGGGACCGACTGAATTTTATATTTAGCTGCAATATCTTCATTTATATCCACGTCTATCTTAACTATTCTTGCAGAGTCTCCTACTTGCTTTTTTAGTTCCTCAAGAATGGGTTTCATCATTTTACAAGGAGCACACCATTCTGCAAAGAAATCTACTAATACAGGATTATTGCTTTTAATTAAGTCTTCAAATTTAACCATATCCTCTTTTTGTTTAATGAATTGTTATCCATTAATTGAATACAAAATTACGCTATATGATAATGGAACACTTAACTATTTTATTTTGTTTTTCCTATTAAGTATAATAAGTCTACTTTTTTCTTTTTTTAAGTTTATATATTAATCTCTTAGTTGTTAATTAAAGGCAATATAAGAAGTATTAATGATAGAGCAATAAGTATAACTATTGTGCCCCATCCAATGATATTGTTCAAAGGCTTGTTTACATATTTGCCCATTATCTTCTTGTTGTTTACCAGTAAAATCATGCATACCAGTACAACAGGAAGCAGCATACCATTAATTACCTGAGACCACAATGAAATAGCGATAAGTGGTGCGTTAGGAATTAGAATGATAGCAACAGAGAGTATCAGGATACCAGTGTAAAGAACATAAAACTCTTTTGCTTCATCCCAGTCTTTGTCAATACCTGCTTCAAATCCAAATGCCTCGCACACATAAAAGGCTGTTGCCAGTGGTAAGATTGTTGCCGAGAAGATTGACGCGATGAAAAGGCCAAACGCAAATAATTGGGAAGAAAGTTCTCCGGCTAGCGGTTTTAAGGCTAAAGCTGCATCTTTCGCTTCGTTTATCTGTATTCCGTTTGTATGTAAGGTAGAGGCACAGGCTACAATAATGAAGAAAGCAACAACTACAGTGGCAATACAACCCACAACAATATCGATGAGCGAATATTTGTAATTCTTCATGGTTAGCCCCTTTTCAATGACAGATGACTGCATGTAAAACTGCATCCAGGGAGCAATTGTTGTACCTATGATACCAATTATCATGGCAAGACTTTTGGTGTTCATTTCCATTTCAGGATGAGCAATGGAGTGTCCAATCTCTCCCCAGTGAGGTTTTCCCATAATGGCTGATACAACGTACATCAATAAGGAAAGACTGAAGAGTAGAAATATACGTTCGGCTACCTGATAAGTACCTTTGACTACCAGCAACCAGACCATGATTCCAACTATAGGAACCGAAATATATTTGCTTACGCCAAAGACTTCCATACTTCCCGCAACCCCTGCAAATTCAGTTGTAGTATTACCAATATCGGCAATAAGCAGACCGACAAATATTACGAAGGTAACTTTTACACCTGCATTTTCACGGATAAGATCGGCAAGACCTTTACCTGTAACAATACCCATACGGGCATTCATCTCCTGAATAACAATAAGTACTATAAATGAAGGAATAAGCGTCCATATCAGATTATAACCATAAACTGCACCAGCAACAGAATAAGTAGTAATTCCACCAGCATCATTATCAACACTTCCGGTAATTATTCCCGGACCTAAAATAGCTAAGAACAATCCCAGCTGTTTGAAAAAAGTCTTTTTATTTTTAAACATAGAAAAAGGAGTTCTTATTTGTTAGTTCTGCGTTTGTTAATTAAATCTTCAATTACATCGTCAATAACAACCATGCCCTGTAGCACATTGTTATCATCAACAACCGGTATTGCAAGTAAATTGTATTTAGACACAATCTCAGCAATCTCATCAATTTCTTGATTATCGCGCAGGCACACCGGAGAAGGTTTCATTATTTCATTGATTTTTGCACTTGGCGGAGAAACAACTACATCTCTTAATGAGAAAGTAGCAATTAATATTTCATTCTCGTCAGTAACAAAGAGGTTGTATAATGTTGCAGCTTCAGGCTTTTTATCTCTCAGTTCGCTAAGAACTTCATCAACAGTCTTATTTTCAGAGAAGGATAATATATCTGTAGCCATGATACTACCCACAGAATCTTCTGGATAATCAAGCAACTCACGTACATCTTCAGAGGTTTTCTTCTCCATCTCGTTAAGCAGGAGTTCGGCCTTTTCTTCTTCCAGTGCGTTAATGATATCCGCAACTTCGTCAGCCGGCATCTTATCAAGCACATCGGCTGCTTTTTCTATTGAAAGACTTTCAATAATGTGAATCTGAGCATCGGCTTCCAGTTCTTCAAGTACGTCGGCAGCTTTTTCTTCGTCCAGTGATAAGAATACTTCGGCACTGGCTTTTTTGCCTAAATCCTCAATAATGTCGGCAAGGTCGGAAGGGTGCAGGGTTTGAAGTTTAGAATGGCTTTTCGATAACTTGATATTCAGATTCGAGAAGTCAATAGCTTCCACATCTTCCCATAAAATAAACTTAGCCGGAATGCTGACATTAAAATAAGAAAGGGCCATTTTAAGTGGTTTGGCAATGCCGATTCTTCGCAATAACCCTTCAATGCCTATATCAACGGCCACGGCAAAAGTTCCGTTGGCAACAGATACCAAACGTATATCGTTTACCCGTACCAGCTTTCTTCCGTTTAGGTCTACAATTTGTTTATCGAGAACCACACCAGCCAGGTAGAGATCGTTTTCTATATTTTCATGAGGTAATTCAATCAGTTGAGAGCAGGTAACCTTAATTTTTCCATTAATTTTCTCAACTTTAAAATATTCAAAAGAATAAAATGCTGTTTTGCCGGAGCTTTTAACCTTTATTCCTGTAACAAGTGGTCTTTCGGTTTGATTTGTATTGTCTGCATTAACCAGCAGATCTTTTACAGTGCCAATAAACTGTCCGTTTGTATCAAAGATTTTTTTTCCGATCACACGGCTCAGATAGAATGTCATTAAAGACTTCATATGCTTCTTTTCTTTATGGTATAGATTAAGAAGCATATATAAGGAGATGCTACCTAACTATATCAGGTTAATAATATAAACTTAAATATATCCGCAGGGCCTTCGTCCATTTTTTAATGATTTTTTGGTTTGCGCTGCAAAGGTAGTTTTTTTATGCCAAAAAAGAAATAGGAATCTGAATAAACCTCAATATTAAAGTTGAATTTTTGTTTTTTTAAGTTCATTCGGGCTTATCTGGCTTGCAATTTGCTCTTTTAATTTGGCTTCTTTGTTATTCTTTTTGCTGGGTTTATAATTAATATTCAGAATGAAACGTTGACTGTAAAATAGAAACGAAAACCTTAACAGGAAAGTAATCCTGCATTCATTATATTGTAATGTAATTACATGACTTTTGTAGAGCAAAAAAATAAAAAGATATGCAATTACGTACTTATTATCCTACAGTTGTCCTCTCGGACATTCACTTGGGAACTCCTCATTCCAAGACAGAGGAAGTGAGCAACTTCCTGAAATCAATCAATTGTGATAAACTGATCCTGAACGGAGACATTATTGATGGCTGGCATTTGCAAAAAAGCGGACTGAATAAATGGAAACCAAAGCATACTCAGTTCTTTAAGGTAATCATGAAAATGATGGAGAATTTTGGCACTGAAGTAATTTATGTTCGTGGTAATCACGATGATTTTCTTGATAACCTGGCTCCGCTTACCCTTTATAATATCAGTATAGTAAAAGATTATATTTACGAAAGTCATGGCAAACGCTATTATGTTACTCACGGCGATGTATTCGATACTGTAACTACTCAGATGAAATGGTTGGCCAAACTGGGCGATGTGGGTTATTCTTGCCTGCTTTGGCTGAACAAAATATATAACGCCCGCAGACTGAAACAGGGTAAACCCTATTATTCACTTTCACAAAACATCAAGCAGAAAGTAAAATCGGCAGTCTCTTACATATCCGACTTTGAAAAAGAACTGGTGGAGCTTGCCCGGATAAAGCGTTGCAACGGAATAATTTGCGGACATATACACCATCCCGAGAATACTTACTACAAAGAAATTCATTACCTGAATTCGGGCGACTGGGTGGAAAGTCTTTCGGCACTTGTGGAAGACAAGGATGGCAACTGGAGTATACGCTACTATGAAGGAGCGTTGATGCAAGAGAATATGGATAGTGTGATTGACGAAATAAATATAGCCTCATGAAATTCTTGTTTATCGTTCAGGGTGAAGGTCGGGGACACTTTACCCAAGCCATTACGCTGGAAGAGATGCTGATAAATAACGGACACGAAGTTGTGGAAATTTTAGTGGGAAAAAGTTCTTCCCGCTCACTTCCAGGCTTTTTTAACCGAAATATAAAAGCTCCGGTAAAACGATTTGTTAGTCCCAACTTTCTTCCTACTGCACAGAACAGAAGAGTGTCTTTAGGTAGGAGTGTAGCTTATAATTTATTGCAGTTGCCTGCATATATAAATAGTATGTTTTATATAAAACAACGCATACAAGAATCCGGTGCCGACGTGGTCATTAACTTCTACGAACTGCTAACAGGCCTCACTTATACTCTTCTCCGGCCCCGGGTTCCTTATGTGTGCATTGGTCATCAATATTTGTTCCTTCACAAGGATTTTGAGTTCCCTAAGAAGAACCCGTTGAGTCTCTTTATGCTACGTTTCTTTACACACCTTACCAGTCTTGGCGCATCAAAGAAGCTGGCATTATCATTTACAGAGATGTGTGATGATAGAAATATAACTGTAGTTCCTCCGTTGTTGCGAAGGGAAGTTTTATCTCTCCAATCAAAACAGGGTGATTATATTCATGGATATATGGTAAATTCCGGCTATGCAGATCAGATTGTCTCTTACAATAAAGAGCATCCTGATTTAACAATGCACTTTTTCTGGGACAAACCCGATATGCCTGAGGAAATGAAAGTGACTGATAGTCTTTCTTTTCATGCACTGAACGATGTAGACTTCCTGAAATACATGAGTGGCTGCCGGGCGTATGCCAGTACCGCCGGATTTGAATCAATCTGTGAAGCAATGTATATAGGGAAACCGGTAGTGATGGTTCCTGTACATATTGAGCAAGATTGCAATGCTTACGATGCAGCCCGTGCGGGAGCAGGTGTAGTAGACGATTCTTTTAACCTTGATAAATTACTTGAATTCTCAGATGAGTATGTTCCCAATCGCTCCTTTGCTTATTGGGTAAACAGTTGCGAAAGGATACTTATTGAAGAACTTGAAGATAAAATAGATCAACATACAACTTTTGCCATTCCGGCATTATCAAATTATTTTCAGCTATGAGACTAAAAAAAGAAGATTACATTTTGGAGCGTACTACTGATGGTGGTTATTATGCTTACCTTTCTTATAACATGCAGTGTAGCGCTTATGGAGATACCCCCGAAGAAGCATTGGAATATCTTCAGGATAGTATGAATGAGTATATCAGTGATATGTATTTGGTTGAAGATTATGTGTAACCAGAAAAAAACAGAGAAAATAAAAAATCATCTGCTACCTGCTGCTAACGCTTACTTAATAGTTTGATACTTAAATAAGTAAGTTAGTGGAAGATAAATTTTATATACAATTCATCTTCCACTAAAATTTGGTATCTGCTACTGGAATTATGGCCGTTTTATATCTACTTATTGTTTAGCTGTCATAGCCTTTAATTCTAATTCAACTTTTCTCTTCAACAGATTATCACTCACCTTCGCAATCAGTTTTTCGTTTCCACTTCTTTTCAGGAAGTTCATTTCTTCCTGATCCATGTTTTGCCATATCTGCCCAAGGCTTTGATCTTCCCTAAGCATTTTACTTGTAATAAAGGTTTTCATCATAACCAGATCGCATTCCAAGCTTAAAACTTCCCCCAATGCATATCCTTCTCTTATTGCTGTTTCTGCTATATTTTCTCTACGAGCAATCATGCCATCAAAATTATTCTTGAAAAATTTAACAATCACTTCTTTGGTTGTTAATGAATCGTCTTTAAGCTGACGAGAACGATAACGGGAAAAGAAATGGGGCGGGTAGACTGTAATCAGCATATTGCTTGGTCCCAGATCTTTTCTATAAACATATATTCCTTCCGGTGTATTTACGGTTAGTAGAATAACACAGCAAGCGTCATGCGCAAGTTTTTTGTCGATTGCATAATACATAATTATCCAACTATTTTGTCGTTTACTCGTAAAATAGACTGGATTAAAAATAATAGGGAATTTAGTTGTTTTTAGTATTGCTCTTTTGGCTCTTTTATCATATACTTTTATTAAATGTGGCAAAAGAAGATTGTGCATGTCATAAAAAAACTCTTCTTGCATTTGTTTGTAAGTCATGGTACGTGTAAGCATAAATGTAGTATGGCTGTTTTAGTTTGTTTAATTAAGTTTTGATTTTCAATACTTTATCTAAATCTGCAATGTGCATTCTTGCACATTCAATAGAATTTATAAAGAATGCAAAAAATATATGATATAGTTTTTCACTATTCTGTATTTTACTTATTTCTTCGGAGCCCGAAGAAAAATCATTTGGTTCAGGCGGCCACTTGAAACTAAGACTCCTTGATTCACAAACTCTTTCAAGTCCTTCATTGCATTGTTTTTTAGTAATCCGGTGAGGAAAGTATAATCTCTACGAGTAATGTAAGAATTCTCATCAAGGTATTTTTCCAGTAGATCTTTTCGTTCTTCCTCGCTAAGTTGAGCCGAGGCTTGAAATCCTCTGTTAGAACGTTCCACAGTTCCGCGTGTATGCTTCTTGAACCATGCCGATGCGCGGAAGTTTACATTATCAAATTCAACAGAGGCCGACCGTATTTCATCTTTTTCCATTACCGGACGCGCTTTTAGTTTGGCAGAGAAATAGCCAAGATTTCCCAATTCCACACGATATCCGTTTTTTAGGTGAAACGCCATTCTTTCGGCCAGTGCGCTAAGTGCTCCCTCCAGTTCGCCAACATTAAAAGTAGTTCCCGAAGAAATTTCCTCCAGCAATTCCCTTGCAGGAATGGTGCCTTTTGATACAATTCGTGGGTGTAATGGTTGTTTCTTTCCGTCTTTCTTAGGATTGGGGTTCTCTCTTAAATCATAGGTAGCTGCCATAGTATTCTATTTAGTTCATTATTAAGTTTTTACGGTATAGCTAAGTGAGTTCTCATCTGAGAACCGATGAGACTTCATCTGAGAACCGATGGGTTTTCAACTGTGAACCCATGAGCACTCATCTGAGAACTTGCTTATATTCCTTTACAAAAGTAGTAAAATTATTTGGATAAAACAAATAGAGATACTTTTACTATTAAATCATTATCTTGTACTAAAACAAGTTCTATTATAATATTATAAAGACAATATTTACTACTGTTCTTTATAATGAGAATAAAGTTGGTGGCACATGATGCTGATTAGTAGCAGATAACAAGGATTTAGTAGCAGATGATTTCCTATCTGCTACTAGCTGAAAGTACATGCTGTAAGTTGTTTTATGAGTTTTGGTAGCAGATAGGGGAGATGATTTTGGAAAATTGTTTTTTTTGTGTCACTAACTGCAATATTACTCATTAGACTAAGTTAAGTGACAATTTCAATTCTTGAATCGGAGTATTAAGTAATACAGATGCTTTTGATAATGAAATTATTTCACTGGCAATGGCTCTGTAGATTAAACGACGGAAACGATACGAAGTTTCTATAGGAAATCTGCTTTCATTAGCATCATCCTTAAACTTCGGAGTAGTATTCTTTTTAATGAAATAAGTTTTGCATCGTTGTTCACTGATTATATTCAACTCTTTTGCTTTGTACATAAGTGCATCAATTGAAATGCCTTATTGCATTTGCAGATCAATCAATTCTAGTAATGAGATATCTTTACGCGAAGCTCCGAGAAGTTTTATAAACTGATTAGAAGGTAACAACATTTCACTTGCAAACAGATGGCATAAACTTTCCTGCTCACTGGCAGAAATAATCGGATCGAAAGAGAGTAGAAGATGTCCTAATTCGTGTAAAGCAGTGAAACGTTTTCTTTCAGCAGGGAAATTCTTATTTAATACAATAACAGGATAAGATTGATTCACCCAACCACTTAAACCATCAAACCCAGCCGGAGCATCCAGCTCAATTACTTTTATTTCATTCTCTTCCAATAGACTTAAAACAGAACTAATAGTATCTTCTCCCAGATTCCATTCTTTTCGAAGACGAACAACCAGATTTTTTACGTCATCAGCACATTGAACAGTTACATTTGAGAAATTAATTTTGAACTGAGAATCCATATTTAATATATTCTCAATTTCCAGATAACGTTCCACGGAATCCCGGACCTTCTCTTTAATACCATTTAGTGCCGTAATTTTGAGTTTGCTCTTTTTACGGAATTCAATAGATTGCAAGTCAGTTTTGAAAGGACGGAACAGATAATCCACGCTAACTTGCAAAGCATTTGCCAAAGCTATCAATATAGTACTGTCCGGCATCATCTTTCCAGTTTCGTATTTAGAAATGGATTGTTTGGATATAATGTTATCCATACGGGCACATAATGCATCCATAGAGAGTCCTTGCATTACACGGGCGCTTTTTAATCTCTTAGAAAATACTTCTTCCATAATATAGTTTGATGACAATTGCTTTGGTTTACAAAATTATATATTTTATTTTAATTGTAAACCAATAATGGAAGGCTTTTTGAGGTATTTGAGAAAATAGTCTGATTGTTCATTGATTAACATTCAGTTATTCGAATTTTTCTAATAACTGATATTTTTTAGGCTGTTATCTGATGTAGTCTTCTCCTTTATTATACAGTGTCTTTCTTTTTCAGGATCATATCGCTCACTCGAGCGATATGATCGTCTTTATTCTTGTTGTATGGGGGTTGGTTATTCAAACTTATAAATGCTTGCATTTTTATCTAATTTTTCAATTAGAGTCATAACTTTATCATGTGTCATTTTGCATTTACTGGTCAGATGGCAATATATATTGGCATATTCGTTATAAATGTTTGTGGCAAAGATCCCAGTATCATCGGTACCGACAACTATTGGGGGAATACTATAACCTTCTTCTTCCCATTTCATCCAGTTCCAAAGATGATAAGTATCGTAATTATGATGTTGTCCAATACGCACATTACTAGTAGGTAGCGTTTCAATCACAATCTCTTTTTTGTGCATGTATTTTAGAATAGCCAATTGTAGTTCTTTTATTGCTGCTATATCGAAGATTGCAAGTGAATCTATCTCAATTATTTTTTCATAACGTTTTCTGTATTCTATATTATGATATTTTTCAAGTATTTCAACTCTTGTGTCCCTTCGAGTTAATGTTCCAATATACTCACGATCTTTTAAAGAGGGAATGTTTTTTATAATCTCGCACCATTCTTGGTCACAATAGACAGAATAGGGCTCGGCAAATTCTTTCTTTCCTGATAATAGAAGCATTGGGCAATACTTGCGTAATAACCAAGCTTCTAATTGAACTTCTACAGGATAGAACTCCTTATAAATATCAAAATTTAATTTTGATATTTCATGTGCTAATAGTGGTAGATATGATTTTAGTGAATCAATTTTTTCTTTAACTATCAAATTATATGAGAATAGTAGATTATCCAATTGTTCTCCTTGCCGGATTAGAATATTTTTTCCTACATTGTCTATCCAAATTTGTGCATCAACGCCACTTGCAACTGCATGACCGATTCTATCTCCATGCTTCATTTCAAAAAAAGTAATTGACTCGTAAATAGCCCTCAAACCACTAATGATATGAAAGAAATCTTCTCCTGCATGAAAAGTAAAATGTTCAAAACCCCTTCTTCTCAGTAGTCTAAAGGCAGGTGCAAAGACTTCTGGTGGTGCATCAAACTCACTTGCTGCAGCATCAATTCCTATAACATTTTTTATATATAAGTCGCTTTTTTCTTTCATAAAACCAAGAATTGCCGCTTTTTCCCAAACTTCCTTTCGGAGTTTTTTATGACGAATCATTATGTCCTTATCTTTATCTTCATCTTTTTGCTTAATAAAATGAGCTATTAATTTGAGTATCGGCGGTTCATCTATATTTATATTGGATGTTTCATCTTGTTCAAGAGTTTGGTTGTTATTCAATTGTTTCTTAAAAGAATTCCAGCTTGAGAAAATTTTATGTAATAAAGCCTGATTGTCTTCTCTTGTTCCTTTGGGAGAAAATCTCCCTTCCGTAAAGTGAATATTACGTAATTCATTACCATGTAATTGGAGAAATCTATTCTCATATTTTTTTTCGGAGAATGATCTTAAATCATTTGATGTTTGTTTTTGGAATTGTTCAAATCCATATTGACGTGTTTGTTGTACAAGTAACCTATTAGATAAACCTAATATTAATAAATAGAAATGGAAAAGATAGGAAATACTCTCTTTGGGCTTTTCTGACAAATATTGGAATATGAGTATATACATTAAACACTCAATAGGCATAGGATAATTTCTAGCAATTTCTTCATTTGCTATTAGGTCACCAAAAGGATTATCTATTCCATTACAAAAATCAAGATCTGTATCCAGTATTTTTTTAAGCAATTGATCTGTTGATTCAATTTTAATCTGATTATCTGTATTTATAGGATTAGGGTAAAACATACTAAAGATGTAATTCCGTATTTTTCTGGCTATTAGTAGTGAATCTCTGAATATAATAGAGTCTGTAAGATGTGATTCTTGCTCAAATTGCTCCTCCGTTAGTTGGCTTTTAAAACCACTTTTAAGTTCTTTGTAAACTTTATCTGGAGCTTTAAGAAAATCTTGCCAAGCTATATCTGTTTCTGTAGAACCATTTAAGTGAATATGTAAATCGTGCAAACCATTTTTCTGTTTAATATACTCCTCTAATTGTGGAATGTACGGATAGGGCAAAGCTGTATATCTGGCATTAGGCAAAATTATATCTTTGAAATAATTTTGTATCTTACTTGTTTCTTTACCTGTCAATGGTTTATGTATATATAGAAATGCAGCTTGCAAAGTCAAAGGAGGAATACGTGTAATTAATTCTTGCCATTCATTTTGCTTTTCTTGCTTTACATGAATTCTATTATTAATTAGTTCCAGATGGTTATCAGCTATCCGGAATAGACCTTTACTTAAGACTTCAGAAAGAGAATCAATCCTATCAAAACTTTTTTCCTGATTTAAACGGTAATAATGATCGGCTATAAAACAATTTTCTCTTCGCTCTAATAGTAATAGTCTACGTTTAACATCTTCAAAAGAAACAAGCTTTCCGTTAAAGTAAGACGAAAGAGAATCATCATCACATAGTAGATGTCTTATGATTGAGCTTGTTTCCATTCTTCTACTTTCTCTTTATTTTCACTATTGTAATTATTAATAAATTCAATAAAATCTTTTATTAGAGTTCCGTTAATATCGTTTGTAAAGTATTCCTTACATGATATTCTGATGAGATCATTGCGTGTTCTTGTTGCTGATTCAGTGTCACTAAATAATGAATATTTTATTCCTTTTTCAATAAGAATTTTTATTGTGTTATATGAACAATCAAAGATTATTTCTTTGGAACTGTTTTCTTTAGAACTGCTATTATCTTCTTTCTTTTCTTCTTCTGTTTTTGATTTATATTCTATACCAGCAATTGCAACTTCTTTTAATTTCTCATATATTGAATCTTTAATAATCTCTTTAGGTTTTATATTACCATTAGAATATCCTGGTTCAATAAAATTAATATATTCATTAATTAGTTCATTTTCCTTTGATGGAAGATACAAGAGAAATAGTGGGCAAGATAGTAACCATAAAGACAGTGGAAGTTCATCCTTATTGGTTGTGGCAACCTTAATATTTTTTTTGAAAACTCTATCAGCACTGATTGTATTATCTAAATTTAGATCTTTTTCTTTTGTCACATTTTCCTTTATTTCTTCTATAATTATAGCATTTGCTAATGCTATAATTCTTCGATACATACAATCACCTAAATTGGAAATTGTTTGTTTTTCAATACTATCTAATGCATAAAATAAACGTGTGGAAATTTTTCCTAATAAATGTGGAGAAACCGATATTTTTTTATTAGGGTACCTATCAATCCATTCCCTTATAAACTTTGCAACCTTTAATGAAAAAAGATTTTTGGGTGAGCTATTATCATTTGTTTCTTCTTTATCGAATTCTAAATCACTGACTTCGTTAGATATTGTATCTTTCAAGTTAAAATTAGGCATTAAGTAGGTTTGGATTTGAGATAATTCTAAAAGCTCATTGGCAATTTCTATATCTCTTTTATCATCGCTTTCTCCACTATTTAGGTTTCCTAATTTAACAAATTCGCAGATAGAAGCTAGCAGTACATAAATAGAAGATGTTAATATAGTACTATTTTTCCAGTTATTAGAAGATATTGTTAAAGGAATAGAAGCTAAAATATATTTATCATCATTTTTAAATTCATAATCAATACGATGTTCTTTGTTTTTGCCTTTTGCTCTCGATGCCAATCCTGTTAAAGGTATGATTCCTGCAAATCTTTTTTCTATGTTTTCTTTTGGGGTATTTAAAACCCCTCTTATATATGCTGTTATATTGCCTACTATATCTCTTAGAACTTTATCTTGATATATACCTGATGATTGACATAGATCTTCAATAGAGTATAATTCATTGTTTTTACTTTTGTATCCGATTTCTTTAATTAAATTTCTTACATATCCGATTTTTATCATATAGTCAAAAATTAAGTATGGTCTATTTTTAACTTGCTGACTAAATAAAAAACTAAGTGCTGTTAAGCTACTATTAAAACTAGAATCGGTGCTAGTTGGTTGTAATTGATAGTATTCTGCAAGTCCTTGTTCTTTAATTAGAAATTTGAGAATAACTACATTTAGCATTTTAGGAAGATTTCTGGCTAAATCTATATCAACTTCTTTTTCGTATAAGTCGCTTAAAAAAGCGTTAATTACATTTGTTATATCGCTTTCTTGTTTTATTGTGTTTTCTTTGTGTGTTAACAATTGATACGATTCAAATAGAAATTGAATTTGCGTACGAAGTGGTAAATTCAGAAGAAAAGAAGAGTATGCTTCTGCTTGGCTTCTATTTTTGATGCCAAAGGTGGATAAAATTGAATTATAAAAATCGACAATAGAATTCTCATTTTCATCGGATTTATTAATTTTAATACATATTTTATCCTTATATAATTCTAGTTTTTCAAATAAGGTTGTAAGTCGAATTCGATTTTCTGGTTTAATAACTTTTTGCATATACTGACTTTCCATTTCTGTAACTAAGTCATTATAGCTATTCATCTTATTCAGGCTTTCCGCTTCATTTTTTAGTAATGCTTTCCCGAAATTTTTCCATTGTTGTTTTCTAATTGCTTTAGAATAAAGTTTTAAATCACCGCTTAAAAGAACTATGATTTGTGGTGAAGTAAGGTATTTTCGTATAGTTTCCAATACAGGCCATCCTTTTCTAAAATCTACGTCAATGTCATCCAGAGTTATAATAAAGGCATCTTTGTCTAGTATTTCTAGTGCACAATTTATTATTTTATTAAAATTGTCTTCAAGGTTTGTTGCTGCATTAACTGATTTGATTCCTTTGTTCATAATATACTCTGCATCTTGCCAGCTACTATCATTTAGTCCAGAACCAACGCCATCAATAGATGGTAATCCATCTGCTAGCTTACGAAGTTTATCTTTCCATTCTATCTTTTTTTGATAACTAGAGTCATTTGGCGTGCAATTGCTTAAATCTATTTTCTTATAAACGCTTTCTTTTATGAGTGAAATAATCGTTAAAAATATGTGTCCTTTTTCTTCGATTAAAGTTGGATCAATAATATCTAAAACCTCTATATTTTTGCTTTCTTTACATTCAGCTAACAAGCTTAAAAGAAAACTTGTTTTACCACTACCTCTACTCCCTAGAATGGATATAGTATCATTGTATCTTTGCTTAGGCTCATTTTTATGTTTAAAGGACGAAGCTCTTGCTATACGTTTTTCTATTAATTCTTTAGCTTTATTAAATTCTCGTTGATGAACTAAGTTGCCAACCTTAAATCCTTTTGCATTGGAACTGTCCTGTAAATCGATAATTATTTCTTCCATACTATAAATTATTTATTTTTTAGATTTGTTTTCATAAAGTTGCTGTGACAAATTTGTGCGCAGATCAATAAAATCTTGTTGTAAATAAGAATGTCCGCAAATGTATAAAATAATTCCCTCAAAAATACAAAATAATAAGATTAATTATCCCTTTTGTGTTTATTTGTTTTTGTTTAGTTGTTATAAAAAGTCACAAAATAGAAAAGTTTTTGTATAAACTATTTGTCTTTGAGTTATGTTTTAAATATTTATGGTGTTAAACTCGCCTTCTATGAGTGAACTAAACTGATATATTCATCTGCAAGGGTATCTGAAGTCTAATGCAATATTATTATTTATGTATTGTTGACGTTTATGAAAATCGAATAGTAATTTCTGCACAGATAATAGACGTTGTCTTGATTATCTGTGCAGAAATTACTATATTTTTAATTGCTTGTGACCAATTTAAATTAGTATAGCCACCTTTATATCAAAAAATGCACTCTCATAGTGCAAAAAACAACAAATATTGCACTCTCACAGTGCATTTTTATATATTGCCTCTGAAATCCACCCAACTGTTATCTGGTGATATAGATGATAAACTCAAAACAATCCCCCATATAAAACAAAAAGGGGAAGATTAACTCTTCCCCTTTTATGCTGTTAGCATTTTTTGCTTAGTAGCTTAATGCTAGGTTACTAGAATAAAAAATTATTCCTTAATCGTCATTTCCTTAACCAGATGTGAAGCGCCGGCAAACTTATCAATGATGAACAGTGTATATCGGATATCCACACAGGCTGCACGTTGTGAAGACGGACGGTAAGCAATGTCTCCGGTTAATCCTTCATAGTTGCGGTCAAATGCTGTACCAATCAGTTCACCTTTACCATTAAATACAGGACTTCCGGAATTACCTCCGGTGTTATCTGTGTTTGTTATGAAGCAAACAGGCATTTCTCCGTTTTTCATTCCGTAACGTCCAAAGTCTTTATTGTTATATAACTCTTTCAGCTTAGCCGGAACAACGAATTCCCAGTTGTTAGGATCTTCTTTTTGCATTACCCCTTTCAATGTGGTGTAATAATTATCAACCTCACCGTCTCTGGGCTCATAGGAAAGTACTTTTCCGTAAGTGAGGCGCAGGGTAGAGTTGGCATCCGGATAGATTGCCATTCCTGCTTCTTTTCTCATTTCGGTCATACCTTTTACCCATGTTTTATGAGCAGCATTATATGTCTTATCCAGATCTTTCATTTCGATGGCTGTTTGTGCCAATCCGCCAATTACAGAAATGTTGTATAATACCATCCAGTCTGTTTCAATTCTATAGATACTTGGCTTTTCAATAAACTTATTGAATCTTTCCTTAGAACCGAAGATCGAATTATCGAAACATGCATCAACAAATGCGGAGGAGTTTCCTTTAAAGCGATCTTTTATCACACTGAATATGGTGATGCGTTTTTCTTCAGGGATTAAAGCGGCATAGACTTTAAGCATCTCTTTAGATATCTTTCTGTCTACTTCCGGATTGTAATCCTTATTGAAATAACTGTCAGCGGCTTTCTTCAAAGCTTCTTTTTCAGCATCTATTTTCTCTTTGTCCTTACCCTTTAATGAATTGAGCAGTGCCGAAGTAGAAGGAACTTTAGAGAATTCTGTACCACTAGCCAATGCTTCGCCGATAATCTGCTGATGATACATTGGATCTCTGCGCTGAGCTACGATAGACCGAATCTGGTTGAAAGCTTTCTGATAAGAATCGTCGTTGTGCGCCTTGCCATAAGCAAGAAGTTTTTCCTGTTGTTCTTTCTTTGTATCAAGTACCTTTAAGTGAACAAGTCCTTCGTTCATTCCAATGGCATTTTTCCAGTAATTAGCGGAAGATGCATATTTGCTGGCGTACTGAATGCGCACTGCCGGATCTTTCTGCATCTCTTGCATCATGGTAGCCTGACGAATGCCCCGAATGGTGTCGCGTGCAAAGTTGGTGGTCTGCATACGTTCTTCCACTTCATCGGAAATCATGTAACGCCAGTTGCGTCCGGGAAATCCCATAACCATGGCAAAGTCGCCTTCTTTCACACCACTGATATTAAGAGTGAGGTGTTTTTTTACCTTTAATGGAACATTGTTTTTGGAATACTCGGCAGACTTTCCATCTTTATTGGCATAAATGCGGAACATGGAGAAGTCTCCTGTATGGCGAGGCCACATCCAGTTATCTGTATCGGCACCAAACTTTCCAATGGATGAAGGAGGAGCACCAACCATACGGATATCTTTATAGACAGTTTTTACGAACAAGTAGTATTTGTTTCCTCCGTAAAAAACTTTCAGCTCAAGGACGGTAGATGGAGTTTGCTCAATCTTGTTTTCTTCTGCAAACTTCTTGGCTACTGTTTCTAAATATTTAGGTGACAGATAATTCACTCCTTCCGGATCATCGTCTTTCTTTAATCTATCCTGAACAAAGGTGGTTACATCCAGAATTTTATCAATGAAAGTAACTGTCAAACCTTTGCATGGAAGTTCCTGCTCACGGTTCATTGCCCAGAAACCATCGGTCAGGTAATCGTGTTCTACCGAACTTTGTTGCTGTATGTAGCTGTATCCGCAGTGATGGTTGGTAAGGATTAAGCCTTCGGATGAGATAACTTCACCCGTGCATCCGGCACCAAAGTGAACTACTGCATCTTTTATACTGATGCCATCCGGATTATAAACCTGATCAATGGGAACTTCCAGTCCCAGTTCGTACATTGCAGCGGCATTCTGTTCTTTGAGATCTGGCAACATCCACATACCTTCATGAGCATAACTGCCCATGAAGTACATAAATGCTGTGGCTGTAAATAGAAATTTCTTCATAAATTTAAGAAGCTATTTTATTCTTCAATAGTCATTTCATCAACCAGATGCTTGCTGTTTCCTAGTTTTTCTACGATAAACAACACGTAGCGGATGTCAACGCAGATACATCTTTGAAGATCATTGTTGAAATTGATGTCTCCGCTTAATGATTCCCAGTTGCCATCGAAAGCTGCACCGATTAACTGACCTTTTCCATTGATAACCGGACTTCCGGAATTACCACCGGTAATGTCGTTTGTAGAAAGGAAGCAAACCGGCATTTCACCGTTCTTCATTGCATAACGTCCGAAGTCTTTGTTGTTATATAACTCTTTAAGTTTAGCTGGAACAGTAAACTCGCGGTTGTTAGGATCTTCTTTTTCCATGATTCCCTTCATGGTAGTGAAGTATTTGTAGTGTACTCCATCTTTAGGATCGTATGATTTTACATTACCATAAGTAAGGCGAAGGGTGAAGTTTGCATCAGGGTAGGAGGGAACAGGTTCCTTCATTTCATTTAATCCGCGAACATAAGTTTTGTGAAGCAATGCCAGTGATTCAGATAAAGACTTGCTGCCTTGAGACAGTTCCTTTAATTTGTCGTATTTTGCACGAACATATTTCGCCATTAAGTCTTTCTCCAAAGCACTTTTTGTAGGATTCTTTATAAAACGGTCGAAATTTGCCTGATTTGCGAAAATAGAATTATCATAGCAAGCATCAACAAACTTATTGTAATCTCCTTTAAATTCTTTTTCAATTACTGAATAGATAGCGGGACGTTGTTCGGCCGGAATCATTTCTGCATACAATGGAAGAAGAGCCTTAGCCACTTTGCGGTCAACTTCATGGTCGTAATCCTTATTGTGGATCTGGCTATATGATTTCTTCATCTTCTCAATCATGGAAGCAACCAGAACTTTATCTTTTTTATCCAAAGCTGTTTTCAGTGTATCACAAAGAAGATAAGGAGTACCGAACTCAATGCCTCCTAAGAATACTTCCTGGAAACAAGTTGCCTGGTATTCACTACCTGATATTTTGGAGATGGCATCGTCTATCTTCTTAACTACATCCATGTATTCCTGATTGCCTTTTGATTTAGCAAATTCAATGAACTTGTTTTCCTGAGCAATTTTAGTTTCAATAACTTTGTTATCAACAATTGCTTTGTTCATTCCGATAGAGTTCTTCCAGTAGTTGCATGAACGTGCATATTTGCTTGCATACTGAATGCGTACTTTATCGCTTTTGTTCATTTCGGCAATCAATACATCCTGACGAGCACCGCGAACACGGATTCTTGGAGCATTCTGTGCTTCCATGCGTTCTTTAACTTCAGATGCAGTAAGGTAGCGTGAAGTTCTTCCCGGGAAACCCATAACCATGGCATAGTCACCTTCCTGAACTCCTTTTAAAGAGATGGTGAGGTGTTTTTTGCATTTCAAAGGAACGTTGCTGGGACTGTATTCAGCTGGTTCACCATTAGCATCGGCATAGATACGGAACATAGAGAAGTCACCGGTATGGCGTGGCCACATCCAGTTGTCTGTTTCTCCGCCAAACTTACCAATTGCTGAAGGAGGAGCAGCAACCATACGCACGTCGCTGTATCTTTTCTTAAACATTAAATAGTATTTGTTTCCTGCGTAGAATGGAAGAGCCTGAGCGCTGATGCCCGGTTTCCCTTTTAAATCACTTTTAGCAAGTAGTTGGTCGGCAAGCTTTGTAAGATAACCGTTTGTATAAGAATCAATTACGGTAGTTTTGCCCTCCTTAATCTGAGTGTTTACAAGATCAGTGATATCTTCTATTCTTTCAATGTAAGTGAAAGCAAGTCCCGGAGTAGGAATTTCTTCCTTGCGGTTCTTAGCCCAGAAACCGTCGGTTAAATAGTCGTGTTCTACGGAACTGTGTTGCTGAATGGCATCATAGCCACAATGATGGTTGGTCAGGATTAATCCTTCCGAAGAGATAATTTCACCAGTGCATCCACCACCAAAAATACCTACAGCATCTTTAAGGGAAACTCCGTTTGGATTATATACATCGTCGGCTTCAAGCAGCAAACCTTGCTTTTTCATCATGTCAATGGAATGTTGCTCTTTCATTAACTGAAGCAGCCACATACCTTCATCTGCCTTTGCAGATACAAATGTAAGTACTAATAGTACAAACAAAGAAGTTCTCAATTTATTCATTGGATTAATATTTAGTATTTATTTTGAATTACAAAGATATAATTAAATAGTTATCCATTCTTTAAACTATTTCAGAACATTTTTAAGATGCTGCTGATTTTATAATTCTTTATAATTTCCTGAATTTATAGTTGCAGATTCTTAGTAACTACAGATTTGATTTCCAAATTTATAATATAAGGGCGGAACTAATAATTCAGTCTTTAATAGTAATTTGAACCAGCTGGTTCTTTCTGTTTATATAAATGAGTAAACGAATCCATTTATCAGTTAATATTCCATTCGTTTTGAGAATTTCATCTACAAAAGTTTTAAATATTGATAAAATGTTTCTCGAACTAGATTATTGGTGTTACATTTGCCTTGTATTATTAATAACGACTATATTTATTTAGACAGAATATGATTAAATTCTACTCTTCATTACTCTTCATTTTATTAGCATTTACTTCTTGCAGTAAAAGTTATAAAATAACAGGTGTATCTTCGGTTTCAAGCCTGGACGGAAAAAAGCTGTTTCTCAAAGTGGCAAAGAATGGCCAATGGGTAGCAGTAGATTCAGCTGAGGTTGTGCATGGCGAGTTTACTATGAAAGGAAGTGTGGATTCAGTACAAATGGTCTCTCTTTTCATGGATGATGATAATATTATGCCAATGGTATTGGAAGGGGGAAATATTGATGTTTCAATATCAAATACCAAATTGACAGTTAAGGGTACTCCTCTGAATGAGAAGCTATATACTTTTGTAGATAAGAAAGCATCTATGGATGCCCGTGTAGCAGATTTAGGACATAAGGAAGCGAAGATGATTCTTGATGGAGTGGATCCTGCAGAAATAAATCAGATTCTGACTAAAGAGAGTGATCAGCTGATGAATGAGATTAATGTTTATGTGAAGTCCTTTATTGCTGAAAACTATGAGAATGTACTGGGGCCGGGAGTCTTTTTGATGATAAGCAGTAATCTTCCTTACCCACTGATGACACCTGCTATGGAGGATATGGTAAAGAATGCTCCTGATTCATTTAAGAATAATCCTTTGATTAAAGAATATGTGACTAAAGCGCATGAAAATATGCAATCAATTCAGGAACATCAGATGATGCAGCAAAATGAACAGCAGGCGGCATCTATGCCTCAACCTACTGTTGCTAATAATTAATCCTGATCAGGATTAAGTACCATTCCCTTATGTTTTTGGGGAATGGAGCTTTCTATCTCTTTATAAGATTCCTCTAATATTTCTTGAATATTCTTTGTTCCTTTTCCTTTTGGGGGAATTGGTTTGTGAATAGTGAGTATCATATTATGCCGGTGAATCCATTTCCCTGTACGAGGAAGAATATCAAATGAACCGTCAATTGTTAATGGAACAACAGCCAGTTGCAAATCATCTGCCAGTTGGAATGCTCCTTTTTTAAAATACCCCATATGACCACTGAAGCTCCGCGCACCTTCCGGAAAAACTACCACCGAAGTTCCTTCAGTGAGCGTTGCCTTGGTTTTCTGGATTGTTTCTAATACCTTTCTGGGGCCACTTCTGTCAACGAATATGTGTCCGGCTTCTGCACAAGCTTTCCCTACAAAAGGTATTTTCCGTATTCCCTTTTTCATCATCCACTTAAAGTTTCTTCCCAGATATCCATAAATAAGGAAAATATCAAATGATCCTTGATGGTTCGCAACAAAGACATAAGATGTTTTTCCTTTGATATTTTCTTTTCCGTTGACTTTTACGCGTATCAATAAAAAGAAACATACTAATCTTGACCAGATTTTACCGGGGTAATATCCCCAAAAATGCGCACTTCCCAATGTGCATCCTGCAATGGTAATTAATGCAGTTAGAATTGTTATTACAAGAAGTATGGGAAGTACGATGCAAACTTGATAGATATAGTATAAGAATTTCATGCAAATTATTTTATTACACCTAATTCTTTTCCTACTTTAATAAACGCATTGATACATCTGTCCAGATGAATTTTATTGTGGCCAGCTGATAGTTGAACGCGAATTCTGGCTTGGTCTTTTGGTACTACCGGATAATAGAAACCAGTTACATAAATTCCTTCTTCCTGTAACTTGGCTGCATATTCCTGTGATAGTTTGGCATCATAAAGCATCACGGCACAAATAGCGCTTTGAGTAGGTTTGATATCAAATCCGGCTTCAATCATTTTTGTCCGGAAGTAAGTTACATTCTCAACTAGCTTATCATGTAAGTCGTTATTCTCTTTCAACATTTTGAAAACTTCCATGCTAGCACCAATTACTGCGGGAGGAATAGAGTTAGAGAATAAATAAGGGCGAGAGCGCTGACGAAGCAATTCGATAATCTCTTTGCGACCGGTGGTAAATCCGCCAATGGCTCCGCCAAATGCTTTACCCAGTGTACCTGTCATTATATCAATGCGACCGTAGGTATTGAACTGTTCATTTACTCCATGTCCAGTTTTTCCAACTACACCGGCAGAGTGACACTCGTCAACCATTACAAGTGCGTCATATTTATCTGCTAAGTCACAAATCTTGTCCAGTGGAGCCACGTTGCCGTCCATTGAGAAAACTCCGTCTGTAACAACGATACGGAAGCGTTGCGCTTGTGCCTCCTGCAAACATTTTTCCAGTTCCTCCATATTCGCATTTGCATAGCGGTAGCGTTTTGCCTTGCAAAGTCTTACACCGTCAATGATTGAAGCGTGATTTAATGAGTCTGAGATGATAGCATCTTCTTCTCCAAGCAAAGGTTCAAACACACCGCCATTGGCATCAAAGCAGGCAGCATAAAGAATTGTGTCTTCAGTCTTGAAATAATCAGAAATTGCAGCTTCCAGTTCTTTGTGAACATCTTGAGTTCCGCAAATGAAACGTACTGAAGACATTCCATACCCACGTCTGTCCATCATCTCTTTAGCAGCTGCAATTAAACGAGGATTGTTTGATAATCCCAGGTAATTGTTTGCACAAAAGTTTAGTACTTCTTTGCCGTTCACAGTAATAGCTGCTTGCTGTGCACTTTCAATTAATCTCTCTTCTTTATAAAGTCCCGCTTCTCTAATCTCAGTGATTACATCACCAAGATAATTTTTCATCTTATTGTACATGATTATATTTTTAATTAATTTGATTGATATTTATTTGATAACATAACATAAAAGTGGTTTCTATTAACCACTTTACAAAAGTCAACATTATTGTTTGAATAAACAAGGTTTTTGGGTTCATAATAATAAAAAATGTAGTTACTTTGCAGTCTATATATAACAAATAAATAGTAAGTGCAATGAAAAATATTTTGGTAGTAGGGGCTACCGGACAAATAGGATCAGAACTCACGATGGAGTTGCGTAAACGTTATGGTAATAATAATGTAGTAGCCGGATATATTCCAAGTGCGGCACCTCAAGGTGATCTACGTGATTCGGGTCCATCTGAAGTAGCTGATGTTGTTGATCCAAATCAGATTCCCGAAATAGTAAAGAAGTATAAGATTGATACTATTTATAATCTTGCAGCTCTCCTTTCAGTTGTAGCAGAAAGCAAACCTATGCTGGCATGGAATGTCGGCATTAATGGCTTACTCAACATTCTGGAAGTTGCCCGTGAGTATAACTGTGCTGTTTTTACTCCTAGTTCTATTGGCTCGTTTGGTGAAACTACTCCTCATGTAAAAACGCCTCAGGATACTATTCAGCGCCCATGTACCATGTATGGTGTAACAAAGGTAACCACCGAGCTTCTTAGTGATTATTATCACAAAAAATACGGAGTAGATACCCGTGCAGTTCGTTTCCCGGGAATTATTTCCAATGTAACACCTCCGGGAGGTGGAACAACAGATTATGCTGTCGATATATATTATTCGGCTGTGAAAGGTGAAAAATTTGTTTGCCCCATTAAAGAAGGTACATTTATGGATATGATGTATATGCCGGATGCACTACATGCCGCTATTTCACTTTTGGAGGCTGATCCTACAAAACTGATTCACCGCAATGCATTCAATATTGCTTCAATGAGTTTTGCTCCTGAAAATATTTATGCTGAAATAAAGAAGAACATACCTTCATTCGAGATGGTTTATGATATTGATCCTTTAAAACAATGTATTGCAGATAGCTGGCCGGATAGTTTGGATGATACCTGTGCCCGTGAAGAGTGGGGCTGGAAACCTCAGTTTAATCTGGAGAGCATGACTGTAGACATGATTGAAAAACTAAAAAACAGAATCCTTTAAGAAACTCTGAATAGGAGGATAGCTGACAGGAATCTCACCTTATAAAAAGCATCATAATAAGGATGTGCATAAAACATTGATTTTGCACTTTTTTATTATGATGCTTTTCTTTTTAAGTCATTGGAGAATGGATTTTATTTATACTCCAATGCTTGTCTGGTTATTGGGGAATAATTTGAAATGATCGGTGAATAAAAAATAGATACATTTGTTAGCTCTGATAATTTTGTTACTTGTAGGGTGTCTCTTGTTGATTTTATGTTTAAATTGCAGATAATCAAATGTTTAATATATATTCTGTTTTTGAATATATTTATCCCGAAAAAACAGAATTATTCAGGTTGTTTTTGAGGGGGTAACAGGATGTCTGCATCTGAAACCCTTTGGTAGTGGGGGTGACAAATTTTATCACGGGACATATAAAAGAAGTTATTTTATAAGTTTGTCACCACCACGTAAAAAATATATACGTGCAATCTGAGTCTGTTGAGTATTGTAGTTAAAAAGAAAAGCTTCCGTCTCTTATGGATAAGAAACAGAAGCCTTCATTATATTATGAATTTTGTTCAGCTATTCCGTTGGAGCATCACCCTGAGGACGTTCACCCTGTGGTCTGCGACCATTTCTTGGATTCTTTTTCTCTAGCTCAATATATTTAGTGTATTGTTCCGGAGTAAGGTTCTTTTTTACCATTTCATTGCGGGCTTCTCTCATTTTGCCCATTGCTTCTCTCATTTCTTCTCTGGAAACATCTTTCTTTTCCCATGTAGCCTGCATCTGAGTTCTCAGCTCAGTGTCACCTTTTTTAAGATTGGCAACCTGATCGTCGGTCAGCTTTAACTCTTCAATCATCTGTTTACTTGGAAAGTCCGGTGCTTTTCTTCCTTTACCGGGTTGCGCCTGTAGGGTGGAAGATAATCCCATTAGCACAATGGCTAATAACATAAACAATTTTGTTCTCATTTTACGTTTGTTTTTTTTAAAATTAAATGTGTAAATTATGTGTTGTAAAAAAATAACTTTTCTGATTACAAGATAGTTTTGAGTTGCGATACTGGAATATAGAACAATGATTCCGGTTCTGTATAATCAGAATATAGAATGAAGTTTAGTCGTAAAATGCAGTTCGTTTTATTTAGAAGGCTCAGGAATGTTTTCTCTGTTAGCATTGTCCTGATGTCTTTGAGGATTGCCTTGGTGTCTTTGAGGGCCAAACTGTGGTCTTTGACCATGAGGTCTTCCGTTTTTGAAATTCATTTTCTGAAGTCTGTCAACCTGCAGTTCAAGATAAGCAATGTATTGATCTTTTGAGAGGTTGTTTTTTAGTATTTCTCTTCGGTCATCTTTCATTTTACTCATCTCACCCTTCATTTCCTTTTTGAAAGCTTTCTTCTGATCACGGAAAGACTGCATTTTAGCTTTTAATTCGTTATCAGCTTTCTGGAGATTTGCAATCTGCTTATCGCTCAGATTCAACTCTTTAATCATCTTTTCATTAGGAAACACGCGATCTTTTTTATCATTGTCGGGCTGACCGGCTTGCAGCGAAGTACATACACTCATCAGCACTATGGCCAATGTCATAAACAATTTTGTTTTCATTCTACGTCTTATTAAGTTAAACCAAAATTAAATAATTGTCTCCGGCCGGGATCCATATTAATAAGACGTGAAAAAGTGATTAAGGTTTAATCACTAGGCGATCATATGCAAAATGTATGTTGGGAGGAAGTTGTTTTTCAATTTCTGCATGCAATCCTATATGGTGGCTCATGTGAATGAACCATGTTTGTTTTGCTCCAATGCGTTTCGCATTTTCAATGGCTTGCTTTAGATTCTGATGAGTAATATGAGGTTCTTCTCTCAAGGCATTCATTATGAGGCAATCAAGACCTTTAAGTTTTCCATATTCTTCATCCGGCATTGTGAGCATGTCAGTAATATAGGCTATATTCTCAATCCGGTATCCCAGAATAGGACATTTCCCATGTAGTACACGGATAGGTAATATCTTGACCTGATCAATATAAAAAGGAACCCCCGATTTAATATCGGTTATTGATATTTGAGGAACACCCGGATACTTATGTTCTGCAAAGCAATAAGGCATTCGCGAACGTAATCGGTGAGCAGTACTTTCTTCAGTATAAAGAGGAACTTCTCCGAAACGGCAAAATGGACGGAGGTCATCAATCCCACCCACATGATCATAATGTTCATGAGTAATAAGTACACCATCCAGGCGTGCGTATTTACTATGAAGCATTTGCTCACGGAAATCCGGTCCGCAATCTATCAGAATATTTATTCCTTTTGTTTTAATCAATGCTGAAGCCCGAAGCCGGTTATCATGCGGATCGGAAGATTTGCATACCGAGCAGGTACAACCCACTTCTGGTACTCCCGTTGATGTTCCGCTTCCTAATATTGTAATTTCCATGATCTTATGAAATGAAATTCACCTCAGGATGAATCTCAATATTAAATAATTTCTTTACCGATGCTTGTATTTCTCTGGAGAGATTTACAATTTCATCACCCGTTGCATTCCCTTTGTTTACAAGTACAAGGGCTTGCTTGCTATGAACTCCAACATGCCCTAATGTTTTTCCTTTCCAGCCACATTTGTCAATCATCCATCCGGCAGGAACCTTTACTCTATCTTCATCAATATCGTAAAATGGAATTCCTGGAAACTGCTTTTGTAGTTCCATAAATTGTGAACGAGGGATAATAGGGTTCATAAAGAAACTTCCGGCATTACCTTCGATTTTAGGATCGGGTAGTTTGCTGTCACGTATTGCAATAATAGCCTGACGAATGGTAGCCAGAGATATCTCCGGGTATTTTTCCAGTTCTGCTTTGATATTGCCATATTCAAGATTGAATGCAGCATTTTTACTTAATTTGTAAGTAACGTATGTGACGATGAATTTATTTTTTAATTCTGATTTGAAAATGCTTTGACGGTAAGAGTAATTGCATTCCGCATTAGAGAAAACGCATTCTTTTGCAGTTGCAATTTCCACCGCATCCACTTGTGTTATCAAATCTTTTGCTTCTACTCCGTAAGCGCCAATATTTTGCACGGCACTTGCTCCAACTTCTCCGGGAATGAGTGATAGATTCTCTACTCCGGCCCAACCTTGAGATACACAATGAGCAACAAAATTGTCCCATTCCACACCGGCTCCAACCTTTACTAAAACATAATCGTTAGTATTTTCTGTAACTTCAATTCCTTGAATCTTTGAGTGAAGAATTGTTCCTTTGTAATCGGATGTGAATAGTAAATTACTTCCGCTGCCAATATGTAAATAAGGTCCGTTAAGAAGTTCCTTATCACATAAGATCTGCTTTAAATCATCAGTGCTGGAATACTCGATGAAAGTATCTGTCTTTACATTAAAACCGAAAGTGTTATGAGAGAGTAGAGAATATTGTTTTTCTATTGTAATCATCTTCTTTTTTATTTGCAGGCAAATATACTAAAATTCCGATTACGCTCTATTTTGAATATGCATAAAATCTTTGATCTATAAAAGCATCAAAAGAATATCTGATATGCTAAATCCTTTATAACGAGAATATTAGAGAGGAGTTGATTAGTTACTCAGATCTTCAAATTTATAAAATTCCCATTGATTTTTTTGTCGTTTAAAATAAAGCGTATTAGAGAACCCGTTGCCTAAACCTTTCATTGCAACAATTTTAGTGTTGGATTCATCAGAATTGCTCTGCCCGTAATTGATATTAGACAATCTTACTGTAGGCAGATCTGGTGAAAAAGCAAACCATTGATTGATCTCCATTGTGGTTTCCAGAATAGAAAAATCATCATCGGGGTCTGTTGTTACAAAAGTAAGTGGCTCATGAATACGTGATCGTTGGAAAATGCTGTCACTAGCAAACTTATGAAAGAATTCCAGGAAGTTTTCATTCTGATTGCTATTGATAGAGCTAATTGAGATAGAACTCAGCATCCATGCACCATTGTTCTCACGTTTGAAATTATATGCTTTAATTTTGTTGGTAGTCATATAAAACCATTCAAACTTAGCCGATTTCAAATGAGTGGTAGTCATGAGATCCATGTCCGACTCTTTATCAAAAATCATTGTGTAGAAGCTTTGCTTTGTAAACAGATTATCTTTTTTCCAGAACTCTTGTTCTATTTTGCTCACCGATTTTCCATTTATGAAAGTAAGGGGGAAATGAATTCTCTTTTGTTGCAACTTTATATCAGATGCAAAACTAAAAATGAAATCATCAAAAGTCTCATCAGCCTTGATTGGCTTCGGAACTTCCTGAACAGAATCACTTTCTATAGAATCTGTGGCCTCATTTGCTGAGTCAACTAAATTTGTTAACGATTTGAAAGGATCTATCTTCGCTTTCTGGCCATTACAAGAGGCTAATAAAAGCAATGTGGTAGCACCTAAAATTATCTTTCTCATTTCATTCTGCAATACTTGCAAACCTAATAATAAAACGTCCCAATTAAAAAACGTGCAAAGGTATATCTTTTATTCCAATCGGAACAATCTTTCTAGTTATTTTTTGAGTTTTATTTGATAATAAAACCTACAGAACAAGCAAAACCGAAAATCTTACTAATAAAGAGTCTCGGTTTTGTCTGTTATTTTATACTTCGCTTTTTAGAATGGAAGATCATCTTTTGCATCAGTTGCGGTAAATTCTACCGGAGCTGATTGTTGCATTGGCTGAGCATTAACGCCTGCACCTGAATTACGATCAATTTTCCATGCGCGGATGTCGTTAAACCATTTACCGTTCCATTCACGGCAATCTATATCGAAAGATACAGTTACTTCTTCACCCATTTGAATAGTGAACTGGTCAATTCTGTCTCCCCAGAGGTTAAAACACATTTTCTTAGGATATTGATCATGTGTTTCAACAACATAATCTTGTTTCTTCCATTCAGTCCCATTTCTTCCTGTTCCGCTTTGTAGAGGTAGGATAGCAATTATTTTTCCACTTATTTCCATATTCTTGTTATATAATTCGGGCTGCGAAAATAGTGTTTTATGTTTTATAAAGCTAATGTTTTAGTTTTTTTCTTTAATCTTTTGTTTGGTGAGAGAATCTTTTTATTTATCTTTGTCTTTCATTATAAGTATAATAATTTAAACCAATATAAGTATGAAATTCATCGTTTCGAGTACGGCTTTATTCAGTCATTTACAAGCAATAAGTCGTGTTATTAACTCTAAAAATGCATTGCCTATTTTAGATTGTTTTCTATTTGAGTTAGAGGATGGAAAACTTTCTGTAACTGTGTCAGATAATGAAACGACAATGGTTACTTCTCTTGAGGTAAATGAAAGCGATGCAAACGGTAAGTTCGCTGTTGGTGCAAAAACCATTTTGGAAGCATTAAAAGAAATTCCGGAGCAACCGCTAAATTTTGATGTTAATGCTGAAACGTATGAGATCCTTGTGCAATACCAAAATGGTAAGTATAGCGTAGTAGGACAAAATGCGGATGAATATCCACTGTCTGCTTCCTTGGGAGACAATGCCGTACGTCTGGAAATGAATGCTGATATATTGCTCGTTGGTATTAACCGTGCAATCTTTGCAACAGCAGACGATGAACTTCGTCCGGTAATGAATGGTATCTATTTTGATATTACAACAGAAGATGTTACGCTTGTTGCTTCAGATGGACATAAGTTGGCCCGTAGTAAAACTATGGCAGCGAAAGGCAGTGAAAGAGCAGCTTTCATTTTACCAAGAAAACCTGCAGGATTGCTCAAAAACCTTTTACCCAAAGAAGCAGGAGCTGTTTCTATTGAATTTGATGATAGAAATGCAGTGTTTACTCTTGAGAACTATCGCATGGTATGTCGTCTTATTGAAGGCCGCTTCCCAAATTATAACTCTGTAATTCCTCAGAATAATCCACATAAGGTTACTGTTGACCGTTTACAGTTGATCAGTGCTCTTAAGCGTGTATCGGTGTTCTCTTCACAAGCAAGCAGCTTGATTAAATTGCGTTTGGAGGAGAATCTGATAGTTGTCTCTGCACAGGATATCGACTTCTCAACTTCTGCCGAAGAGTCTTTGGTTTGTCAGTATCAGGGTGCTCCGATGAGCATTGGTTTTAAATCGACTTTCCTTATTGATATTTTAAATAACATATCAGCTTCTGATGTAATTGTAGAATTGGCTGATCCATCCCGTGCCGGTGTTATTGTTCCGGTGGAACAGGAAGAAAATGATGACTTGCTGATGTTGCTGATGCCGATGATGTTAAATGACTAATAATATAAAATGAATTTAAACTTAAAAAACCCGATTGTTTTCTTTGATCTGGAAACAACCGGAACAAATATAAACTCTGATAGAATTGTCGAAATTTGTTATTTGAAAGTGCATCCAAACGGAAATGAAGAATCAAAAACTCTTCGCATAAATCCTGAAATGCATATACCGGAAGAATCATCAAAGATACATGGCATTTACGATGAGGATATAGCTAACTGTCCTACTTTTAAGGAAGTAGCAAAAAATATTGCACGCGACATTGAAGGAGCGGATCTTGCCGGATTTAATTCCAACCGTTTTGATATTCCTGTACTTGCAGAAGAATTTCTTCGTGCAGGAGTGGACATTGATATGAGTAAGCGTAAGTTTATTGATGTGCAGGTTATCTTCCATAAAATGGAGCAAAGAACACTTTCTGCAGCTTACAAGTTTTATTGTGAAAAAGATCTTGACGATGCTCATACAGCTGAAGCAGATACCCGCGCTACATACGAAGTGCTTAAAGCACAGCTTGACCGCTATCCTGCCGACTTGCAAAATGATATGGCTTTCCTTGCCGATTTTTCTGCCTACAATAAAAATGTGGACTTTGCCGGAAGGGTAGTTTATGATGAAAATGGAGTTGAAATTTTTAATTTTGGAAAATATAAGGGCGTAGCTGTTTCTGAAGTATTCAAGAAAGACCTGGGCTATTATTCATGGATGCAGAACAGTGACTTTACATTGAACACTAAAGCTGTCCTTACAAAAATTAAATTACGGGAACTTACCGGCAAATAAGTTGAAAAAGAATAGGTGATATGTTGAAAGGAAAAAAAATAATAGTTGGAATAACAGGAAGTATTGCTGCCTATAAAGCTGCCTATCTTATCAGAGGACTGATAAAAAAAGGGGCTGAAGTTCAGGTTGTGATTACTCCGGCCGGAAAGGAATTTATTACTCCCATTACTTTATCTGCTTTGACCAGTAAACCTGTAATCAGTGAATTCTTTTCGGGAAGAGACGGTACGTGGAACAGCCATGTGGATTTAGGCCTTTGGGCGGATGCAATGCTTATTGCTCCGGCTACTGCATCCACAATTGGAAAGATGGCTAACGGAATAGCAGATAACATGCTTATCACCACTTACCTTTCCGCGAAGGCTCCTGTCTTCGTTGCACCTGCAATGGATCTGGATATGTTTGCTCATCCTTCCACTCAAAAGAATATTGAAACACTTCGTTCATTCGGGAATCATATTATTGAACCGGGAGAAGGAGAGCTGGCCAGTCATCTGGTAGGTAAAGGACGAATGGAAGAACCGGAAGAAATTATCCGTGTGCTTGAAGAGTTCTTTGCTAAACAGGAAGACCTTTCAAAAAAAAAAGTACTGATAACTGCGGGTCCCACTTATGAAAAGATTGATCCGGTAAGGTTTATTGGTAATTACTCTTCCGGTAAAATGGGATTTGCCCTTGCTGAAGAGTGTGCTTCCAGAGGTGCTGAAGTGATATTGATTGCCGGACCGGTACAGATTGAAACAATTCACCCTAATATACACAGAATTGATGTGGAATCTGCTCAGGAAATGTATGAGGCTTCTGTTGCCAATTACCCGTCAGCGGATGCCGGAATATTGTGTGCCGCGGTAGCAGACTTTACTCCTGAAATAGTTGCCGACAAGAAAATAAAACGTAAAGGTGATGAACTTACAGTTGTTCTGAAACCTACTCAGGATATTGCTGCTTCCCTTGGAAAGATAAAGTGGGCAGACCAATTGCTTGCCGGTTTTGCCCTGGAAACCAATGATGAACTTTTGAATGCTCAGAGTAAACTGGAACGAAAGAACTTTGATTTCATTGTTCTTAACTCGCTCAATGATGAGGGAGCTGGTTTCCGCCACGATACAAACAAGATTACTATCATTGATAAGGACGGGAAGACAGATTATCCTCTGAAAAGCAAACGCGAAGTTGCTACAGATATCATTGACCGATTGGCTCAATTGATTAAATAATCGGAAAGGTAAAATGAATAATAAGATCATTCAGAATATATTTCGTTGTATTTGTTTTAGCTTTCTGATCTTTTCCTCTTTTATGGTGAAGGCTCAGGAACTGAATTGTAAAGTGAATATTAATTATTCACAGATTCAGGGAACTAATACGCAGGTATTCAAAACCTTGGAAACTGCTTTGACGGAATTTATCAATGATCGGAAATGGACTTCCGCACAATATGGTGCTGCCGAGCGAATATCTTGCAGCATGAATATCACGTTGAAACAGCATACTGATGATGGTGCTTTTAAATGTGAACTGATTGTTCAGGCTAATCGTCCGGTGTTCGATGCAAGCTATAACACCACGCTTTTTAATTTCAAGGATGTGAATTTTAACTTCACTTATCTGGAATTTGATCCTTTGGAACTTCGGGAAAATCAGATAGACAGTAACCTTACTGCGGTTATTGCATACTATGCTTACCTGATAATAGGAATGGATAGGGATTCCATGGCTCCTATGGGAGGCACGGAAGTTCTGAGAACTGCCGAAAGCATTGTAACCGCTGCCCAGAGTCTGTCTGAAACAGGATGGAAAGCTTTTGAGGATAGTCGTAACCGTCACGGAATCATTACTGATTATCTGGATGAGAATATGAAACCTTTCCGTCAGATGATATATGATTACCATCGGTTGGGGTTGGATGAGATGGCTCAGAATGCAGATAGGGGAAGGACTCAGATAACCACTTCTTTAGAGGAACTTAAAAAAGCAAAGGAAAATAAACCGATGTCTGTTTTGCCACAGTTGTTTACCGAAATAAAGAAAGACGAACTGGTTAATGTCTATTCAAAAGGTACTCAGAGCGAGAAGGAGCAGGTATATAATATGTTAGTTGATATCAATCCCGCTCAATCAAATGACTGGGATAAAATAAAGTCTTCGAAATAAAATTATGTTGCAATCTATATCAATACAAAACTATGCGCTGATTGACACTCTTGATATAACCTTTGATAAAGGTTTCTCTGTCATTACCGGTGAAACGGGTGCGGGTAAATCTATTATCCTTGGTGCTATTGGTTTGTTATTAGGGCAACGGGCAGATGTGAAAGCCATTAAAAACGGTGCTTCCAAATGTGTGATTGAGGCTCATTTTAATATTACCTCTTATCAGACGCAGTCTTTCTTTGAAGAAAACGAGTTGGAGTTTGATCCCAACGAATGTATTTTAAGAAGAGAATTGCAGGCTTCAGGTAAATCCAGGGCATTTATAAATGATTCCCCGGCTTCGCTTACACTGATGAAGGAGTTGGGCGAACAGCTTATTGATGTGCACTCTCAGCATCAGAACCTGTTGCTTAACAAGGAAGACTTTCAGCTGAATGTTTTGGATGCATTGGCAGCTGATGAAAAAGAGCTTTCTAAATATAAGGAGGCTTATCAGACATACCGTAAAGTTGCCGAAGAACTTACCAGGCTTACTGAACTGGAGGAGCAAAGCAAGACGGATGAAGATTATGTTCGTTTCCAGTTGGAACAGTTTGATGAGGCTAAACTCTTGGAAGGTGAAGATGCCGAACTGGAAAAAGAGGAAGAAAGACTGAGTCATGCAGAAGAGATTAAAGAGGGGCTGTACAGTTCCGAACAAATCCTTTTGGGTGATGAAGGTGGGGTATTGAGCAGCATGAAAAAGGTTTCCGGTGTTCTGCGCTCTTTGAAGGAACGCTACAATACTGCCGGAGAAATATCCGATAGGGTTGAGAACTTATCCATTGAACTGAAAGAGATTGCCAGAGATCTGACAAGAGAACAAGAAAATATTGAAGTTGATCCGGGCCGACTGGATTTCGTGAACGAACGGCTCAACTTAATCTATACATTGGAGAAGAAGCATCATGTAAGTACGCTTGAAGAATTACTCAAGGTTCAGGAAGAGTTTCGTGCCCGCATAAAGGCCATCAGCTCGTTTGCCGAACAGATTGAGGTACTTCAGAAACAGAAAGAAGAATTATTGAACAAAGCTCAGAAAGCGATGCACTCACTTACGGAAAAGCGTACGCATGCAGCTAGGAAGGTGGAGCACGAAATGCAGAACCGCCTCATTCCTTTGGGAATGCCCAATGTTCGCTTCAAGGTTCATATTACTCCGAAGGTAAACTTTGATGCTACCGGTGGAGACAATGTGGCCTTTCTTTTCTCAGCCAATAAGAATGCCACTTTACAGAACATCTCGTCTGTGGCTTCCGGTGGTGAAATAGCCAGAGTGATGCTTTCAGTAAAAGCAATGATTGCGGGAGCCACTCAGCTACCTACCATCATATTTGATGAGATAGATACCGGAGTTTCCGGTGAAATAGCCGATAAAATGGCTGAGATAATGAAGGAGATGGGAGCGTGTATGCAGGTTCTCAGCATCACTCACCTTCCACAGATAGCGGCTAAGGGCAAAGTACATTATAAAGTATATAAACAAGATAACGAAACATCGACCAGCAGTAATATTCGCCGATTGAAAGAAGAGGAGAGGGTTGAAGAGATTGCTCACATGCTTAGTGGGGCTACTTTGACGGATGCAGCGATGAATAACGCTAAAGAATTATTAAAAGAGTATGGAAAAGAATGAAATGATATTTGGCGTACGCGCCGTGATTGAAGCCATTGAGGCGGGTAAGGAAATTGATAAGATTCTGGTAAAGAAAGATATTCAGAGTGAATTATCAAAAGAACTTTTTGCTGCTATAAAAGGCACAAACATCTTTGTACAGCGTGTGCCTATTGAGCGCATCAATAAGATAACAACTAAAAACCACCAGGGTGTGTTGGCTTTTGTGTCTGCAGTGACTTATTATAAGGTGGAAGATGTTGTTCCTACTCTTTTCGAGGAAGGAAAGGTTCCTTTCTTTGTAATGCTTGATGGGGTAACGGATGTACGTAACTTTGGTGCTATTGCCCGTACATGTGATTGTGCCGGAGTGGATGCAATTATTATTCCTTCACGCAACAGTGTGAGTGTGAATGCCGATGCAATGAAAACTTCTGCCGGAGCACTTCACACATTGCCAGTATGCAAGGAACAGAGTCTGACTGCCGCCATCAAATATTTGAAAGAGAGCGGATTCAAGATTGTTGCTGCAACTGAAAAGGGTGATTATGATTACACAAAAGCAAATTATAAAGATCCTGTTTGTATTATTATGGGAGCTGAAGATACAGGTGTTTCTTATGATCACCTTGCTTTGTGTGATGAGTGGGTCAAGATTCCTTTGTTTGGTAAGATTGAGTCACTTAATGTTTCTGTTGCAGCTGGTATCTTAATTTACGAAGCTGTTAAACAACGTGGTTTTGATAAAGAATAAAATTTATATATAACCTATGATCATGAGAAAGAAAATACTATTTATGGCTCTTTGTCTGCTTTCGCAGTGGGCATTGGCGCAGAAAGATGCTCCCAAATGGGTTGAGAAATCAAAGCGGGCGGTCTTTTCTGTAGTAACATATGATGCTAACAACAAATTACTGAATACCGGCAATGGCTTCTTTGTTTCAGAAGATGGAGTGGCTTTGTCGGACTATACTTTATTTAAAGGCGCAGCCAGAGCTGAGGTGATAAACTTTGAAGGCAAACAAATGCCGGTTAAAGTAATTATGGGTGCAAACAACATGTGTGATGTGGTTAAGTTTCGTGTGGACCTTGGCAAAAAGAGTGCTGTTGCATTAAAAATTGCTGCCGTTGTGCCGGCTAAAGATGCGCAAGCGGTAATGCTTCCTTATTCAACAAAGAAGGAATTTGCTTGTACAATGGGTAAAGTAGAGGAGGTTAATAATCTTTCCGGACCTCATAAATACTTTAAGCTTGCTATGGCAATGAAAGACAAGCAGGTAAGTTGTCCGGTGTTGAATGCAGATGGCGAAGTCTTTGGACTGGTTCAGAAGGATGCGTCAAATGATGCTACACATTGTTATGCTATCAGTGCTCCTTATGCAAATGAATTGTCAATCGGTGCTATTGAATTTAGCAATTCAGATCTTAACAGCATTGGCATAAAGAAAGCTCTTCCAGCTAAAGAAGATCAGGCATTGATTGCTCTTTTCATGGCTTCCTCACAGCTTAAGGCAGATGGTTATCTTTCTCTGTTGAATGATTTTGTAGAGCAATTCCCAAACAGCACAGACGGATATATTCGCCGTGCAAACTTTTATGCAGCAAATTATTCTGATGCCGATCATTTGAAACTCTCAGAAGAAGATCTTGATAAAGCACTGAAAATGGCAGATAAAAAAGAAGATGTGCTTTACAACCGATCAAGTGTTATTTATGAAGTGGCTCTTCGTGGAAAAGAGGTGGCATATAAAGACTGGAACTTTGATAAAGCATTGCAGGAAATTCAGAAGGCCGAAGCTATAAATCCGCTTCCTGTTTACACTCAGCACGAAGGAAACATTTATTTTGCGATGGCAAACTATGCTAAGGCTTTTGAATGTTTTCAAAAGGTGAACCAATCAAATATATCTTCTGCCCAGACATTTTATAGTGCTGCAAAAGCAAAAGAGATGATGAACGGTGATCTTGGCGAAATCATAGCTTTACTTGATAGTGCAGTTGGCAAGTATGCGGCTCCTTATCCAAAAGAAGCAGCTCCTTATCTTTCTGAACGTGCAATGATTAAGAGCCAAAAAGGTTTGGATAAAGAAGCTGTAGCCGATTTTGACTTGTATTATCAGACAATGGGAGGTAATGTGAGTGCAATGTTCTATTATCTTCGTGAGCAGTCTAATTATAAATCTAAGAACTTTAAACGTGCCATTGAGGATATTCAAAAAGCAGTGACGCTGGATTCCACAAATAAAGACTATCTGGCCGAGTATGGAGCAGTTAACCTGCGCGTTGCCCGCTATGATGAGGCTATAAAGAATTTGAAAGGTGCGCTTGCCATTGATCCTAAATTCGCAGCTTGTTACCGTTTAATTGGTTTCTGCCAGTTACAACAAGGCAAGAAAAACGAAGCTTGTGAGAACTTTAACAAAGCAAAGGAACTGGGTGATGAGGCTGTACTTCCAATCATTGAAAAGAATTGCAAATAAGATTTCTAAGATAATATCTAAGACAACATAAATAAGGGGCGGCCAAAAGGTCGCCCCTTATTTTAAATAATAGAAGAAGGCCTGCATTACCACAATATCAGGCTTTCTTCATATTATTATGTAATTACTAGTAACTGATCCGTAAACCTAGTTGCAGGTTAAAGTTGAAAGGAGTCTCCTTGCGTATGCTTTTTATTTGAGATCCATCATTATAATAGTAAATGACTCCCGGCTCAACGAATACTCCAAACTGACGGGTTGCATTAAACTGTGCGCCAAATGCTCCGTTGACCGACCATTGCAGAGGTTTTACATTCAGATTTTCCGTTGTCGCTTTTTCCGTTGATATGGTTAATGTTCTGGTTTCTCCTGATACACTCTTTTCTACCATTCCACCTCCTGACAGGTAAAGGGTGACATAGCGCCTGTCAAGGAAAAGATAATTCACTTTCAAAGGAATGCCAATGTAATGAAGCGTTTGCTCTTTCTTTAAATAGTTTCCTAATGATGCATTAGATTCCAATCGGGTATAAACTATTCCGCTTTCAAGCGCAAACTCTTTAGATAGCTGTTTACGGACCGACAATCCAAATGAGACTGGTTGCTTGTGATTCCATTCTAGTTCAGAAATAACAGAAGTAAATAATGCATTCTCGCAATCCAGAAAGTAGTGCGAACCACTATTAGGACTTGCGCTTGCAAACTCGCCAGAACTATTGTTATTGTCGGAATATATACCTGTGTTATTTCCGGTAGCAAATCCAATAGATAGGTTCTTTCGGAATTTCTTTCTTGGCAAATCCCGCAGTTCGGTAACATGTTCTGCCGGTTTGGAAACCCGCTTCAGCGTTTGTTGCTGCGTTATATTCTTATTTCTGTTAGTCTCTCCGTTTGAGTTGGCACCTTCTACTTTTCCGGCTTTTGTGTTTTCTTTATCTCCAGATGTTTGTACACTTGCTTGGTCTGTCAGTTTAGATACCTTTTCCTGCAGTTCCTTTTCATTGTTATTTCCTGATGCTGCCTTTCCATTATCAGGTAGAACAAAAGCTGTGTTTCCTGAAACAGAATTATCACTGGAAGCTATTACAGATTTTCTGGTCACCATTTTCCCGTGTTGTGCTTTGTTTTCAGAGGAAGATGAACCTTCGGAACTGCCCAAAGCCAGCTCATTGTTCTTTTTATCATCGTTAACCAAAGGTTTGATCACTTCTTTTAATGGCTTTTTATCTGTTAAAGACTCCATTTCAATAGGAAGTTCAGCCTTTCCCAAGTACTTTTCAGAGGAATCTCCAAGTGTCATAATTATTGCGGTAGAAATAGATATCAGCAATATTACTGCTGCCGCTGCCGCATAATACATTATATAGGAACGTTTTTGGGGCACAACAGGTACGGGCGAGAGCTCTTTTTGCAGTTTCTCCCAGCCACCAGCTACGGGCGGTTCAGAATAATCTTCCAAACTGTTCCGAAGTGCGCCAATCCATTTTTCTTCTTCTTCCTGTTTCATAGATTATGTTCCCTTAAATATTCATTAATTCTTTTTGCTAAAAGCTTTTTTGCTCTGAAAAGTTGTGATGATGAACTCCGCTCGTTAATTCCAAGTTTCTCAGCTATCTCTTTGTGTGGCAGCTGTTCCATGACGGATAAATTGAATACCGTGCGATATCCTACAGGCAGCTCGGCAATATACTTCATCAGCACTTGGTGTGGAATCAGTGAAATATCCTCTTCATGAGGTTCTTCCACGATTTCCGGAATCTGATCAAGAGTCAGTGCTTGCCTGCTTGCCTCACTCCTGCGCAGATAGTCCAGTGAAACGTTTACCATTAATTTGCTTAGCCATGCTCTCAATGAGCCTTCTCCGCGATACGAGAACTTATTGAATGAGCTGTATGCTCTGATGAACCCATCGTGCAGAAGGTCTTGAGCCGTATCCCGATCGCCGGCATACCGAAAGCATATACCAAACATCTGTCTGGCATATTGCTCATAGAATTCCTTGCGCGCTTCATTATCTTCAGCTTGGCAACGTTCTGTAAGTTCAATCTCATTCATTAACTTCACGTGTATCACCTTATAAATGTACAAAGATATAAAATACTGCTTGGAAGAGGCAGTTATTTTTCTCTTTATAAATATTTCCTGTTACCATGCCTTGCCAATGCCTTGTATCTGTAAGGAATAGCCTGATTTGTGGAAGTCCGCCCTTTTCTTTCTTTTGCTATATTTATTTGAATTTATCGGGCAGAGTTTTTTCAATCTCCGGAAGAGTTTTAAAAAAGACCCGAATAGTTTTTAAATCGACCTGCGCAACTCGTGATAGCCGACCTGCGCAGGTCATTGTTGTGAGTTGCGCAGGTCACCAAATCGAGTTGCGCAGGTCGTGAAAAAGATTACACGGGAAAATAGAAAAAGTTGGAGTTAATTACAATAATGTTTAACTTGCATCCAAATTTTATAAACCAATAAATAGCTGAAAAATGAAAAAAGTAATATCTAGCGAAAAGGCTCCTGGAGCTATCGGACCTTATAGTCAGGCTATCGAAGCTGGTGGCATGGTGTTTGTATCCGGTCAGTTGCCTGTAGATGCTGCTACGGGTGAATTTGCTCCGGGTGGAGTGACCGAACAAACTAAGCAATCATTTGAGAATATCAAACATATTTTGGCAGAAGCCGGACTGACTACTGCAAGCATTGTAAAGACTACTGTTTTTCTTGCCGATATGTCTCTCTTTGCAGATATGAATGCAGTGTATGCCACTTATTTTGAAGGTTCGTTCCCTGCTCGTTCTGCAGTGGCAGTAAAGGCTTTACCAAAAAACGCTTTGGTGGAGATTGAATGTATTGCTGTGAAATAAATATTTTGCAGGTAAGCATTTCTGTATGCATTTGCAATGTATGAATGTGGAATAACTTAAAAGGATTGAGAAATAGTTTACTTAAAACTATCGCTCAATCCTTTTGATATTTTTTTATCGGCCTTTTCCCTGTAGATTTAACCTCTAATTTCGCCTGTATATCATATCGTTATGTGTATTCTACCTAGACAGTTTCGGGAAAGTTACTTTTTGCCTTTCAGGTAAATAAGCAAATCGGCCACAATAAAACTACTTCCTCCCACAAAAATGAAATCTTTATCGGTAGCATTCTTTTTTGCTGCTTCAAAAGCTTTAGGTACATCGGTGTAGGTATTACCTGTCAGTCCGGCTTTACTTGCCAGAAACTGCAGATCTGCCTCGTATAATGCCCTTTTTACACTTGCTTTGGTAAAGTAATATGTAGCGTCTTTAGGTAATAATGCCAGTACGCCATTGATATCCTTATCGTTTACCATTCCCAAAACAATATGTAGTTTTTTGTATTTCTGCTTGCTAAGTTGGTCGGCAATGTAAGTAATTCCTCCGGTGTTGTGGCCTGTATCACATATTATAGTAGGGGCACTTCCCAGTTTCTGCCAGCGTCCCATCAATCCCGTTAGTTCGCATACCCTGCTGAAACCCTTTTCAACAGCAATTTGAGAGATGTTATATCCTATTCTCTTAAGAATTCTCAGAGCCAAAAGAACAGTATTTGTATTTTTAAGTTGGCAGAATCCACCTAAATCACCCTTTAGTTTGGGATAATCGGCCGTGAAGTAGTACCAGTTACCTCTGTTATTCATTTCCCATCGCCAAAGAAGTTGTTCCTCTTCCGCAAAGAAAATAGGAGCTTTTACCTCGTTTGCTTTTAAAGTAAACACAGGCTTAGTCTCTTTGGTTGTTTCGCCAATCACCACAGGTACCCCGTTTTTCATAATGCCGGCTTTTTCTGCTGCAATAAGAGCTAGTTCCTTTCCCAGGAACTGAGTATGGTCAAAACTTATATTGGTAATAATGCAAAGATCCGGACGGATAACATTTGTGCAATCTAGTCTTCCTCCCAGTCCCACTTCAATAACAGCCACATCCACCTTCTGATCTGCAAAATATTTAAAAGCCATTGCAGTGGTCAGCTCAAAGAAAGAAGGATAAAGAGGTTCAAAGAAAGAACGTTCCTCCTCTACGAATTTAATTACGTACTCTTCGGATATCTGTTCACCGTTTATGCGAATCCTTTCTCTGAAGTCAATCAGGTGAGGAGAAGTGTAAAGTCCCACCTTGTATCCCGCCGATTGTAAAATGGCAGCCAGTGTGTGAGAACAAGATCCTTTCCCATTTGTTCCTGCTATATGAATGGTTTTAAATTTTTGGTGCGGATGGTTAAAATGCTCATCCAATTCATAAGTATTACTAAGCCCTTCTTTATAAGCCGATTTACCAACCTGCTGAAACATTGGGGCACTTTCATATAAGAAGTTTAAAGTTTCTTTATAATTCATTTATTTGTAAAATTTAGCCTCGAAGTAATATATCGTAAGTTTTTAATTCCTATATTAGATGCAAATATCAACATTTTAAATCTAAAAATTATGGGAACAAAGAAAAATTTTGTTTTAGACACAAATGTTATACTCCATGACTATAACTGTCTCAAGAGTTTTGAGGAAAATGATATCTATCTTCCAATCGTTGTTCTTGAAGAACTGGATAAGTTCAAGAAGGGAAATGGAGAAATAAATTATAACGCTCGGGAGTTTGTTCGTGAACTGGATGCTATAACCGATGATGATCTGTTTACCAAAGGAGCAACGCTGGGTGAGGGATTGGGAAGGCTCTTTATTATCACCGGAGGAATTGAGTCGGAAACAGTAAAAAAGTGTTTTCCTGAGCGACAGGCCGATCATGAAATACTCTCGGCAGCAGATATGCTGGCAAAGAAATATCCGAAGATCAAGACAATTCTGGTTACCAAAGACGTGAACCTGCGCATGAAAGCACGTTCCATTGGAGTGCTTTCTGAAGATTATATCAATGATAAGGTAACCAACATCGACATTTTCGAGAAATCTAACGAGGTATATGACGGAGTGGCTCCAGAACTGATTGATAAGATTTATTCTTCACACGATGGGGTTGATATTAGTGAAATAGATTTTAGGAATGTATTGGAACCGAATGAATGCTTTATAATGAAAAGCGACCGCAATAGCGTGTTGGCCAGATATAATCCCTTTACTCACACAGTACATAGGGTGCAAAAAGGGAAGAATTACGGCATTGAACCACGTAACGCCGAGCAGAGCTTTGCATTCGAAATTCTGAACGATCCCGACATCAAGCTCGTGGCTCTGACAGGAAAGGCCGGAACAGGTAAAACATTGCTGGCACTGGCAGCAGCATTAAGTAAACTAACCGAGTATAAACAGATTTTGCTGGCTCGCCCCATTGTGGCACTTTCCAATAAAGACCTCGGTTTCCTTCCCGGAGATGCAGCAGCAAAAGTAGCGCCCTATATGCAACCTCTGTTTGATAACCTGAACGTCATCAAGCATCAGTTTGCTCCTAATTCTGCCGAAGTGAAGCGATTGGACGATATGCAAAAGAGTGGCCAGCTGGTTATAGAAGCTCTGGCCTTTATCCGCGGACGAAGCCTTTCGGAAACTTATTGCATCATCGATGAGGCTCAGAACCTCACTCCACACGAGATAAAAACCATCATCACCCGTGCCGGCGAAGGCACAAAGATGATCTTTACCGGAGATATCCAACAGATAGATCAACCTTATCTGGATAGCCAGTCCAATGGATTAGTCTACATGATTGACCGCATGAAAGGTCAGAACATCTTTGCTCATGTGAATCTGGTGAAAGGAGAACGCAGTATGCTTAGCGAATTAGCTAGTAACCTGATGTAGATTACTTATGTTTATTCTAACTCTCTTAAAGTGAAAAGCTCCTCATTTGCTTTGGTTGCAAGTGAGGAGCTTATAATATCTAGATAAGTAAAGCTATCTTAATTAATCGAAGAAGCTTTTAAATTTCTTGAAGATCTTTTCTTTTACTGAGCTGTTGGGCTTAAAGTTCTCAGATAATTCCATCTTTTCGAGTAAGCTTCTTTCATCCTTGCTGAGTGATTCCGGTACGTAGATACTTACGTTTACAAGTAAATCTCCTGTACCGTATCCGTTTACGCTTGGTAAACCCTTGCCGCGTAGACGAAGAACTTTTCCGGGTTGTGTTCCCTGCTCAATCTTCACTTTTACTTTGCTGTCAATAGTTGGTATTTCAACGGCACCTCCTAAAGCTGCGGTTGGAAAGCTAAGTAGCAGGTTATAAATCAAATCGTTTTCGTCACGAACCAAGTCTGGATGTTGTTCTTCTTCCACTTGGATAAGCAAGTCGCCCGGTACTCCGTTGTGCTTTCCTGCATTTCCTTTTCCGCTCATAGATAATTGCATTCCTTCAGCAACACCAGCTGGGATGTTTACTGATACAACCTCTTCACCATACATAATACCTTCACCGGCGCAGACTTTACATTTATCTTTAATGATTTTACCTTCACCACCACAGGTAGGGCAGGTTACACGTGTCTGCATGGTTCCCAGAATAGTTTGTTGGTTGCGTATAACCGAGCCGCTACCTTTACAAGTAGAACAAGTCTCTGCACCCGAGTTTCCTTCTGCACCTGTACCGTGACAGTGTGAGCAAGAAACATATTTTTTAAGTTTAAACTTCTTTTCAACTCCGGTGGAAATTTCCTTCAGGTTAAGCTTAACCTTTACACGAAGATCAGATCCACGGAAACGTCTTTGTTGCTGACCGCCTCCGCCTCCAAAGCCTCCGCTACCTCCAAAGCCACCGAAACCATGTCCGCCAAAGACATCACCAAACATAGAGAATATATCGTCCATTGACATACCGGCGCCTCCGCCAAAACCACCGCCAAATGGGCCACCATTTCCAGCTGCACCGCTCATTCCGGCATGTCCGAACTGGTCGTAACGTGCACGTTTGTCATCATTGCTCAGAACATCATACGCTTCTGCAGCTTCTTTAAAGTGTTCTTCAGCTTCCTTGTTCCCAGGATTTTTATCAGGGTGAAATTGAATTGCTTTCTTACGGTAAGCTTTCTTTATCTGGTCGGCTGTAGCCGATTTCTCAACCCCCAGCACTTCATAGTAATCTCTTTTTGCCATTGTCGTTATCCTTTATTTTATTATTCGCCTACTACAACTTTGGCATGACGAATTACTTTTCCATTGAGTAAATAACCAGTTTGCACACAATCAAGAATCTTTCCTTTAAGTTCTTCAGCAGGAGCGGGGATTGTGGCAATTGCTTCATGGAAGTCAGTATTGAAGTCGCACTCTTTTGATTCGATAGCCTGCACGCCGTTTTGTCCTAGTATGCTGACAAACTTATTAAAGATAAGTTCCATTCCTTCACGAACAGCAGCAACATCAGTGGATGTTTCCATCATTTTCACAGCTCTCTCCATATCATCAATTACAGGAAGAATACTACTAATGCTCTTTTCTCCGCCATTCTTTATCAGTTCGGCTTTCTCCTTCATAGTGCGTTTGCGATAGTTATCAAACTCAGCTGAAAGACGCAGGTATTTATCGTTTTGATCTTCTATCTTAGCATTTGCTTCTTCCAATTGTTTAGTGAGCGCCTGTTCCGGAGTCAGCACTTCCTCTTCCTGAGAAGGAGTTTCCTGAGTTGTTTCATTCTCCTGAGCAGTCTCGCAATTTTCCTGAGCTGCTTCCTGAATGTTATCTACCAATTCTTCTTCTTTTTTGCTTGTTTCTTTTTTCTTTGGATCCATATATGTTTTCTTTTTATTCTTCCAAAATGATTTTATCATACTGTCTGTATAAGGTTTTGCCTGAAAGCTGAACTACAAAATCTTTGCCAAGATTGTTGTTTAGACAAAATGTTGCGCAAAAGTACTGCTTTTTAGTGAATAATGAATAACCAAAAGATAACTATCTGACAGATTGGCGAAATTATTCATTTTAAATGTCTACCTTTGTGCCCGTTTAATAAAATAAGGTATAAAAAATAATGATTACAGTTTCGAACGTTTCAGTTCAGTTTGGTAAGAGAATATTGTTCAATGACGTGAATCTCAAGTTTACGAATGGTAATTGCTACGGTATTATCGGTGCCAACGGTGCGGGTAAATCTACTTTCCTTCGCACAATTTATGGTGATTTAGACCCAACTACCGGCTCAATTGCGTTAGGACCGGGAGAACGACTTTCCGTTTTAAGTCAGGACCACTTTAAGTGGGATAGCTATACAGTTATGGATACCGTGATGATGGGACATACTGTTCTTTGGGACATAATGAAACAAAGGGAGGTCCTTTATTCTAAAGAGGACTTTACAGATGAAGATGGATTGAAAGTATCTGAGCTGGAAGAGAGATTTGCTGAACTTGATGGCTGGAATGCCGAGAATGACGCGGCTGTGCTTTTAAGCGGATTAGGGGTAAAGGAAGACAAACACTTTACCTTGATGGGTGAACTTAGTGGTAAGGAAAAGGTTCGTGTAATGTTGGCGCAGGCTCTTTACGGTAATCCAGATAACTTGTTGCTCGATGAACCTACCAATGACCTTGATATGGAAACAGTAACTTGGTTGGAAGAATATCTTTCCAATTTTGAACATACTGTGCTGGTTGTGAGCCATGACCGTCACTTCCTTGATTCTGTTTCCACACATACTGTTGATATTGACTACGGCAAGATTAATACCTTTGCCGGTAACTATAGTTTCTGGTACGAATCCAGCCAGCTGGCTCTTCGTCAGCAACAAAACCAGAAAGCAAAAGCTGAAGAGAAGAAGAAAGAACTTGAAGAATTTATCCGCCGCTTTAGTGCCAATGTGTCAAAAAGTAAGCAGACAACAAGTCGTAAGAAGATGTTGGAGAAACTTAATGTGGATGAAATTAAACCTTCTTCACGTAAGTATCCGGGAATTATTTTCACTCCTGAACGCGAATCGGGTAACCGTATTCTCGAAATCTCTGGCTTAAGTAAAAAGACAGACGAAGGCGTAGTGTTGTTCAATGATATTAACTTTAATGTAGAAAAAGAAGATAAGATAGTATTTCTTTCACGCAATCCTCGTGCCATGACTGCATTCTTTGAGATTATCAATGGAAATCTCAAAGCTGATGCCGGACATTATGACTGGGGTGTAACTATCACTACTGCTTATCTTCCTGTGGATAATACGGAATACTTTAACTCGGACCTTAACCTGGTAGACTGGCTTGGCCAGTATGGAGAAGGAAATGAAGTGTTCATGAAAGGCTATCTGGGGCGTATGCTCTTCTCGGGTGAGGAAGTTCTTAAGAAAGTAAGCGTTCTTTCAGGAGGTGAGAAGATGCGTTGCATGATTGCACGTATGCAGTTGAAGAATGCAAACTGCCTGATTCTTGATACACCAACCAATCACTTGGATTTGGAATCTATTCAGGCTTTCAATAATAACCTGAAGACTTACAAAGGAAATGTTCTTTTCTCTTCACATGACCACGAGTTCATTGAAACCGTTGCCAACCGTGTGATTGAGTTGACTCCAAACGGAGTTATTGATAAGATGATGGATTATGATGAATACATCACTTCTGATCATATCAAGGAACTTCGTAAGAAGATGTACGGTGACAAATAAGTATCGATACAATATATAAAAAGAAACGCTTAGATCATTTATGGTCTAAGCGTTTCTTTTTATATCATATTCTGTCAATAGAAAGACAGAATAAATATTTTATTTTCTAAACTCAAGTTTCTGTTTGCTGGCATCTCTGAATATATCCTTCCCAAGAACAGAAAGTTTATCTCCCTGTACAATAACTTTAGATAGCATATCGCAGTCAATAAATGCCCCTTGTTTAATTGCTTTTACTGTAGGAGGAAGTAATAATTCGCCCGATAGGTGAATGCATCCGCTAAAGGCACGCTCGCCAATGGTTACAAGTTTCTGAGGTAGGATGATGGACATCAGGTACTTCTTTTGAGTAAAGGTGAAGTCGGGTATGTCTGTTACTAAGGTCTCAGATAAATCCAGAGAGACAAGGTTAGGCATATAGTCGCGGATAACCTTAAAGTCGTCCTCGTTCAAGCTGCCTTTTATTGTGAAATAGTTTAGCTCGCTTGGCTGGTGTCCGGCTTTCATAATCTCGTTTCCAAGTTCGCCTGGTTTGTTTAGGTTGAGGGTGAGTGTCTCGGGGGTGCCTTCCAGTACAGCAAAGCCTCCCCATCCATTCTTTCTTTTATATGCATCTTTGCTTCCGGCAGGGATAAATACGGCAGTCAGACTGTCGTTCATTGCTCCCTTCAAGAGGTTAGGAGGAGTCTTTTTGTTAATCTGCACTATGGTGAGGTTATTGCAGTTCTTAAATGCGTAGTCTTCAATGTTTATTGTGTTGGTAGGGAGAAGAATCTTTTTAAGTGTCTTCTTTCCGTGAAAAGCTCCGCTTTCTCCGTTGCAGAAGGCATAAGCAGGAACGAATGTCATTGGATATACATAGTATTTATTAGGATAAGTACCTTCTTTCCCCATGTATCCCATGATGCTGGCGTTTGAGATGTCGAGTACTTCAAGCTTTGCCATGCTGTCACGCATCAGTTTAAAGTCCTTTGCATTGATTTTTCCGGTCAGTGTAAGATGAGTTATGTTGTTTGCTTCATCTTTAGTGAGTTGTTCTTTCAGCATTCCTGCTTTAGGAACGAAAAGAGTTTTGCTTACTGTTTGTGCTGATAACCCACAGACGATGAGACATAATAGAAAAAGTATTCCTAATTGTTTTATTTTCATGTGTTTATTTATTAAATTATTATTGATCAATTCCTTTCATACTAAGTTGAACCCGCTTTCTTCCCAAATCCACGCTCTCAACGCGCACCATTACTTGCTGATGGATGGATACAATTTCAGTTGGGTCGCTCACAAACTTATCTGCCAGTTGAGAGATGTGGACTAGTCCGTTCTCCTTGATTCCCACATCTACAAAACAGCCAAAGTTAGTGATGTTGGTTACAATACCCGGCAAAACCATCCCTTCTTGCAGATCATTGATGGTCTTCACATTCTTGTCGAACTCAAATACCTTGATGGTGGAGCGGGGATCTCTTCCCGGCTTCTCGAGCTCCTGCATAATATCGTTCAGCGTAGGCATTCCCACGGTAGGGGATACATATTTTTCCATCTTTATTTGGCTACGAAGTTCCTTGCTTTTAATCAACTCTTCCACGGTGCAATTCAAATCTTTGGCCATCTGTTCCACAATGTAGTAGCTTTCTGGGTGAACAGCCGAGTTGTCGAGCGGATTGCCTGCCTGCAGAATGCGAAGGAATCCGGCACACTGCTCAAAAGCTTTGGCTCCCATGCGGGGTACTTTCATCAGTTGCTTGCGAGAGTTGAATGCTCCGTTCTCCGTCCGGAAGTTTACAATATTCTGAGCCAGCTGTGGTCCCAGGCCGGAGATATATGTCAGCAGGTGAGTGCTGGCAGTATTCAGATTTACGCCCACCGAGTTTACGCAGTTCTCTACTGTTTGATCCAGTGATTTCTTTAGTTTACCCTGGTCTACATCGTGCTGATATTGCCCTACACCAATTGATTTTGGGTCAATCTTTACCAGTTCAGCTAGTGGGTCCATCAGCCGGCGACCGATGGAAACAGCACCACGCACCGTAACATCGTATTCCGGAAACTCATCCCTGGCTGTTTTAGAAGCAGAGTAGATAGATGCACCGTTTTCGCTTACTACGAATACCTGTACTTCACGGTCAAAACGCAGGGAAGTGACAAATGCTTCTGTCTCACGGCTTGCCGTACCATTACCAATGGCAATGGCTTGTATATCATAAGCTTCCACAAGCTTGGTTACTTTTTTGGAAGCCATTAGTTTCTCATTCTGAGGTGGGTGAGGATAGATGGCCTCGTTGTGAAGCAAGTTTCCTTGCGCATCCAGACAGACCAGTTTGCAGCCGGTGCGGTATCCCGGATCTAGCCCCAACACCCTTTTCTGCCCCAACGGAGGAGCCAGAAGAAGTTGGCGAAGATTCTCGGCAAATACACGGATGGCTTCAGCATCAGCCATTTCTTTGGAAACTCCTGAGAATTCTGTTTCAATAGATGGTTTTAATAAACGCTTATATCCGTCCTTTACCGCCTCTGCAACTTGTGCACCGCAAGTATTGTTGTTGCGTACGTACAGTCGTTCCAATCGTTCGGTACATTCTTCATCATCGGGAGAAATGTCCACTTTCAGTAAGCCTTCCGCTTCTGCCCGCCTGATAGCCAACAGTCTGTGGGAAGTGCAACGCTTCAATGGCTCCGAGAAATCAAAATAATCCTGGTATTTGGCAGCTTCCTCTTCCTTACCTTTCACCACTTTAGCGGTAATAATAGCCTGTCTGTTGAACTGATTACGCACCTGATTACGGGCACGCTCATCTTCATTTACCTGCTCTGCAATAATGTCACGAGCACCTTTTAGGGCATCTTCTGCATCTTTAACTTCACCCTTCACAAAAGCTTCGGCCTTTGTAGTTATATCGTTTTCCCTTTGCAAAAGCAATAGGGTAGCCAGGGGTTCAAGTCCCTTCTGACGAGCCACTTCGGCGCGGGTTTTCCTTTTGGGCTTGTAGGGCAAGTAGATATCTTCCAGTTCTGTGTTGTCCCAGCTCTCTTCAATTCTTTTTTTGAGCTCGGGAGCAAGCTTCCCCTGTTCTTCAATAGTGCTTAGTATTGTATCCTTGCGCTTCTTTAACTCGCAAAGTTTATCATATTGTTCCTTAATGTTTCCAATCTGAACTTCATCCAGACCGCCGGTGGCTTCTTTACGATAACGACTTATGAAAGGAATCGTTGCTCCATCGTTAAGCAATGATAATGTGCTGCTTACCTGCTTTAAGGCAATATTGAGCGCCGACGATATCATTTTGTGAAATAACTCCATTTTGTACTTTGTGCTATAAGTTTCTAAGTAACAAAGATACGAAAATTCAGTGAAAAAATAGTTGCTTTTTAGCTAAAAAAAGAGGTACGGTAAATGGAATGGTGAATTTATGCATCTAAATGCTTTGTAATTAAAGTCATAGATGGGTATTAAAAATAGTGAAAAGGTGGTAAAAAGGGCGTGAATAAACAAATAAGAAATATTGTTTATAACCCGTAGTGCATTTGGATAAAAAGAAAAGAAGTTGCTCATTATCAAATAAATGACTATATTTAATTGTCTACCAAACGATTAAATATATGATCAACTTCAATGCAAATTACGGAAAAATATTAGAGATATTGCAACAAATAGAGTCTAAAATGAATTTTCTTAATCAGATTCGTAAACCCAGGTTATCAGATATCGAATTGATTGCTATTGATTTAACCTCAGAATATATGGGTATTGACTCTGAATATCAACTATTCAGGATTCTCCCTGATAAATTGAGTTTAAGGATTGAACGAAGCGTTTATAATAGAAGAAGACGTAAATTATTTTATTTCAAAGAACAGTTGCGTAAACGAATAGTTTTTCAGATTAGTTCGAGCAGGGATTATTTCATAGTAGATAGTATGCCTTTAGAAGTTTGTAAATTAAGTCGCAGTAGACGAGGTGGCATTTGTAGGGAAACTTTTGAAACCTCACCTGATAAAGGTTATTGTGCAACACAACGGATGTATTACTATGGTTATAAACTGCATGCAATATGTACTATTGATGGGGTTTTCTCGGATTTCGACTTAACAAAAGCATCCGTACATGATATTCATTATCTCGAAGATGTTAAGCAGAATCATTATGACTGTACTATTCTGGGAGATAAAGGATATTTGAGTGTTAATTATCAGTTGGATCTATTTGAAGAAAACAACATTAAACTAGAAGTTCCCATGAGAAATAATCAGCATGGGTATGCTAAGCAATATATTGTTTTTAGAAAAGCCAGAAAAAGAATTGAAACGTTATTCTCTCAGTTATGTGATCAGTTTATGATTCGTCGGAATTACGCTAAGTCTTTCAATGGATTTAAAACTAGAATTCATTCGAAAATTATGGCTCTAACTCTTATTCAGCTAATTAATAAATTAAATAATAGAAATATTAATAACATCAAAACATGTATTGCCTAAATGCACTACGGGTTGTTTATAATAAATTATAAACCGGTCAATTTGTTCTTTTTGAATTATAAAAACGTACCGTTGTTTCTAAAAGTGTAATCGTTTTTATTTATATATATATCGCTTCCGATTTATTGGGCAATAAATAAAAATTATAGGCCTATGGTTTTTAGTTTATTGCCCAATAAATTAAATTTATTGCTCAATAATTTAGGATAATTAACCCGTACTTTTGTTGATTTATGGTGCAAATGCATTTTAAATTATTAAATTTGTATTTAAATTCAATGCAATATTTAAAACGATATTTAAAAATGCTCCAGATGAAACGATTAACTATCTCTTTATTACTGATAGTATTTCTCGCAGGAACAATATTGGCACAACCAAAAGAGGTTAGCATAAAACTAATTCATACTTCCGATATTCACGGTAAATTCTTTTCTTATGATTTTATAAGCCGTCAATCTATTGATGGCGGTATGGCCCGTATAAGCTCATACGTTAATGAGCAACGACAGATATATCCCGAACATTTATTGCTTTTAGATGGAGGCGATTTATTGCAAGGACAGCCTTCGGTCTATTATTATAATTATAAAGATACAGTTTCACCTCATCTATGCGCAGATGTGATGAACTATATGAAATATGACGCTATAGCATTGGGCAATCACGATGTGGAAACGGGTCATGCTGTTTTTGATCGCTGGATCAAACAATGTAAGGCTCCTGTTCTTGGTGCTAATGTATTGCGTAAAGATGGCAGTAACTACTTGCTGCCTTATAAAATGTTTGTTGTTGACGGGGTAAAAATCGCTGTGCTGGGTTTGATAACCCCCTCCATACCTGCATGGGTACCTGAAAGCGCCTGGGCTGGATTGCATTTTGAAGATATGGAAATATCTGCCAGATATTGGATGAAAATAATTCGGGAAAAAGAACATCCGGATGTGGTTGTTGGCCTTTTCCACTCGGGCGTAGAACCATATAAAATTAATGGAATGTTTAATGAAAATGCATCTGCTGATGTAGCAAAGAATGTACCTGGATTTGATGTGGTGATGGCGGGGCATGATCATACGCCGTATTGTAAAAAGCTGGTAAATGTTGCCGGCGATTCTGTTCTGGTTATTAATCCCGCCAATGGGGGATTTAGGGTTTCGGATGTTCTATTGAAAGTGAAATTAAAAGGTGGTAAGGTGATTTATAAATGTGCAATAGGTAAGCTGGTTAAAATGAGACATTATGATTCAGATAAAGCTTATTTGGATAACTTTGCTCATCAGATAGAAGTTTCAAAAGCATTTATTTTACACCCTGTTGGAAAAATTGATAAGACTATTTTTCTTCGCGACGTATACTTTGGGTCATCGGCATTTGTTGATCTGATACATTCTATACAATTGGATATAACAGGAGCTGATATCTCTTTTACAGCTCCCTTATCTTTTGATTCTCAGATTACTAAAGGAGAGATAAACATATATGATATGTTTAAGCTTTATGAATTTGAGAATAGGCTTTACACAATTGAACTTTCAGGAGCCGAGATAAAGAAGTATCTGGAAATGTCTTATGGTCTCTGGACTAATCAGATGAAAAGTCCGGATGATCATCTGTTACTACTTAAAAAGAATGATGAAAATAGCTTTAGCTTCGTGAATTACAACTATAATTTTGATTCAGCAGCGGGTATTATCTATACGGTGGATGTAACAAAACCAATAGGGGGAAAAGTGAAAATAAGAAGTCTGGCAAACGGGAAACCTTTTGATATGGCTAAAAAGTATAAAGTGGCTATAAATTCTTATAGAGCTAATGGAGGAGGTGGGTTTCTGACTGCTGGTGCAGGCATTCCCCTGGATTCGCTCAGTAGTAGAATTTTAAAATCGCCAATCAAGGATTTCCGTTCTCTTATGATAGACTGGTTTGAGAAAAAGGGAACAGTTTCGCCACGTGCTTTGAATCAATGGAAATTTATTCCTTGTAAATGGACAAAAAATGCAGCGGAAAGAGATAGAAAATTATTGTTTAAAATAACAGATTAAAATGGCTGAATCAATCAGAATAATAGAAGGAACAAAGGAAGAGATGTATAAAACATTGCTTCCTCAGATAAAGGCATTAATTGAAGACGAAGAAGATTTTATTGCTAATTTATCGAATATCGTTGCTGTATTAAAGGAAACTTTTGGTTTCTTTTGGGTAGGTTTTTATTTTGTGAAAGGAGACGATCTTGTATTAGGTCCTTTTCAAGGACCGATAGCCTGTACCCGCATTAAATATGGCAGAGGTGTGTGTGGCACTGCATGGAAAGAAGCTCGTACACAGATAGTGTCCGATGTGGATGCTTTCCCCGGGCATATAGCATGTAGTTCTCTTTCGCGGTCTGAAATAGTTGTTCCGCTTTTAAACGATGGGGTAGTGTGGGGGGTACTTGATGTTGACAGTACCCAATTAAATACATTCGACGAGACAGATAAACTGTATTTGGAAAAGCTTACTCCTATTCTTTTAAGCTTGTTTTTATCCATAATTCCTTAAATTGTTTTCTGGCCTATAAAAGGCCTCATATAGGAAGCTAATTAGTCTGAATATAAAATTAATAGCCCTTAAAAGCTTGCATTTATACACCTTGCTGTCTTAAATTGATAATAGGATGTATTTTTTATACAAAAAATATAGTTGATTTGACACTTATTTAAAATAAAGTAGTATCTTTGCAACTGTTGAAACATTTGATGACACTCCGACGGTGAGCCAGAATGTACTCCAAAATCAATTTTATCCCAAAAAACTCATTTTATTTACGTCCATACCTAAAGATGAATAAGCTCGTTAATCGTGTGTTTTTCTTAATGTGTCGGGCCAAAAAATAGATTAAAACAAACTTATTTTATACGTATGTATAACATCATTCAATTAAACGACAAAAACCTGTCGGAATTACAATCCATTGCACAAGAACTAGGAATCAAAAAACCGGAATCTTTCAAGAAGGAAGAACTTGTGTACAAAATACTTGATGAACAGGCTATTGCAAGTGCAACTAAAAAAGTGGCTGCTGAAAAAGAAAAAGAAGATCGTCGCGACGATAAGAAGAAACGTTCTCGCATTAATGTTGTGAAAAAGGATACGCCTGATAAGGTTTATACCGCAAACAAAGACAAAGCAGAGAGAGTAGAATCTACAACAACTGCAGCTGTACCGGCACCAGTTGCAGCTGCAAAAAGTGAAAAACCAGTAACAACAGAACAACCAGCTCAGGAAAAAAAGGAACTTTCAGAAAAGCCTGCAAAGAAGAAAGCTCCAAAAGCAAAGAAGCCGGCTCCTAAGAAAACTGAACCAGATGCAGCTCAGGTTGCAAATGCTCAGGTCCCAGTTCAGGCTAGTGCTCAAACTCCGATTGTAAATCCTGTTCCAACTCCAGTCCAGGCTCCTCAGGTAGAACAAGCCGCTCCGGCTGAAGTACCAAAAGAGGCAGAAAGTGCACCAGTTGTCAGAAAGGTGATTAAAAAACCAATTCTTCTTTCTGAGAAAAAAGAAGAAACTCCTGCACCAGCAGAGAAAAGAGAAGAGGCTCCACGTGCTCATAAAGAAGAAGTACTTTTACCAGAAGTGGAACTTCCACTCGATTCTGATGATGATGACTTTATTCCTATTGAGGATATGCCTTCTGAAAAAGTAGAACTGCCTTCTGAGCTTTTAGGAAAATTTGAATCAACCAAGGTTGTTCCTCCTGCACCTCAGCAACAAAGACCACGTGTTCGTCTTCGTGAGAACGAGCAACACAACGTTCCAAAGAGCAAGCCAGTAAATACAAATCAACGTGTTCAGCCTAATCGTCCTGCAGTTGCAGAAGGAGAAGCTGAAATAGCTTCGAAAGCTCCGGAACGCAAAGTTATTGAACGCGAAAAACCTTATGAATTCGATGGCATTTTAACTGGTACAGGCGTATTGGAAATTATGCAGGATGGATATGGTTTCCTTCGTTCTTCAGATTATAATTACCTTTCTTCACCGGATGATATTTATGTATCTCAGTCGCAGATTAAACTGTTCGGGCTGAAAACTGGTGATGTGGTTGATGGTGCTATCCGTCCTCCAAAAGAAGGTGAAAAATACTTTCCACTTGTAAAAGTAGAGAAAATCAATGGTCGTGACCCGGCATTTGTTCGTGATCGCGTTCCTTTTGAACATTTAACTCCTCTTTTCCCGGATGTAAAATTCAAGCTCTGCAAAGGCGGATACAGCGATAACTTATCAACCCGGGTGGTAGATTTATTCTCACCAATTGGAAAAGGACAACGTGGTTTGATCGTTGCACAGCCAAAGACTGGTAAAACTATTCTGTTGAAAGACATTGCAAACGCAATTGCTGCTAATCATCCAGAAGTGTATATGATTGTGTTGCTTATTGACGAACGTCCTGAGGAAGTAACAGACATGGCACGTAGCGTAAATGCTGAGGTTATTGCTTCTACTTTCGATGAACCTGCTGAACGTCACGTAAAGGTTGCCAGCATTGTATTAGAAAAAGCAAAACGTATGGTAGAATGTGGTCACGATGTAGTGATTCTGCTCGACTCAATTACTCGTCTTGCCCGTGCTTACAATACCGTTTCTCCTGCTTCGGGTAAAGTGCTTTCTGGTGGTGTGGATGCCAATGCGCTTCATAAACCAAAACGTTTTTTTGGTGCAGCTCGTAACATTGAAAACGGTGGTTCACTTACCATCCTTGCAACAGCATTGATTGATACCGGTTCTAAGATGGACGAAGTGATTTTTGAAGAATTCAAGGGTACAGGTAACATGGAATTGCAATTAGATCGTAATCTATCCAACAAACGTATCTTCCCAGCTGTTAATATTGTGGCATCAAGCACTCGTCGTGACGACTTGTTACTTGATAAGCAAACCCTTGACCGTATGTGGATCTTACGCAAATACTTGTCGGATATGAATCCTATTGAAGCAATGAACTTTGTGAAAGATCGCTTAGAGAAGACCAGAGATAATGATGAATTCCTGATGAGCATGAACTCTTAATAAAAGAATATATAAAAGGGAAGAGTGAGGAATGCTAATAGTGTGTTCTTCACTCTTTTTTTTGTTGGGTAAAGTTGGGCAGAAGATTTATATAGAGCAAAGTCAAACTTAAAAGAATGTATACTAACAAACAGATTCTAAATGTCAGCTTTCCAATCTTTTTAAGTCTGCTGGCACAAACCATAATTGGTGTAACAGATACCGCTTTCCTTGGCAGAGTAGGAGAAGTGGAGCTGGGAGCATCTACTATGGGCAGTCTGTTTTATATTTGTGTTTTTACCATTGCCTTTGGGTTTAGTACCGGATCTCAAATTATCATTGCCCGCAGAAACGGTGAACAAAGATACAAGGATGTGGGACCTGTGATGATTCAGGGAAGCTTCTTTTTATTGATAATGGCTGTCTTTGTTTTTAGCTTGTCCCGGTTTTTTGCACCCAGCATAATGAGGTTTCTGATTTCGTCCGACAAGATTTTTGATGCTACCATGGCATTCCTTAACTGGCGTGTCTATGGGTTCTTTTTTGCTTTTGTCAATGTTATGTTTCGTGCGCTGTATATCGGTATTACCCGTACCAGAGTACTAACCATTAGTGCAGCAGTAATGGCATTAGTGAATGTAATACTGGCTTATACCCTCATTTTTGGACATTTCGGTTTTCCTAAGATGGGCATTGAGGGAGCAGCAATTGCATCGGTCATTGCTGAGGCTTCTTCAGTCTTGTTCCTCATTGTCTATACGTATATAACAGTAAATTTCAGAAAATACGGATTAACTCAGTTCAGATCTTTTGATGTTGATTTATTGATAAGTGTGTTAAGTATTTCTAGCTTTACCATGATGCAGTATTTTCTTTCCATGGGCACATGGTTCGTCTTTTTTGTGGCAGTGGAACGTTTGGGACAAAGAGAACTGGCAGTGGCTAATATTGTAAGAAGTATTTACGTGGTAATGCTTATCCCAGTAAATGCTCTTTCTACCACAACAAATACACTTGTAAGCAACACCATAGGTGCTGGGGGAGTTAGTCAGGTGATGCAGATAATGAAGAAAATAGCTAAACTGTCTTTCCTTATTGTATTGTCCATTGTGACACTTGCAGCGCTTTTCCCGGAAGCGATATTATCAGTATATACCAATGAAATTGCGCTGATTAAAGAGTCGGTGAACTCCGTTTATGTTATTTCCATAGCAATGTTGGTAGCATCAGTATCCAATGTTTATTTTAATGGTATATCAGGAACAGGAAATACTCGTTCGGCATTGATGCTAGAGGCTTTCACGCTTGTTTTTTATACCGGATATATATTTCTGGTGGCCGTTTATTTCAAGGCTCCGGTCGAGATTTGCTTTGGCATAGAGATACTTTATTATGTACTCTTGTTAATTACCAGCTTTATTTATCTGAAAAAAGCAAATTGGCAGAGTAAAAAGCTCTGAAATATGCAATAATTTTGTATTTTTGCGTCCCTAAACAGGTAATAATAACAATATAAGATATGTTCGATAATTTAAGTGAAAGACTGGAGAGGTCTTTTAAGATTCTGAAAGGTGAAGGAAAAATCACCGAGATCAATGTGGCGGAAACTCTGAAAGATGTGCGTAAAGCCCTCTTAGATGCCGATGTGAACTATAAAGTTGCTAAAACTTTTACAGATACAGTTAAGGATAAGGCTTTGGGACAGAATGTGCTTACAGCAGTGAAACCAAGCCAGTTGATGGTGAAGATTGTTCACGATGAACTTACCGAACTGATGGGTGGTGAAACTGTAGATGTAAATATTAAAGGCACTCCCGCTGTAATCCTGATGTCTGGTTTGCAAGGTTCCGGTAAAACAACCTTCTCTGGTAAGCTTGCAATGATGCTGAAAAACAAACGCGGCAAGAATCCTATGTTGGTTGCCTGTGATGTTTACCGTCCTGCGGCTATCGAACAGTTGCACGTGTTGGGAGAACAAATAGGAGTTCCTGTATACAGTGAAATAGACAGTAAAGATCCTGTTAAGATTGCCCAGAATGCAATTATTGAAGCGCGCTCAAAAGGATATGATCTGGTAATTGTCGATACAGCCGGACGTTTGGCTATTGATGAACAGATGATGAACGAGATTGCTGCTATCAAGGCTGCTATCAAACCGGAAGAAATCTTGTTCGTGGTCGATTCTATGACTGGTCAGGATGCTGTAAATACTGCTAAAGAATTCAATGACCGTTTAGACTTCAACGGTGTGGTACTTACTAAATTAGATGGTGATACTCGTGGTGGTGCCGCTCTTTCTATCCGCTCAGTAGTGAACAAGCCAATTAAGTTTGTGGGTACAGGTGAAAAGATGGAAGCTATAGATCAGTTCCACCCAGCACGTATGTCCGACCGTATTCTGGGAATGGGTGATATCGTTTCGTTGGTAGAACGTGCTCAGGAACAATACGATGAAGAAGAGGCTAAACGTCTTCAAAAGAAAATATCAAAGAATCAGTTCGATTTTAACGACTTCCTAAGCCAGATTGCTCAGATTAAGAAGATGGGTAACCTGAAAGATCTTGCATCTATGATTCCAGGTGTGGGAAAAGCAATTAAAGATGTTGATATTGATGATAACGCTTTCAAGAGCATTGAAGCAATTATCCACTCAATGACTCCTGCTGAAAGATCAAATCCGGAGATTATTAACGGATCACGTCGTACCCGTATTGCTAAGGGTAGCGGAACAAACATTCAGGAAGTGAACCGACTGATGAAGCAGTTTGACCAGACTCGTAAGATGATGAAGATGGTTACCAGTACAAAGATGGGCAAGATGATGCCTAAAATGAGAAAATAAATACATTAAGAATATGCAATTAATTGATGGAAAAGCAATATCGGAACAAGTAAAGCAGGAAATAGCTGCTGAAGTTGCAGAGATAATTGCAAAAGGCGGTAAGCGTCCTCATTTGGCCGCTATCCTTGTTGGACACGACGGAGGAAGTGAAACTTATGTTGCAGCCAAAGTGAAAGCTTGTGAGGTTTGTGGTTTCAAATCTTCTCTGGTTCGTTTTGAATCGGATGTTACAGAAGAAGTGTTGCTGAACAAAGTGAAAGAGTTGAATGAAGATGCTGATGTAGACGGATTCATCGTTCAGTTGCCTTTACCCAAACATATCTCTGAGCAGAAAGTCATTGAAGCAATTGACTATCGCAAAGATGTGGATGGATTCCACCCAATTAACGTAGGTCGTATGTCTATTGGTCTGCCTTGCTATGTATCAGCTACTCCTAATGGTATTCTTGAACTGTTGAAACGTTATAAGATTGAAACTAGTGGAAAGAAATGTGTAGTGTTGGGACGTAGTAATATTGTAGGCAAGCCAATGGCCTCTCTGATGATGCAGAAAGCATATCCGGGCGATGCTACAGTAACTGTATGCCACAGCCGTTCAAAAGACTTGGTTAAAGAATGTCAGGAAGCTGATATTATCATAGCAGCACTGGGACAACCCAACTTCTTAAAAGCAGAGATGGTAAAAGAAGGTGCGGTAGTAATAGACGTAGGTACAACACGTGTTCCTTCAGACAAAACGAAGTCAGGATTCAAACTAACAGGAGATGTTCTCTTTGATGAAGTGGCTCCTAAATGTTCATTTATTACTCCCGTTCCAGGTGGAGTAGGACCTATGACTATTGTTTCTCTGATGAGAAATACTTTATTGGCAGGAAAGAAAGAAATATATAAATAACATTTCTTCAATGAAACATCTGATCCTTTTGGTGACTGTTGTTTTCTCTTTTTCATGTAGCTCCCCTTTCCATAAGAAGGAGACTGCTGATTCCAGGGATACAGTGGCTACCAAAAGGATCACTCTTTTATTTGCAGGCGACTTTATGCAGCATCAGAAGCAGATTGATGCTGCAGCTACTGATAGTGGATATGATTATCAGGATTGCTTTAGTCAGGTAAAGGAGGAGGTGAGTAAGGCCGATGTGGCTATAGGTAATTTGGAAGTAACATTGGGTGGCGAGCCTTACGGGGGATATCCCGGATTCAGTGCTCCCGATGAATACATGTATGCCATAAAAGATGCAGGCTTTGATGTGATGACACTGGCAAACAATCATTGCCTTGACAGAGGCCGTGCAGGCCTTGAACGAACTATCCATGTACTCGATTCTTTGAAAGTGCCCCACGTAGGTACATACCTCAATACTGAAGAACGGGAAAGTAAAAATCCTTTGCTTATACAAAAGAATGGTTTTCGCATTGCTTTGCTTAACTATACCTATGGAACAAACTGTTTAAAGGTCTGTAAGCCCAATGTGGTGAACTATATTGATAGGAATGAGATATTACGCGACATAAAGAAAGCTCGCGCAAAGAATCCTGATGTTATTATAGCCTGTATGCATTGGGGTACGGAATATCAGTCGGCTCCCGATGCAGAGCAGACAGATCTGGCTAACTGGTTATTTGCTCACGGTGTAAATCATGTTATAGGTTCTCATCCGCATGTGGTCCAGCCTATGGAGATGCGTTATGATCGCATTAATAAACAACGGCATATATTAGTATACTCATTGGGCAATTATCTTTCAGATATGTCTGAGATGAAAACAGATGGCGGAGTTATGTTTAAAATGGAGATATGCAAGGATACCACGGTGCGGGTAGAAAAGTGTGGTTATAGTTTGGTGTGGACCTCCCGACCGAAGCACAGTGGCGAGAAAAATTATAAAATAATTCCGGCGTCCAGCCCTCGCGAAGAACTTCCTTTCTGGGCAGCTAACCGACTGAAACTCTTTGTGAAAGACTCCAGAATGCTCTTTGCCACGCATAATAAGGAAATTAAAGAATATGCTTTTTGATAATTTTTTTATAGCAAAAGTTTGGAGAATTAAATATTATGCCTATCTTTGCACCGCATTAGGAAATAAACATGGTGGATGTAGCTCAGCTGGTTAGAGCGTCGGATTGTGGTTCCGAAGGTCGTGGGTTCGAAACCCATCCTCCACCCCTAGAAAGCAAAAGGTCTTGAATGGTAAATTCAAGGCCTTTTTTTATTGGTATGGTTCATTCTTGAAAATTGGCTCATACCGAAGTATTCGGGATCATACCGAAAACCTGTGGGATTTATATTTTAAGCAAAAATATTGCATATTCTAAATATAAAGAATTTTATATCTCTTACACCTCTTAGTGCGGTTCTAAAAGCTTTAATCTTTGCATTGAATGATTCAGCCGAAGCATTCGTAGCTCGATTCTCAAAATAGTTTATAATATTAGCATAGTGTGTTTGAATAGACCTTGCTACAGTCCCAAAAGATAAGAAGCCGGAATTATCTACTTGGTCATACCACCTTGCCAACCTTGTTAACGCCACCTCTTTCTGATAACACTGATGATAGATAAGCCCTAATTGTTGTGAGAGGTAGTAGGCTTTCTTTATATCTGGATATTCCCTAAACAAAATAGCAGCCCTGGTTCTTTGTGAAGGTCCCCACAAAGATTCTTTTTTAAAGAGTAAATAACGACTTCTTGCCAGCAACTGCTTACAAGTATCTCCATTTTCGAAAATTACTTGTCTGAAAGATTCTCCCTTTGCTTTAGCTAAGGCCAGTGCATTGGATTCATTATCTATAGCATTCCAACGATGTTTTATTCGCATCTCCTGTACTGCTTCATAAGCCAGCTTTTGAACATGAAAACGGTCTGTCACTTGCCTGGCAGGGGGAAAGCAACGATGTATTATTTTCTCCATATTAGAAGCCATATCCAATGTAACTTCCCGAACTTTCCAGCGAATACGTCGGGATAGACGCATAAGTACAGCACAAACAGTTTCAACATCAGTTCCCTTAACCATAGCTATCAGACTACCCTTACGCCCCTTGCCGGATTTATTGGTTACAATAGTGTAAAGCTCTCCTTGTGAGAGCGATGTCTCATCAATACTAATTTGAGAACCAATATTCTCAGGAAACAATACCCAGTCATGAGCATGTTCTTATTGATTCCAAGACTTAAAATTGCTAAGATGATTCTTGTACTGAGCCTCTAATTGTTTCTCATCAAGGCCATAATGGATAGCTAAGGAAGCAATGCTAATGGCGTGAGAGTCGATCCATAGCTTTTAAAAAAGACGCGAATTCTTCACTGATTCGCGTACCTTGAGCAACTAATTCCCAATTGCGGGTTACTAACTTTTCCTGGGTATGATTATACCAGCGACGACGACGAATATGAAGAATGCAGCTACGACCACGAATCGGAAAATCATACATCTTTATCTCTTCATAAAAACCTTTGCTTTCTAACTTATCAGTGGAATATTCTTCTGGAAGAATATTCTGTTCATCAAAGTGGATATGGACTTTTTCATCACCTGGTTTAAAGTCAACCAACTCAAAGTAATCAAACAGACCATCAGGAAGGATAAAGCGGAGTAAATCATCGTAACTCATCGTGTATATCTTTTTTATGGGCAAAGATATAAAATTAAAAGATATTCCCCACAGGTTTTCGGTATGAGCCTTAATTATAAGCATAGTCAACCCAAGTCATAACGAGACAAGGGTGCTAGAGTGCTAGAGCACCGCTAGAGTAATTCAAAGATGTCTAGCACCTATATAATTCATATATACAGTAACTTAACTACCTACCGCTAGACTGCTAGAGTATTTTCACAAAATTAAAAATTTATGTAGTGTTTCTGTAAAGTTTCAACCTACCACTCTGGCTTTCCGAAATGATGCGACGGAAGTTTATCCTAACTCCCGAATAATTTTTTATATCTCAGGCGGGAAGTTGATGTGATCTTGTACAAAATAAATCATTCTTCTGTACAAAAGAATTAATTGTTTTGTACAGAAGAATGCATTCTTTTGTACAAGGATACACAAACTAGTCTAATAACTTTTTAAAAAGTAAACCGGAGTTCCGCTATACTCCGGGCTGCTCTTTTTAATATCACTAGATTCATTCATTCCTGAAAAATAATAAACCTCTCGTGAGAGAAGAATAAACCCCGTCGGATATTTATGAAAGACTTGGTGGTGTTTTACTTATAACCAATGTTTTTGAGTAGATTTACTATTCTTATCAGAAATGAAATAGAGGCTGTCCTAATCCATATAAGATTAAGATAACCTCTATTTATTCATCAATCGTTATGGTTTTTATTCCTCGTCAGCAAACATAGGATCCCATGCAGGAAGACGAATTGGCTTTTGTTTCAGAATGTCCAATACCTTTGTTGGTACAAATTTCTTTTCTACAACCAAACGGAACATGTATTCATTGAACCATTCATCGGTCATTATTAAGTGACCTTGGTAACCGGCTGTTGCTCCCCAGCTATTCTCAACCATCCATTTCTTTGGTTTGCCATCTTTATCAAGATCAACAGCCATCAGCGTCATCGCGTGAGAAGAACTACTCGCAAAACTTTGAATGCGTTGCTTTTTATTCATGCCAAAGTTGGTGCCCATCAATGAAGCATAATCGTAATTGTTTATGTCAAGCAATCCACGATCAGAATTAAGGAACTTGCCTACATCGCAGGAGAAATACATCATTGTGCTATCTTTTACAGATTTAATAGCCATCTCCTTAATGTCCTCAATAGGAAGATTCACATACGTCCAGTTCTTACCATCGTAGCGGTGGCGATCGAAATCAATCTCATAGCTTTTATAGAACTCACGGCTTGGATCATTCATCAACATTACATAGTTGTTGGTGAGATCTTTATTTACGTATTCATTGAAGAATGATAACGGGGTATATTGTTTTGTGTTTATAGGATTTCCTTTTGCATCTTTTCTGGTCCATGTAAATTCAGTAGGAGGGACTCCCAGGTTAAGAACCAGCATGCGGTAAATTGTACTCAACATTTCAGTCTTACTTTTTTTCAATGCAGCCGGTTTTGCTCCTTTGGCAGCCTCTTCACGCAATTGCAATCCGTATTCGCGAAGCTTCAGGCCTAGAAGGTTTGCCATCTGAGCCGTATTCTCGCTGCTGTTTGTTTCGGGCATAATCTCTTTTGGAACTAAACCATATTTTCCCACAATGTCTGATATACCGGTAAACTGTCCGCCGTCACTTAATGGATTTCTGAATAACCAATCCACCATCTTGTCATCCATTGGCTTTTTATATGTATCAATCACACCTTGTAAAAATAGGTTTGATTTTTCCAGCTGATCCCAGAAAAAGCAATAGTTTTGTGAGAATTCAAACGAACCTAAGCCATACTTTGTAATCATCTTAGATCTCATCACATTTAGTCCGGTAAACAACCAACAACGTCCCGATTTCTTCTGATCGGCTATTCCCTTTGATTCAACTTTGTTTGAGAAATAAGTATCCATATCCTTCAGGTTATCCTGGTCTAATGCCAGTTTGCGAATATCACTACCACCTATTGCATTGCGAATAGCTTTGTCTGAAGCCGTAGCCTGATAACTTTGTTTGATACTCTGCAGCATCTCACTGGAAATGCCTCCATCGCTTTGTTGAGCATTGGCATAGATAGTCACACCTAAGATAAATGCCGATATAATTCTTTTGTTCATACTAGATATACACTTGAATTTATAATTAGAATACAAATGTAGCTCTTCCAATATGTTAAGACAAACATTTTAAGTATAAATCGGCATGTAGTTTTTTAGTCTGACAAAATGTATAGGTAACGGTTAGTATAAGTTACAATTTTAATTTGGCCCTATACAAATCCGGATAGATTCGTTTTCCATCCACTTCTTTGCTTTCAAAAATGATAATTTCAGATATGGTAAATTTCCCCGGTCTTCTTAACTGAAACGAAGAAATATCCGTTTCCATCTCTTTAGGGTGGGAGAGTATAGAGATGTGAGGACTGAATGGTGACTTCTGCAATTCAAATCCGTTCTTCTCCAGTTCTGTATGAAGATCGCTCCAAATTTGATTCAGCTTTCTCACGCTTCCATTTATTCCTGCCCATATTGTATGAGCCCTCTTAAAAGACGGGAAGGCACCTATTCTGTCAATATTCAGCCTGAACGCCTTTTTATCAGAAACTACGGTATCCACTATTTTAGCCAATACAGGAATTGTTTCAGGAAGCACTTCTCCCAGAAACTCCAGCGTAATGTGAAGATACTTTGCCGACTTCCACGAACCTTTTACTCCCAGTTTCTTTAACTGTAACTGCGATTCAAGAAGGGATTCCTTTACGCAGGCCGGCAGATCAACTCCAATGTATATTCTCATAATTGTTCTTATTACTATCTTCAAAACAAAAACAAAAATGAATTGGTTCAAAATTATTGATACTGAATATAGATGGGCTGTGGTTTCAGCTTAATCAGCTCAGGCGGAGTAAGCATGCGGTGAGGGGCTGGTTTCAAATCATTTTTGTAAAACAGCTTAAATCCGGTAAACTGCACCGGTTCCCTATAAATGTAAGCACGATAAGAATCATACTTCAGCATAGGTCCGCCCCAGCCATCCATGTTCATCACAATCTGCACTTCAGGGTGCAACACAATTTTATTGTAGTTTTTAACCATCCGTTGCGTAAAACGATGTACGATAAATATTTTAGGAGGTAGCTTATTCTCCCTGACCAGCTTTGCCAGGTAATCCGAGCAATAATTAATGTCACTAGCTTCGTATGATCCTATCTTTGTTCCCGGTCTACTGCCATCCTTCATTGAAAACTCAGGGTCAATAGCCAAATGCACGTGAGGCATTTTAAGATATTTCTCCAATAAGGGAACTTCATCTCTCACATTGCTCAGTGCCACCTGAACGTCTAAAAAGACAATGGCGTTTCCCATTCGGGCAATAGATAAAGCAGAATCTATCTGGCATTTGGGCATGCGTGTACGGTACTTCCCGTCTTTCAAGGGATATCCCTGCGCCACTACGGCAATGTAATGAATGGCAGGCTGCACCGGAGTAGATGGATCGGCTTGTTCCCAAGCCTTAACTTCGGCCCTTAATCTTTTCCATAATTCTTTTGGTGGATATTCACCCAGAATACCCATCCTCTTTGAATAGAGATTGCCATAATATGCCACAATCCTTTTGAAAGGCAGGATAGCCCCTTTCATGGGGTAAGGCTGATGCTTTACGGGCCATCTTCCGGTAGTGTCTCCATTGGCCAATGCTTTTAATTTCTTATTGTAGGCAACTGTATCAATGTTTATTCCTTCTTTTCCGGGTATATCAATTTTTGTTTTTTCTGTTTTTCTTTCATTGGCTTTCGATTTTATTTTCTCAAAGCACCCGGTAAGAGTGCAGCTTAACATAATCGTTGTAGAAAGGAGTATTGATATTGCTGTTTTATTCATATAATTAAAGATGGATACGCAGGCAATGTATAAATAAAGAATTGCATATACAAGTAAGAAGCATAAAAATGAATTGTTTTCTATTAAAATTAGTCGGTTAATTGTATTTGAAATAATTATTAGCGTTATGTTTTTCTTATCTTTGTCTGGAATAAAAAACAATAGCTATGTCTGTAATTATGAATTTTGCCATCTTCCCAATTGATAAAGGGGAACATGTGAGTCAATACGTAAAGAAAGTAGTGGAGATGATAGACGCTTTGCCCTATAAAAGCCAGCTTACATCAATGGGTACTATTGTAGAATGTGAAACGATGGATCAATGCTTATCGGTCATCTCTAAAGCGAATGCTATATTAGAGCAGGATACTAATCGTATATATTGTACTGCTACGTTTGATAATAAGCCTGGTAAAAGTGACCAAATGGAACATAAGATTAAAGCGGTAAGAGAAAAATAGGAGAGAACTGGAATTAACTCTCCCTCTATAGCTATTTTTATTTCTCTTTAAGCCTGTCTTAAAATGCTTGTTACTTTTTTCTTGAAGAGATTTTTTTTCCTTCGGCTATGGTAAGCTTACTCACATACTTTTTGGCTGGGTTTGCACCTTTGGCAAGAAGCAAATCGGCAGACTCTTTGCGGTTATATTGCTGTGCCCAGTATAATGCAGTGTTGCCCTCTTTATCCTGTGTTTCCAGTTGGGTACCCTTATCAAGAAGCAGATTCACTATTTCAGTATACTTAGAATAATTTTCAGAGGTTACATCTTTTGCCGCCGCTGCATGCATTAAAGCTGTTTTTCCGTTTGCGTCCTGCGCATCTGTTTTTGCCCCTTTATCAAGAAGTGTTTTAACGATATCCGGTCTTGCGTTCAAAGTAGCCTTAATTAAAGGAGTCTCTCCGGTGTTGAGAGGCAGATCAATATTAGCACCTTTATCAAGCAGAGTCAGAACTCGTTTTGTAGATTTTAGGCAAGCTAATGACAAGGGTGAGTTCCCCATCTGATCTTGCGCATTTATTATTGCCCCCTTTTTAATAAGCAGGTTTATAATCTTTATGCTCTCGTTGTCCTTCTCCTTAACGTCAGAGTTGGCTGCACACATTAGAGGAGTTTGCCCCGTGGAACTCTGAGAGTTGGTATTTGCACCCTTGTCAATCAGGAGCTGTACCATTTCAAGATTTGTGTATTGCGCTGCCTGCATCAAAGGAGTTTCCCCGTATTTACTAAGACCATCTGCTTTGGCACCACTCTTCAGAAGCAGTTTTGCCATATCGGTTTGTCCATGAATGATGGCCAACTGCAAAGCGGTAGGTCCGTATTTGGCTGATGGCATTTCAATATCAGCCTTCTTGCTTATAAGTATTTTAGCCGTTTCGGGCAATCCTTTCGATGCCGTTATCATTAAAGCCGTCATACCCTCTAAATTCTGTGTATTCAGGTTTGCACCATTTTCAACCAGAAGCTTTGTATCTTCCTTATTCTCGCCGACCTCTTTACCATTCACACGTAAACGATTGGCTGCATGCATTAAAGCTGTGTTGCCGCATGCATCCTGTATGTCCAGCTTAGCCCCATTCTCAATCAGAATTCTTGCCGATTCATGATAGCCGTATATTATAGCCTTCATTAGAGCTGTTAATTTACCTTGGGCAGAAGTCGTTTCTGCATGAACCACTTCTTGGAAGTTTGGATTGGCCCCCTCATTGATAAGAAGTTTAATAATTTCGGGATACTCTATAGCAGCAATAATGGCAGTCCTTGTAGTGGCGCATGTATCGTGATAGTCACTCAATTCATTGACATTTATTCCCTTAGTATTAATCAGCAGTTTAGCTATTTCTGGTTGATGCGCACGTATGCAAGAAACCAAAGCCGTTTCCCCGTTCTGTTTTACATTAGGATCTCCACCATTGTTCAGATAGTTATTTGCAGTCTCTATATTTTGAAACACTTCGCTAAAAGATACCTGACTGACAGTTACTTTTTTTACTGTAGTTTTTGCTTTTTTAGAAGTAATTCTTTCTTTTGTAGTCTGGGCATTTGTTGTCAAAGATGACAAAGCCAATGCAGTCAGGAAGAAAAATTTAAATGATTTCATTTCTTATGTCTGATTCTCGTTTAAAATATAGAAATTTTGCTTTAGTATATTCTCCGTATAGTGTTGCTTATCCTATATGCCAACTCTCATCTTTTGATTAATTATTACAATAGATGAGTTTCTTCTTTTGGGCATGGTGAAAATACTGTAATCTATAGCATTGGTACAAAGTTAATATAAATATTCCTCTTTATATTATTAAACCCGCTGGCTGAATAAATTAATATCTATTTATTCAGCCAGCGGGTTTTTAACTTAGCCTCTTATGAGACCATTCTACAAGTGCTTATTTAAAAAGCTTCGGTGCAAAAACAGATAAATAAATACGCCAATTGCGCCAGATATGTCCACCGTCAGTTTCTACATACTCATATTTATAACCCTTGGAGTCAAGTAACTTCCGCCATTCCTGATTGTCCTTATACAGGAAGTCAGAGTTACCAATACCTATCCAATACAATTTAGGAGCAATCTTGAATTGTGCAGCCAGTTCTTTTTCTGTCTGAGTCATTAGAACGGTCTTTTCAGCTTCCGAAATATTTTTGTTGTAGGTCATTAGTGTAGCAGCAGAGAAAAGACCTACATAATCAAATTTATCAGGATATTTTTTGGAGATAGTCAAAGAATGACCGCCACCCATTGACAGACCGCAGATAGCACGATGAGCTTTATCATTGATTGTGCGATAGTTTTTCTCGACATAATTCATAACATCAGGAAAACTCTCTTCCATTGAATTAACAGGTTTCTGACTGTATATGTTCATTGATGGTCTGTACATACCTTCAGCAGCTTCACCTGGGGCAGCTTGTTTTGTAGGGTTACCGTTCGTCATTACCACAATCATGGGCACTGCCTTATTCATGGCTATCAGGTTGTCCATAATCTGTGCCGAACGCCCCAAAGCAATCCATGCCTCTTCATCACCACCTGCTCCATGAAGGAGGTAAAGAACAGGATATTTCTTGCCACTTGTTTCATAGCCGGCGGGAGTGTAAATGGTCATTCTACGCTGCATTTTCAGTGTAGGACTGTTGTACCATACGCGTGAAACTGTTCCGTGAGGAACATTATTCACACTGTATAAATCCCCTTTGGAACCTTGCTCTCCCTTAATAATAAGTATGTTTGTTATCGAGGCAACATCGCGATTCAGATACACATTATTAGGATCGGTTACTGAAATTCCGTTAACTATAAAAGAATAACTGTATAGCTCTGGAGAAAGAATGCTGGATGTGAAAGACCAGATACCTTTTTCATCTTTGCTCATGCTGACTTTTGTTGGTGTATCAAAAGTGCCATAAGGCGTATTTGTTTTTGTCGGTGGAAGAAAATCACCAGTTATCTCCACGGAATCAGCATGAATGGCATTATAGCGAAACGTAACAGTGTGATCAGGATTTATCTCGGGTGAAACAATATTTTGACCACCCCACAATGCCTGTTGTGCCATTGCAGTTACACTCATTAAGGTAATTGCAATCAAAGAAAATAATTTTCTATTCATAATTAAAATATATTAGATATAAAGGTAAAAGCTACTTTTCTGATTTATATGTTATTAGTCTGTTTGAGGAGTTAATAATCACACAGTTAATCTTTGAATTGTGTTTTTATGGTACATATTCCGGGATTATAAAGTTGTGCCAAATTTGCCTTAACATAAGCCTTTACCCGAATTTATGAAAAAGATTCGTCCATAATAGTAGTATTGTTTACTAAGTAAATATGCTAATTATTAGCGTATGTTAAACTATTAAGTAAGTAAAAAAGCCAACCATTGCTTTTAAAAGCTATTGGCTGGCTTAATGATTTTTTGATAGAAGTAACCATTTTATTTTGACTGTATTTTTTTTACACCATTTTTCCACTGTAAAAAAGATTACTATAAATAAAAAATGATATAGATCTATTTTGCTTTTTTGCTTTTATCGGGTTTTACTTCCGGTTTTGCCTCTTTTTTACCAGCTTTCATCTCTGGTTTAGTACATTTCTTGTCACCTTTCATTTCTGCCTTAGCATCTTTCTTAGTAACTTTCACTTCTTCTTTAGCACCCTTCTTTTGAGCTTTTACAGCAGTTGTAGCTTCTTTTTTAACCTCTGCTTTTTTAGTTGTACCTTGAGCATTTGCTCCAAAACCTGCAATTAATACGAAAGCAACGAATAAAACTAGTTTTTTCATAATTTCAAGAATTTAAAAGTTCAACATAATATTAGGAAATTTGTGGATTGAAAGATAGCAAATTAACGATTGATAGATTTTAATATTAATAAAAATTAACTATTTTAACATGAACGCATTTTAGGGGCACTGAGATCTTTGTTTAGACTTTAATGTCAACAGGATAATTATTTTTTTTACTATTAGAAGGTTTGTATTCTCAAGTAAATATTATCTTTGTGGTGAGTGTCTATGTTCTAATGGAGGCTGTAATTGTATCTGAATTTACTGCTTCTAATTTAAGAGAATATACTATTCTTTACATTAGAAATTAACCATAAAATGAATATGAAAAACATCTGTATTTTATTCACAATGATCATTCTATCTTTTGTTCCGGGAAAGGCCATGTCACAGGAAAAAGAAGATATGAGCTTTGAACTGAATTCTTTGTCAGGCGAATCGGTCAGAGTTAATTTGGAACTGGATGATGTGAACGAAAAAATTATCTTGAAGCTGAACTCGAAGGAAATGCTCTGTCTTAATAATTGCAAAGGATTAGATGACGAAATGAAGGTGCTGAACAATAGGTTTATTGTGATTCACTATAAAGTCAGAGGAGGAAGTGATATTAAGCTGAGGAAGACTACATTGGTCTGTGTTGCCGACGGTAAATTGCACAACGCTTTGGATATTGTTTCAACAATGAGTCATAATATTGGAGATTTAAAAGCAAATGAGGATGAGTCTTTAAAACAATCTGACGAATGCGGGTTATATACTCTTAAATTAATTAGCCTGGAAAATCAGGGAAGAGGCTTTCTTCTCACTGCTGTTGAACATGAAATGGAAAGCTCGAAAGCTGATAAGCAAAACAATTTTGAAAGGGAAGATTCTGTGAAGATGTTTTTTGATGATGTGAATAAGGTCTTTTATACCAAAATGATTGCCCTGAATGGTCGGTATATGGTTGAAGGGGAATCGGATTCATTGAGAAATTTTAAAAATAGGCTTGTTCCTTTTATTAGTCTGAATAATGAAGAGAGTGTTTATCTTGATAAAGACTGGTATTATATGGAACCAGGCAACAGGCTGGTAAAAGTGACAGATTAAATAATAAAAGAATTGCTAAAGAGAGTGGGCAATTATGTGATGTTTTCAAACCAATAGAGTGAGCCCCGCTTACTGTTCATCAATTTATTAGTCCAAAATTACAGCTAATATGTATGTTTTTTAATATAAATGTACATATCTCTATTCCTGGAACGGTCATTATTTCGGATTTTTGCAGGAAATGTATTTAAAATTCGAAAAGAAATGAAAATTTTAAAATTGAGTTTTTTTGTAGCGTTCATATTGCTGGCAATGTCTGTTTCAGCACAAGACGCTGTTAAAAAACAAAATCTCCAGAAACAAATTACAGGTGAAGACTTGTTAGGTCTTAAATCAGGTGCCGATCCTTTGAAAGCAAACCGCGGAACTGCTGGGAAATCTAGAAAGAAGGGGCGTCCTGTTGTTTTTATAATAGGTGATTCTACAGTGAAGAACGGAAAAGATGACGGCAGTAACCACCAGTGGGGTTGGGGACATTTTTTTAGTGACATGGTTGATACAACAAAAGTATCGGTTGAGAACCATGCATTGGGTGGACGTAGTAGCCGCACATTCATTACTGAAGGACTTTGGGACAAAGTGCTTTCGGCAGTAAAACCCGGAGATTATGTATTGGTACAGTTTGGACATAATGATAGTGGCACGCTCAATATGGGTCGCGCCCGTGCCTCACTTAAAGGTAATGGTGACAATGACACTATTGTTGTGATGGAAACTACCGGAAAGAAAGAAACTGTTAATTCTTTTGGTTGGTATATGCGTAAATATGCGAAAGATGTTAAAGCTAAAAAAGCAACTCCGATTTTATTATCACACATTCCTCGTAACATGTTTACAACTAAAGATAGTGTAGCTGTTATAAGAAATAATGACGGTTTCGGACTTTGGACCAAGGAAGCTGCTGCAATGGAAAAAGTTCTCTATATTGATTTGAATAAGCTTGCGGCTGATAAACTAGACAAAATGGGAAAAGATGCCATTCAGTTGTTATACTACGGTGATCATACCCATACATCGAAAGCCGGAGCAATATTAAATGCTCAAGCTGTTGCTGAAGGTATCCGCGAACTGAAAAATTGTAAACTTAAAGATGCTTTAAAGAAATAGCATTATAGAGAACTAGAATAGGAGAAAGTCCTTAATTCAGAAGCTTTAAGTTGTTTGAATTAAGGACCTTTTTTTCGTTATTATAGTGATAGATAACTTTAGTTGAATAAGATTTAAGCTAAATTATGTAACTTATAATCAGTTATATAACTCTCTTTATTTATTATTACTAAACGAAAGTATGTTTTGTTAATTGATTTGTGGCTCTTTAGCTTTTTGTCTAACTTGCGCCGTCTTTCAATTAGAACTAATAAATTAATTTGTAAGAGAGCTTATGGAAAGGAAAATCCTATTTGTAGTGATTCCGCTTTTTATTATTGGAGTGTTGTTACTGCTTTTACATTAAAGGCAGAAGAAAAAATATTGCTAAAATAGACTACTATTGCCGTTCGATTCATTATAAGTTCTTATCTTTGTTTTATAATTTTGTTTAATCAGAATAATTATAAAATAGATGAATAAAGTGTATAAGTTTTTGTTTTGTCTTATGCTGATAGGCATAGGAATTACTCGGGTAAGTGCTCAGCAAAAGAATGAGCCGACAAAGCAGAAGGTTGCTGCCGACGAAAGAGGATATATTGTAAAAGTGGGCGACATTGCTCCCGATTTTGAGCTTACACTTACTGACGGTAAGAAGGTAAAGCTGTCTCAGTTGAAAGGAAAAGTTGTAATGCTACAGTTTACTGCAAGTTGGTGTGGTGTATGCCGTAAGGAGATGCCTTTTATTGAAAGTGACATCTGGCAGAAAAATAAGGATAATAAGGAATTTGTGTTGATGGGTATTGACCGTGACGAACCGTTGAATACTGTGACTGGCTTTAAGGCTCAGACAAAAATTACTTATCCGCTGGGACTGGATCCTGGAGCCAATATCTTTGCTAAGTATGCTGACCGCGAAGCTGGAATTACCCGTAATGTGCTTATTGACAGAACTGGTAAAATTGTAAAAATGACGCGTTTGTATAATGAAGAGGAGTTTGCCGGTTTGGTGAAAGAAATTGAAAGTCAGCTGGGAACTACTGGTAAATAATCACAAACCCATTCTGTGTTGAGAATATATAGCTTCAGATTGCTATTAAAAATAAGAGAGGGCATTTCCACCAGGGAGTGCCCTCTCTATGATTACCTGAATCAGACCTGCTCTGCTTTATAACCAGCTTTTTCTATCTGACGGATAATTTCCGCAGCTTCTTTATCTGTTTCTATAGTCAGAACTTTGTCTTTAGAGTTCACATCAATAAACCACTGTTCTGGTTTTGCAATTTCGTTAAGACTTTTGCCAATGGTAGCAACGCATCCGCTGCACATGGCACTTGTTTTGAACTTTAATGTTTTCATATTCAGTTTGTTTTTATAAGTTCTTGTTTATTTTTTCTCTTTTTCATTGGTATTGGGTGCTAATACAGCTGTACATTTCACCTTATCAAAAGATTTAATCAGCTTTTCAGGAGTTGTTTTCTCTGCATCGTACTTAATCACTACAGTTCGTGCGGGAACATCGGTCTTTATTTCTTTTACTCCTTTTTCAAAACGAAGCATATTGGTAACTTTTGCTTCGTGAAGTTCACAAACCATCTTTTCTACTTTGAGGGTTACACTTTTGATATCTTTTGCTGAAACACTTGTGAATGCGAAAAAGATCGCTACGATTGAAAGAAAAATTCTTGTTTTCATAATCTTGTTTTTTATTTATTTATTCTGTTATTCTTGGTAAATTAAAACGAATTCCAACATAGAACTTGCTTCCATGTTGCACAGGTCCCCATATCATTGTAGAATCAAAATTCTTCCCATAAGGATCATTTGCAGCAATGATAGGATTCATCTGTGTAAAGTTGGTCAGATTCTCTGCTCCGATATAGATAGATCCTAAACGGAAGAAGCGGGTAATCTGAGCACTCAGCTGCGGGTAGCCTTTATAGCGTTCATCCCATGAGGGAGTTCCATCTGCATTGATATAGGGTGAAGGCATGCGTCCGCCACCATTGAACTGAAGAGTAGCATCGAACTGCCATATTTTTAATGGCGTTTGATAAGATGCCGTAAGTAGTCCTTTATATTTTCCGGTAAGCGGTTTCTCTCTCAACACTCCGTCATAGGTTGTTTTTACGTCTGTTATACGATAAGCAGCAGTAAGTGTAAAACCTTTAAAGAAAGGGTAGGAGGCTTCTACCTGAAAGTTCTTTGCATACGATTTTCCGTTGAGGTTATAAAAACTCACAGCGTGAGGATCTGCATCCATGTCGGCAACTACTTGTTTTACAAAATCTGTATAGTAATACTCGGTATTGATGTTCATCGTTTTTCCTCCAATGGGAAGGTAAAACGATGAACTGATTCCGTAGTTCCATGCTTCTTCCTGATTCAGGTTACCGGCAATGTCCACCTTTCGGCTACTGGCAAGGAGGTAATTGTTTTCGGCCAGTACATGAGTGGTGCGGTATCCTTTTCCAGCAGAAGCACGAAAATTTACATACTCATTCATGTTGTATTTAATATGAGCACGTGGAGTGGCAAAGAATCCGTACAGACTACTGTAATCACCTCGCAGACCGGCCATCAGAGTCCACTTTTCTGAAGGGGTATAGGTGTATTGCGCATAAGCTCCGGATACAGCTTCTTTTATGAAGTCTTTCGTGTTGCCAAGAGTGGCATTATGTGTAAGTCCATAATCCTGATCGTAAGAATCATAATTGAGACTTAGTCCGGTAGACAGGTTATGCTTCTTGGTAAAATCTGTTTCAAACAGAAGAGATGCATATCCGTTTTTCTGATTCACATCGTAGATTTTTCTTCCAAAATAAGAGTTTTGATCGTGCATACTTCCCGAAAGGATTAATGCCACACTACTGTTTTTCTTCGGATCGAGGATAAAAGCATTCTTGGCAAATAGTTCCACACGGTCTGTCTTGATTCCTATCCGATACGGATTGCTGACATTGCTCATTTGTCCGCTACCTCTTTTTTCACTCAGTCCTTTTATTCCTGCCTGAAGCATGTAGTTGCCATTGTGGTAAGCCCAGCGGTTCTGCAGATTGTATTGTTCCATAGTGGGGGAGTCATTAAATTCGTCGTGATTGTCATCTCGCTGTGTGGTTTCATTCTCATAATGGGCAAAGACCATTGTACTGAGATTTTTGTTTAGCAGCATGGAAGCATCGGTGTTGGCTTCCATACGTCCCATTGAATTTCCATATAGATTGGCGGACACAATATCGGCAGTCTGTGGTTTCTTATACTCCACATTAATCTGACCGGTAATTGCTTCGTACCCGTTCTTTACGGAACTGGTTCCTTTGGAAACCTGAATGCTCTGCATCCATGGTCCGGGAATGTATCCCAATCCATAAGGTGATGCAGCTCCCTGGAAGTTAGGAATATTCTCTGTAAGCATCTGCACATAAGTACCCGACAGCCCAAGGAGCTTTATCTGTTTTGCCCCTGTTGCCGCGTCACTGTAAGACACATCTACTGAAGGATTTGTTTCAAAGCTCTCGCCTAGATTACAGCAAGCGGCACGAAGTAGCTCGGCAGAGGTGATGGTTTGTGAATTCAGAATACCTGATCTTGATTGTATAAGCCCCAATTTCCTTCCGGTAACCTGAACCTCTTTTAACTCAATACCCGGTTTGAGCTTTACCTCAATCGGGAATGCTGTTTTTGCATTGATAGCCATTGTCATAGGCTCATAACCAATGAAGCTAACTATAAGTTCTTTACTACCTTTAAAAGGTCTTATTTCAAATTTGCCATTCACATCGGTTGTTGTTCCGATGGTAGAGTTTTTCCACGCAACAGTGGCTTTAATTACATGTTCTCCTTCAGTATCGGAGACAATTCCTGTAACAGATTGTTGCGCATAACTGCTCGTGGCCATGGCGACCAAGAGTAATGCGATATATTTTTTCATTATTTCTGTGTATCTGATTTTGATTTAATACAATAAACACTTCACTGCCAAAGTAAACCATGACAGTACAAAGCCATTTATTAAATCAATAATACACAAAAGAGACTGAGATAATGCCGCGAAGAGTCGGGACCTGGGGGATAGCCGTGGCTGCCTCTTAATGTAATCTCAGTTTGAGATGGTTGATAAGAATAAGGGGATAAAACATCAGCAACCAGATTCAGTATAGGGCTAACAGAGATAGAGGCTGAAGCTTTCTCAAAATTATCGACCTTAAGAATCGTGGTTTTGTGACAATTGTGACCTTTGCTACAGCTATGGTCTTTGCAACAAGACATTTTCATCTCTTGCTTTTGCTGGCAGCAATAGCTTGTAAGTGGTATGCCTGCGCCTATATAGATAAACGCAAATACCAGCGTATAGATGAATATATGTTTAATTTGTCTCATTACATTCTACGATTGACTGCAAATATAACAGGGTTCACTTTATTATGTTCTTTCTATTAACTTCTTTTATTTAATTATTACTTCGTTCTCTAGTTTGTTTTGTATTACGAATTTTCTTTTAGCTAAGGTTATTAAGCTCTTTATTCAAAATCAATCCCGGTGCCGGATTGAATAAGCGAGGGCACTGAAAAACTGGCTCTTTAGGTTTTTCGGCAATTAAATTACTCAGCACATATCCATTAAAAGATTGGGATATGTGCTGTTTTTTTTATACCTTTATAAGTATAAATCAATCCGATATGCTTCCATTGCAACAAGCCATACCGTTCAGTAATTACACAGATCTATACGATTTGCTTATTCCACAGGACAATCTATTGCGTCAAATAAACGACCTGATAGACTTCTCTTTCGTCCATAAGGAACTCCTGGACAAATACTGCCTGAATAACGGTCGTACGGCCGAGTGCCCGATCAGGATGTTCAAATATCTTTTGTTAAAGACAATCTTTGATATTTCGGACGTGGACGTTGTTGAACGCTCGCGATATGATCTTTCATTCAAATACTTTTTGGATCTGGCTCCCGAGGAAACCGAATTGATCTCTCCAAGTTCTTTGTGTAAGTTTCGCCGACTCCGTTTGAAGGACAAGGATTTGTTGAATCTGCTTATAGGAACGACAGTGTCTATTGCAATAGACAAGGGAATCATCAAGTCAAAGACCATTATTGTTGATTCCACACACACCGGTTCACGGAGCAACCCGTATTCGCCTGTCGAGATTTTGCGACTTCGTTCAAAGCAGTTGCGCAAGAGCCTTTATGATGTGGAGGAGTCAATAAAAGAAGGTTTGCCCCTGAAGAATGAAGATGACGATCTGGAGCATGAGCTTGATTATACCAAAGCGTTGTTTGAAGTCGTATCCGACAACGAGACATTGGTCAATGTTCCCAAAGTCAGAGAGCGTCTGAACATGCTCAAGGAAACGCTTTCAGATATCGAGGATCATTATGTCAGCTCCACAGATGAAGATGCACGGGTTGGACACAAAAGCCAGGACAAGTCGTTCTTTGGCTATAAGACACACATCGCCATGAGTGACGAACGTATAATCACTGCCGCCACAGTCACTTCCGGGGAGAAGGGTGACGGTCCCCAATTACCCGAACTTGTTGAACAGAGCCGAAACAACGGCATGGAAGTTGAAACAGTCATTGGAGACACCGCATATTCGGGAAAGAACAACATTCAGCTCGCTCAAGATGAGCAAAAAGGATTTGAACTGGTGGCAAAACTTAATCCTGCCATAAGCCAAGGCTCCCGACGGGCGGAGCAAAGTTTTGAATTCAATAAGGATGCGGGTATGTTCGTATGCCCTGCAGGGCATATGGCGATACGGCGTGCCAAGCAGGGTAAAAAGAATCAAGGAAAGAATCAGTTTATCGTATACTTCTTCAATACTGACAAATGTCGGATATGTGGCAGGCGGCAAGGATGTTACAAAGAGGGTGCAAAAACGAAAACCTACTCGGTCAGGATTAAATCTGACGAACATAAACACCAGATAGATTTTCAAGAAACGGATGAATTTAGGGCCAAATCTAGATCACGATACAAGATAGAAGCTAAAAATGCGGAACTTAAGAATGTCTTCGGGTATGATAGGGCATTGTCATACGGCCTGACATGCATGCAACTTCAAGGCGCCATGGCCATTTTTGCTGCAAATATCAAGAGAATTCTCAAATTAATCTAAGAAGGCGTGTTTTCTCTGTAAATCAACTGAAAAATGCTCATGTAGCAATGTTTACGACTATCCGCCCCCTTTCAAGTTTGTTTTTCAGGAAATATAGAAAAATAGCCAAATCCTATTTCCGGGCTTGGCTATTTTGAATTTTATCGACTCGTGAACGATAATCTGAAAAATTGAAAGACTTTTTCAGTGCCCTCGAATAAGCATCGGGATTTTTTATTTTATTTTCACTTCGTTTTCCAGCTGCTTTTCTTCAATAAAATCTTTTATATTCTGAAGGGTGGTATGAGCAATATTGCCTAATGCCTCCTGTGTAAAGAATGCCTGATGGGAGGTTACAATCACATTGTTGAAGGATAGCAATCGGGCCAACACATCATCGTCAATAATCTTGTCTGATTTATCTTCATAGAAATAATCGCCTTCTTCTTCGTACACATCCAGTCCGGCAGCACCTATTTTCTTGTTTTTTAAACCTTCTATCAAAGCGTTGGTGTGAATTAGTTGTCCACGTCCGGTATTAATAATCATCACGCCATCTTTCATTTTGCTGATAGAGTAATCATTGATGAGGTATTTTGTTTCGGCAGTAAGCGGACAGTGCAGAGAGATAATATCGGCATTGTGATATAGTTCATCCAAAGAGGTGTAGACAATCTGATTTTCCCGGGCAAAGTTATAATCAGGATAGAGATCATAAGCAAGAATATTCATGCCGAAGCCTTTGAGTATATGGATTAGTATCTTTGCTATTTTCCCTGTTCCAATAATACCTGCAGTCTTTCCGTGCATATCAAAACCCAGCAATCCGTTCAAGGTGAAGTTGCCGTCGCGTGTGCGCAGGTATGCTCGGTGGGTTTTCCTGTTGAGCGACAGCATAAGTGCAACAGTATGTTCTGCCACTGCATAAGGAGAGTAAGCAGGTACGCGCACCACAGTCATTTTATCTTGTGCAGCGACAAGGTCAACATTATTAAACCCTGCACACCGCAAAGCAAGTAGTTTTACCCCGTACAGAGCCATTGCATCAATAATCTCAGCATCGGCTGTATCATTTACAAAGATGCATACAGCATCGGTATCCTTGGTAAGGATTACATTGTTCTTGTTGAGATGGCCCTTGAAGTATTTTATCTCGAAATTGAATTTTTCGTTAGCTAGGTTGAATGATTCTTCGTCATAAGACTTAGTATCAAAAAAAGCAATAGTGTATTTCTTCATGTTTATCTATGTTTTGGTTAATAACAAAATAAAACGGGTGAAGGTTTAATTCTTTTTCTCTTTTTACAGATTCATAAGATGCTAATCCAAATTTTTAAGTTCACGTTGTGCTATAAGCTCAGAACCCAATATCGGATTTCTTTTTTATGTTTTTTGAAGAAGATTGTGAACCTTATTCATTAGCGTAACTTTATTAATAGGTTTTGCAAGGAATGAATTAAAACCATATTCTGCTGTTTTTAGTTCGCTTTGTTCAAAAGCGAATGCTGTAACCGCTATGATAGGTATATCTTTAGAAATACCTCTGATTATCTTTGCTGCTTCAAATCCATTTATAGTAGGCATCTTAATATCCATGAGTATCAAATTGGGTTTGTGCTTCTTGAATAATTCAATGGCTTCTTCTCCATTCCATGCATGTATAAGCTGAAACTCTTTATTCAGTAATATTTCAACAAGTTTATAATTACTTTCGTCATCTTCAGCCACAAGAATTGTAACTTCATGATCTATTTCTAAAGGTTTAGTCTCTATTATATCTATCACTGATTGTTCTTCAATAGTAGTTGGAATATATGGAATTGTAAACCAGAATTTGGAACCAGCACCTTCTTCAGATTCTACACCAATTTGTCCACCTAACCTATAAACAATAGTTTCACATATTGATAGCCCTAGTCCTGTTCCTTGCGTAAAAGAGTCTAGTTTAACAAAGCGATCGAACACCGAATTTAGTTTATTCTTAGGGATACCGCGCCCAGTATCTTCTACATAGAAATATAACTGATCACCTTTTGGTAAATAACCAAACTTAATGGATCCTTGCTGAGTAAATTTAACCGCATTTGATATGAAGTTAGATATAACCTCTGAGAAACGGTGTTTTTCTGTATGAATAACGCATTCAGGAAGTTTTTTATCGAATAATATTTCAACAGCATTTTGATCGACCTTTAGTCTTGATGATTGTTCAATTTCGTGAAGTAGAGTATTTATATCAACATTAGAGTATACAAATTCCAATGTGCCAGCCTCTATTTTAGACAAATCAAGAATGTCATTTATGAGTTGTAATAGCATGTTGTTATTACTTTCAATGATGTCAGCAAACTGTTTCTTTTCTTCTTTGCTTAATTCTGTTGATGCCAGAATTTTTGAGAATCCAACTATTGCATTAAGAGGTGTACGTATTTCATGGCTCATATTTGCCAGAAAAGCAGATTTTAAACGATTAGATTCTTCAGCTTTCTCTTTAGCTTCGGATAATTCCTTCTCTGTTTCTTTTCTTTTTGTAATATTAGTAGTGGCTCCTGTTATGGTAATAGCTTTTCCATTTCTATCGCGTTCACTGACTAAAGCTTTCATTGAATACCAGTCATAATCAGTCCTATGATAATTAATCCGGATATCAATATTTAATTTGTCTTTTTTGCCATTGTATAGATCATAGCATTCTTTTATTACACGCTCTAAGTCATCGGGATGAACCATAGGGGAAAGTTCATGCAATGATTTTGCCATGTCATTTTTCTCCAGATTAATATTTCCATTTAGAGCATTATAGTGAACATAAAATATATCTTTAGATTCGTAATGCCATGTCCATGGAATTATTTCTCCAGCATCTAATGCTAAGGCTAGTTGATAGTTGTTTGTTTCAAGTTGATGCTGGATTTTTTTTAATTCCGTAATATCCCATGTTGCAGTTAATAAATAAGAAGGCTTATTTTCTCTCTTTATTATGTTTTTTATTACACTTGTAGTGTGTGAATTGTTATCCTGATATGTTACTTCTTTCTCAAAATAGAGAGTACCTCCATTGCTAATTAATAAGTGATAAAGTTCTTCTGCTTTTTTAGCTTTCTCTTCTCCGAAGATTTCAATATCTGTTTTTTCAATGATATCTTTTGCTTTTAGCCCTGTGAGTTCTTCTGCTTTTTTATTCCAATATTTATATCTAATATCTTTTCCTATTTCTTTTAAATAGAGTGATATTGGGATATTATCAAGAATGGTCTCTAAGGACGATCTTAATTCGTCCTGTACTGCTTTCTCATTCATCCTTTCAGTTATATTCCCAATAATACAGATGTACATATCTTCATAGAGAGGCAATAGCTTTGATTCAAAATAGTGAAGTGAGTTATTTACATTTCTTTTAGTGATAAACTGTGTGTATTTTTCACTGTTTTGTGTAAGGCATATATTCTGTTGAAGTAGCTTGATATATTTTTCTCCAAAGAAATCTTTAATATTTTTTCCAACTATTTCATTGTAGCTGAGGTCAAAGAACTTTTCAACTTTTTTATTGACCTTAATAATATCCAGCGATGTATTGAATACTAAGATCATGTCTGGAATAATCTTAATAATACTGTCTCGCATAATAGCTATTTGTTTTGTCTCTTGAAGAGCTTTATATTCTTCAGTCTTGTCAATAAAGAATATATCAAGAACCTCTTTATCAATTGTAGGATATAATAATATATTATATCTCTTATTTGCTTCTCTATAGCAGAATTCTGTTGTATAGCGTTTCTTTTGTTTAGCTATATTTTGTAAGAAGCTGCATTTTTTTGAAGAGAACGGAAGATTAATTGTGCTGGCTGCTTTACCTATAATTTTATTTCTTTTTATTCCAAATTCTTTTTCAAATGATTGATTTAGCTCTGTTACAGTATAATCATTCACATCTCCGTTTTCATTATAAAGTAACTTTATTTTTATATACAATAACGGAAGATGTGTGAAGAGCTCTTTGTATTTAGAGAGTAGTACTATCTCTCTTTCTTTTATTTTTTTTGTTCTGTTTAAAACCCATATTCTTGATAGAAAAACGGTAAAACATACCAGAATGAAACAAACTAAAGATATAATAGCTATTTTGTTCTGCTCAAAGAAACTAGGAGGCTTTTGATAATAAACAGCTTCTTTGGGCAATAAGTTTTTATCGATTCCATTTCGAATTAAATATTCATAATTTAAATGGTTGGAGGGTCTGCTTGCATGTTGAAAAGGAATATCACTGGCTTTCTTCCCCAAAAGAATCAAATGTAATGCCTCGGCTGCTTTTGTTCCATAACTAGAACTGCTTGAAAAGAAGCCTCCAGCCAATGAACCATAATACAGATTGTAGTCTAATAGACTAAATACAGGCGTTTTGGTAAAACTGCTTATGATACTTTGCATTCTATTGGTAGACAAAGCCTTCATTGTTGTATATCCATCAGTGTACCATCCATAATACAGTATGCCAGTATATTTGTCCATATTGGATATGGAATCTAGCATAGCTTCACTTTTAATATTATTCTGGTTTAAGGATATCTCTTTCAATTCAGGGAAGTTCTTTCTTCTTATGTAATTAAAAATAAATCTACTATAGACACTGGAATACCGTTTATCAGAGATGAAAGCTATTTTTGTCATTTGAGGCATAAGCTTTTTCATTAACTGTATTGTTTCCTTTATGTAAAGAGGATGAAATACACCTGTTACATTAAATCCTTTGATAGATTCCTTATAGGGAATCAACTTTATGGGATTGATTTCTTTGTCTGAAACAAGATCATTCAATGAAACGGTATAGTACTTAACGGAAGTAAGTACTATAGGAATTTTTTTCCAAGACTCAGGTAGAGTGCTACGATAAACAATCCATCCGGCTTCCCCTATTATAACTATTGCTTTAGGTTTTGCTTTATTATAATTCAGGTATAGATTATTCATTGTTTCATTAGCTTCCTTCAATGATGTAAACTCGCAATTGTTCAGGTATTCGATATTTATGGGAATATTTTTTAGATCATAAATTGATTCAGTAATAATGTTCTGTATGTTTTCGGCCCATGTATTGCCTTCATTGTATGAGTTAATAATTAGAATATAGGTATCCTTTGAAGAACCTTCAGCTTTTGAAATGCAGAAAAAAATGCTGATTAACAGGACTTGAATAAATTTTTTCATAGTCATATTTTGTTTTTATTTGAACATATTCAGAATTTAAATAAGACGCAACTTCTTGCATTTTATCAGTTATTACCATAAGCGTTCATAGATGAGTGAATGAGATAGTTCAGTGCTTAAAGTTCTTTCTGCTGATGCAAAACATAAATAAATATTTGTAGATTACATCAATAAAATGGCTATAAAAACGCAATTAGTAAATTCGTATTTATTGCTGATTATTAAATGTTTAATAATTAGCAATAAAATAAATTCGTATTATAATATTTTTGCCAAAGTTAAAGAAATATTTGATATATTTTTTGAGTTCACAAAAAAATAATGTAAAAATAGAGTTTTGTAGTTTATCAGAAATAATATTTGATAACTTGATGTCAGAATTAGTAATTATTTGCTTTTCTGATAAATAAATTTTGACTCAGTTTTTTTTGTTTGAAATAAATATTATTGTATGAAACCTCTACTGAATGGTTCTTTTTAAGTATTTGCTCAGATTACAGCAAAAGATGTTTTTGTTAATGTAACATCCAGAGAATCCTTAAATTTATACCCTCTGAAGGTTACGGCTAGTTTAATATTGGTCTTTGTATTTAATGGAAGTTTGTTTGTTGTGAGAGTTATTGACCTAGTGTTACCTATTATTTTCCCACCATGCAGCCATGTTCATTGACACACCACTAGTGGAACTCGTATCGGTATACATTGAAAGTAGAATTAATGGGGTCAAAAGAAAGGTAACGCCAACAGACAAATACATTTTCGTTATTTTTACGAAAGGTCACTACACCCTTGCCCTAATTTTTCTCGCTTCATGTGATCAAGATTATAGTTTGGCTGTGCCATGGACTGAAAAGATATTTCTATTATTGCAATAAACAATAATAGAATAAATAGTTCCTTTTTAATGTGTATTAGTTATATAAAAGATTCTGCTTTTTTAGCGGGAGTAAATATAAATATTTATATAACTAAAAAGAATGAATATTTGCACAAAAAGATGGACTTATTGATCAAAATATGAGACTTTTTGTGTCTATAATGATCGGTTGTTAAGAAATACTGCAAACTCTTTCTTGTAAGAATCACTAATGGGAATATATGCTTTTCCAAAAACTATACGGTTGCGGTCAATCACTTTTATCTTTTCAACTTGAACAATATAAGAGCGATGTACCCGCATGAAACGTCCAGAGGGAAGAAGTTCTTCCATAGACTTCATACTCATCAGTGAGAGAAGTGGCTTTGGTTCATCTTCAGTATAGATTTTTATATAATCTTTCAGCCCTTCAATATAAAGAATATTGGCTAACTTAATCTGAATCAGTTTATAATCACTTTTTACAAAGATACTATCTATTTCTTCTTTTACAGGACTGGCTTCAGGTATGAGTGGAGTTACAGGTTCCATTGGAGCAGAAATTGACGGACGGCGAACCATCTCAAACCAGCGTAATGCTTTACTGGCTGCCTGCACAAAATCCGGATAGCTGATAGGTTTGAGTAGATAGTCAAGCGCATTCACCTTGTAACTATCCAGAGCATACTGATTAAAAGCTGTAGTAAAAATAATGCGCGTTTTCTCACCAATCATTCTCGAAAAATCCAGTCCATTAAGTCCGGGCATTTGGATGTCAAGAAAGATTAAATCAATATCGTTAGTCTGAAGTTCGTTCATTGCTTGCAGCGCACCAAGATATTTTCCGGTCAGATGAAGAAAAGGTGTTTTGAGTACATAGCTTTCTAATAGATCAAGTGCCAGTGGTTCATCATCAATAATACAGCAGTTCAGAGTCATAAGTTTCTTGTTTTAGTTTATTACGCCGTCATTCTTTGTTTATTACCAATATAGAAGTATAAACGTTGTCTTTTATTTCTTTATTCCATGTATAGCGACTTGGGTAAAGTAACTCCAACCGCTTTTTTAAAGATCCAAGTCCAATGCCAGATCCGCTTTTATCATGTTCACTTTTGGGGAAATAACTATTTTTAATGCAACATTCTACACTGCCATTTTCACGTTCTTCGAGTTGGATGTTTATAAAAGAAGGGGCACTGTAGCTCACTCCATGCTTAAAAGAATTCTCAATTAGGGTGATAAAAAGTAGTGGAGCAACCATTGTATCAGAGTTTGCAAGCATATTGATTTTTACATCGACCTTAACATTATCCGACAGGCGGATTTTCATCAACTCAATATAATTTTTGATAAAGTCTACTTCCTTATTAAGTGGTACAAAAGTTTGATTATTATCATAAAGCACATAACGAAGCAACTTACTTAAGTCGTGTACCGCCTGTTGGGCTTTATCTGGAGAAAAGGCTATCAGAGCATAAATGTTATTTAGGGTATTGAGTAGAAAATGAGGATTTAGTTGATTTCTAAGATTCTTAAGTTCTGCTTCTGTTTTACTCTTTTCCGCTTCACTTCTAGCCGTCTCCATTTCCGTCCAACGATAACTTATTTTTATTGCTGCACTTAGTCCCACAGTAAGAATGAGGGAAAGTAAATCTCGGGTAAAGAAAATCCAGTTGGACTTACCATGCCCATGGCCATGGTCTAATCCAAACTTTTTGGGACCAAATTCACCCATCATTTCTGGTATACGTGGAGGATGAATCTGAGGAAAAAAAGATTGTTGCCAAAAATGTAAACACAACCCCACTATTGTTACCAGTATGATATTAATTATCACATAACGCTTAATTCGCTGGCGAAAAAAGTATCGGGGTATCAAATGAAGATAGTTAGCATAAAATACCACCAAAAAGGAAAATGGAACTGCCGAGTGACGAAGATACTCCATCCAATTCATAGTGTAATTTCCTTCTCTGTTCATAAAGAAGAAGGGAAAACCAAATAAAATACCCCAACCTATCACGTGGATAAGCAACTCAAGGGGACGGGGGTTATTAATATGCTGTTTCATAATTGTCGCAAATATAATAAATTGAAATCCAGATTATACATCTTTATCTAAATTATTCATACCGAATGGCTTCAATAGGATCTAGATCGGCTGCTTTCTTTGCAGGATACCATCCAAAGAAAATACCTGTGATGGTACATACTCCAAAGGAGAGGAATACACTCCATGGCTGAATATAGATAGGCCATTTAGCAATGAACTTGACTCCAAACGAAGCTCCTACACCGAGTATAACACCAATAATACCACCGGTGATACTAATAAGAATTGCTTCAATAAGGAACTGACTCAGAATGTCTATCCCTCGGGCACCAACACTCATTCGCAAGCCAATTTCACGGGTGCGTTCTGTTACGCTGACGTACATGATATTCATAATCCCGATACCGCCCACTACTAATGAGATACTGGCAATACATGCAAGCAGAACTGTCATGAGGTCAGTTGTGGAACTCAGCATTGTGCTGAGTTCCTTCTGACTGCGGACGTTAAAATCGTCGTTGTCCGCATCTTTGAGTTTGTGGTTGTGGCGGAGATTTGTCGTTATCTCATCTGTAGCTTTGTCTGTCATGTCTTCGGTCAGTGCCGAACAATATAATTCCTGAATGTGTGTTATGGCGAGTACTCTTTTTTGTATGGTTGTGTATGGTGAGAGAACAATGGCATCCTGGTCCATGCCCATGCTGTTGTATCCTTTGCTCTTCAGAACTCCGATAACCTTGAACGGAATCTTATTGAAACGTATCATTTTACCCACCGGATCTTCACCTCCGGTAAACAGGTTGTCGACTATTGTTTTACCTATCAGACATACTTTGGCAGAAGAAAGTATATCTTGATCAGTGAAAGTATCTCCACTCTCAACCGATAACTGGCGGATGCTGAGGTATTCCGGTGAAACACCATAGATAGAGCTGGGGTAGTTGTTGGCTCCGTAAATCAACTGTCCGCTACTGTTCACAACAGGAGATACGGCGGCCAGGTATTTACAGTTGTCACGCAAAGTTTTATAATCTTCCAGCTTCAGTGTTTGCATGTCACTGGCTCCTTGCCGCACACCTCCTCGTTCCATGTTTCCGGGTTGAATCATGATCATGTTGCTTCCCATCTCTGAAATCTGGCTTTGAATGCTCCTCTTAGAACCTTGTCCGATGGCAAGCATAGTGATGACAGATGCCACACCGATAATGATCCCCAGCATGGTGAGGAAAGTTCTGAGCTTATTATTACCCAGAGCCCGCAGTGCTATTTTAAGTAAATTTGTTCCGTTCATTTTCTATTCTTTTTCAATGGGCAAAGCATCCAGTGCTTCTTTGGCTGAAAAAACCTTGTCGTTAATTTTATCTTCAACAATGTGGCCGTCTCTTAAAATGATGTTTCGGCTGCAGAATTGAGCGATTTCAGGATTGTGGGTAACAAATATAATTGTTCGTCCTGCTGCGTGCAGCTCCTGAAAGAGTACTAATATTTCATATGATGTACGCGTATCAAGATTACCGGTAGCTTCATCAGCCAGAATTATCACAGGATCGTTAACCAATGCACGTGCAATGGCTACTCTCTGCATCTGTCCGCCTGACATCTGATTGCTTTTGTGCATTAAACGGTCGCCCAGTCCTACTTTAACCAGTGACTGTACAGCTTTCTCTTTTCGTTGGGTTGCCGATACGTTTATATTATACATTAACGGCAATTCTACGTTTTCTATAGCAGTTGTTTTGGGTAGCAGGTTATAGCTTTGAAAGACAAAGCCTATTTTTCGGTTACGCAGTACAGCTCTTTCGGCTTTTCCCATGTCCCGCACTTTGACTCCATCCAGAAGATATTCTCCTGAGGTGGGAGTATCCAGGCAGCCCAGCAGGTTAAGAAGTGTAGACTTTCCCGAGCCGCTGGTTCCCATGATAGTGACAAATTCACCTTCTTTGATGGAAAACGACACACCCCGTAGGGCATGTACCGTTTCCTCTCCGACAATAAATTGTCTCTTGATGTTGGTTAGTTCTATGATTGGTTTGCGAGTCATAATTATTTCTTTTTATTTGCTCCCGGACGTTGAGGCATGAATGGTGAAGTTTCACTGTCTTTCTTTTCTACTCCCTGTGCAACCTGTGAGGTTTCTCCGGGCATCTGTCCTGTTGCTGCATCAACAATAATCACTTGTCCGGCAGTTACACCAGATATAATTTCTGTCAGAGAGCCATTAGTTATTCCTGTTACTACAGGTATGGCAGTAAATGTTTTACCTTCCCGTTTCCACAGAATCTTATGAGTTTCATCTTGCTTGATGTCAGTGGCTTTTACAACTTTATCTTCAGTACCAATTAATGGTTCTTCGGGTGTAAAGCGTAAAGCTTTTGATGGCACGCTCAGCACACCGTTCTTTTCGAGTGTGTAAATAGTAATATTGGCTGTAAGCCCCGGTTTAAGTTTTAGATCGGGATTAGGAGCATTGACTACTACTTGGTAGGTAACTACATTACTTGTGGTCGTTGCTTCCTGGCGAACCTGGGTTACTTCACCCTCAAAAGTATCGTTTGGATATGCATCTACGGTAAAACTTACACGTTGTCCCACCTTTACATCACCTATATCTGCTTCGTCAACTTTGGCAATTACCCTCATTTTCTTTAGATCGTTGGCAATAATGAAAAGTGTAGGAGTACTGAAACTGGCAGCCACTGTTTGTCCGGCTTCCACTGAACGGGAAAGTACCACTCCATCTATCGGAGAATAAATCATAGCATATCCCAGGTTGGTTTCAGCCTTTCGTAAATCGTTCTTACTTATATCATAAGAATTCTTAGACTTTTGGTAATTGTAATATGCTGTTTCGTAATCAGTATCACTTACCAGATTCTTTTCATGCAATGTCTTTGTACGGGTATAATTTTTTAGCTGATATTCATATTCAGTTTTGCAGGAAAACATACTACTTTTCTTAGAAGCCAGATCAGTAAGCAATACAGTTTTGTCCAACTCAGCCAAGAGTTGACCTTTTTTAACCTGAGAGTTATAGTCTACTAATAATTTACTTACTATACCTGATACCTGGGTACCAACTTCTACCTGAGTAACAGGTTCCACAGTTCCGGTAGCGGTAACTATTTTGCTAATGTTCCCTTCTGACACTTTAGCAGTTTCGAAGGTTACCTTGTTTTGAGGTGCAGGTCCGCCTATCTTCCATGCGACAATACCGATTACAAGAACACCGGCAATAGCTGCGATGATTATTTTCTTTTTCTTATTCATAATGTAATCTTTTAATTTTTCAGTGTAATTTGTTCCCCCTGATAGAATTTCAGTAGCTGAATGTTGAGTATGGTCATATATTTTGCTTGTAAAACTTCTTGTTGTGCACTCAGCACATTATTCTTTTCAGTAAGCAATTCCACTGTATTTTTCATGCCCAGATTAAATTGTTCGTTAATCAGCTCGTAACTGGTCTTGGTCGATTGCAGTTTTTCAGTGGCAGCCTTGAAACGATTTTGTGAAGATACAGCGTCAAGGTAGATAGTCTCTATCGTTTTAAAGAGTGTTTTTTGCTCGTTAAGCTCACTTAGCTCACTATCCATAACCTGAAGCTTTGCTTTCTGAACAGCACTTTTTGTTTTGCGATTATTGAAGATGGGAACATTCACTGAAAGGCCAATGGAATTGTTCCACCCATTTTTCACTTGCTGGCCAAAAGTAAAGTTGGTACCCGTTGTGTGACTGGTTCCTACTCCTGCACTCAGACTGAGTGTAGGCATATAGCCTGCTTTAGCAATAGATACATCCATATTAGCTGCCTGAGTGCTTAACTTGCTACTCTCAATTTCCGGCATAATGCTCAGTGCAGTACTGTAAACAGCCATCTTATCGGGTAAAGGGAGCAATACGTTGTTGCTCTGTAATTCAGGCAGAAGAAGATCCATTTCTTCATTACCATCTAATTCTAGCAATTGCTTTAACTGTAATTTATAATCCTTTAAAGTAGTCTCTGCCACCACCAACTGATATTTGTCGGTGCTGTATTGTGACTCCAGTTGAGCTACATCACTTTTTGACTTGGAACCGGCTTTCAGTAATTCCTTTGCACGGTTTAACTGAGCAAGTGAAAGATCAACAGTGCTTTGGTTTGTCTTTACTGATTCATAAGCATACAGAATCTGAATATAATTTTGAGTGATAGATATCCGGATATCTTTCTCTGCCTCACTAATAGATAGTTCCTTTATACGATTCTGGATACCCGATTGTTCAATCGCTTTAGTGCGTTTTCCTCCATCATAAACGGTTAGTTCTGAGCTAAAGCCATAGTTTCCGCTATAGCTACTTCTGTTTCCCTCTCCGGTATTGTTTAACGGGGTGGTCACAAGGCTATGAGTGCTGGAAAAAGATAGACTTGGAAACATAGCAGCACGGGCCGTTTTTGTGTCTTCCCGACTTTCTTCGAGAGCTATTTTGCTCTTTTTAATCTGTATGTTTTGCTTCATTGCATAGTTAATGCAAGAATCCAGGTCCCATTTCTGAACCTGCCTTTGCGACCACCCCATTTGTATAACAAGTAGAGAGAGTAAAGTCATTGTTATCCTGAATCTTTTCATACTTTCTTTTCGTTGGTAATATTGCAAAAGTATGGACTGGTATAGAAAAATAAAATAAAAATATACAGTTAAGAGAATTATATCGATAGATGTTTTGTTTTTATCGATTATTTACTTTTCTTTGTTATGTTAAATGTTTGAATTTATGGTTAAAAGGAATATTATAGTCCGTATTTATTACTTTTATAAAGAAGGCTTTACTAGCATGACTTTGGGCAAAACCTTGTGGGCGATTATTCTTATCAAACTTTTCGTAATGTTTTTTATTTTAAAATTATTCTTTTTTCCAAACTTTCTTGGGAAGCAAAAGACTGAGGAGAAAAAGCAGGAATATGTAGGAAATGAATTAATAAACCGTGCATTGCCATTAAAATAATAATAATATGTTAGAAAGTATAGACCCTTCATTAATTGACTGGTCGAGAGCACAATTTGCTCTCACAGCAATGTATCACTGGCTGTTTGTGCCGCTTACACTTGGTTTGGCATTAATTATGGCTATCATGGAAACCTTGTATTATAAAACAGGGAAGGAGTTTTGGAAAAAGACATCTAAGTTCTGGATGAAGCTGTTTGGTATTAACTTTGCCATTGGTGTGGCAACGGGCATTATTCTTGAATTTGAGTTTGGTACCAACTGGAGTAACTATTCCTGGTTTGTGGGCGACATCTTTGGTGCTCCGCTGGCTATAGAAGGAATTCTGGCCTTCTTTATGGAGTCTACCTTTATTGCGGTTATGTTTTTTGGGTGGACCAAGGTTAGTAAAGGTTTCCATCTTACCTCTACCTGGCTCACCGGAATTGGTGCAACTCTTTCTGCCTGGTGGATTCTGGTTGCAAACGCATGGATGCAGAATCCTATTGGAATGGTTTTCAATCCGGATACTGTTCGTAATGAAATGATGGATTTCTTTACCATTGCTTTCTCACCTGTAGCGCTTAGTAAATTCCTTCACAGTGTGCTTTCCGGCTGGATATTGGGAGCGGTATTTGTAGTAGGAGTCAGTGCATGGTTCCTACTAAAGAAACGTAACCGTGAATTCGCAATTGCCAGTATGAAGATAGGAGCAATTGTAGGCCTGTTCTCATCTTTGCTTGTAGCCTGGACGGGTGACAGCTCGGCTTATCTGGTGGCACAGACTCAACCCATGAAACTGGCTGCAATGGAAGGTTATTATAACGGACAGCAAGGTGCTCCGCTTGTAGCTGCTGGTTTACTTAATCCGGATAAGAAGAGTTATAAAGATGATATATATCCTTTTATAGTTGATATAAAAATGCCAAAGATACTTTCTTTCCTTGCCACACGAGACCTGAATGGTTATGTTCCGGGAATCAAAAATATCATTGATGGTGGATATAAATTAAAAGATGGCACTACTGCTATTCCTGCGGCCGATAAAATTGCGATGGGAAAGACGGCAATCTCTGCGTTGGCTGCTTATCGTGCTGCCATGAAAGCTGGAAATAAGGAAGATGCGAGGTTTTGCCGAGAGGTACTAAAGACTAATATACAATACTTTGGTTACGGATATATTAAGGATGTGAATCAGCTGATTCCTAATGTTATGCTTACATTCTATGCTTTCCGTATAATGGTTGTGCTGGGAGGATATTTTATATTATTCTTTGCACTGGTTCTTTTTATGGCTTACAAAAAGAATATTGCGGAGATAAAATGGATGCACTGGGCTGCTATAATTAGCATCCCTTTGGGATACATAGCCGGACAAGCCGGATGGGTGGTTGCCGAAGTTGGTCGTCAGCCTTGGGCCATACAGGATATGCTTCCCACTTGCGCTTCAATTTCTAAACTCGATGTAGGTACAGTGCAGACTACCTTTTTCATCTTCCTGCTTCTCTTTACCGTAATGTTAATTGCGGAAATTCGTATTATGCTGCAGGAAATAAAAAAAGGTCCGGAGATTTGATACAACAATATTAATGATCATTTAATTCGTTATCATTATGGATACAACATATATATTACTTCAACAATACTGGTGGTTTATTATTTCTTTGTTAGGAGGGTTACTGGTCTTTTTACTTTTTGTACAAGGTGGAAACTCATTACTCTTTTCTGTTGCTAAGACAGATGAACAGCGCAAAATGCTGGTAAATTCTACCGGAAGGAAATGGGAGTTTACCTTTACTACACTTGTTACCTTCGGCGGAGCATTCTTTGCTTCTTTTCCTTTGTTTTATAGTACCAGTTTTGGCGGTGCTTACTGGCTCTGGATGATTATTCTTTTCACCTTTATCCTGCAGGCTGTTTCTTATGAGTTTCAATCTAAAACCGGAAACATATTAGGCAAAAAGACTTATCAGTATTTCCTTGTGATAAACGGGGTAGTGGGGCCGGTGCTCCTGGGTGGGGCTGTTGCAACCTTCTTTACTGGGTCTAACTTCTACATAAATAAAGAAAATATAACTGATCAGTTGATGCCGGTTATCTCTTCCTGGGGAAATGCTTCTCATGGACTAGATGCATTGCTTGATATCTGGAATGTAATTTTTGGTCTGGCAGTCTTTTTCCTTACTCGTATACTAGGCCTGCTTTATTTTATCAATAATATTGATGATAAAGAATTACAGCCAAGGTTCCACAAAGCATTGCTTCCTAATACAGCTATATTCCTGGTGCTCTTTCTTGCTTTCCTGATTCGTACTTTACTGGCCGATGGCTTTGCTGTGAACCCTCAAACGCATAATATCTTTATGGAACCACATAAGTACCTGACCAACTTTATTGAAATCCCGGAATTACTTATCATTTTCCTTGTGGGAGTTTCTTTGGTAGTTTTTGGAATCATTATATCGCTTGTCAGAATAGATTTTAAACGTGGAATTTGGTATTCGGGTGTTGGAACAGTAATGACTGTTGTAGCTTTGTTCCTATGTGCCGGACTTAATAATACAGCCTATTATCCTTCAACCGCCGATATGCAAAGTTCGCTTACACTGGCTAATAGTTGCTCTAGTTTCTTTACGCTGAAAATAATGTCTTTTGTATCTCTTCTTGTTCCGTTTGTTGCGGGTTACATCTTTTATGCTTGGCGTGCACTTGATAAGAAGAGCATTGATGCTAAGGAGATGAATGAAAGTGGGCACTCTTATTGATGTGCCTGAAAGCTAATGCGTAAATAGAGCTTTTTTTAATATCAATCAATATTCATGGAAGATTAACAGTGGTTTTCCTCCTCGTTAATCTGAAATCATAAAAAAGCAGAATATAACGTCCTCTTCTCGTAGGAGACTTTTGAGAAAAGCAGACCGGAGTATAACCAAACTCCGGTCTGCTTTTTTTATATCACTAGAATAATTTATGTATTCTTTTGTACAAGAATACATAAACATCATTTCTGAAAAATAAAATATCACTCGGGAGAAAAAGAAGCCTTGCCGCATCTTTATGAAAAGCTGAAGTGGCATATTAATGATTAGTAATTAAACTACATAAATTTAATTTTTACTGAAATGATCTAGCGATCTGGCAGTAGACCTTTAAGCTATTGTTTATAAGTACGATAGAGGTGCTAGATCAAAATGATTTGATCTAGCGTTGATCTAGCGATCTAGCGCTTTGGGAATGAGACTACGCTTGCAGTAGAGTTAGGCGTATCTGACTTATGAGCAAAAAAAAAGGAGTCACGCCTGACTCCAACCTTTGTTAACCTTAAATCTAATACTATGAAAAACACATTGCAAAGGTACTTCTTTTGGTGATATCTCCAAATGTTTAGGCAATAAAAGTATGTTTTATAACATGAATTAATATTTGTGATATTAAAATGTTTAATATTATAAAATGGTGAGTACAACGAATTGCTTGCTTTTTGCATAAAATGCAGCTTTTCTATTCCTGAAACGTGGTTTACCGAACGATACTGTTCATCCTCATTCTATTAGTTTTACTTTATCAGGTGATTGTGCTATTGCCCTAAACGTGTGATAAGTAGAGCTGTTGCTTAATTTTTTATGCCTTAAAGATTAGTAATTCCACTTAAAAATGTAATACCTTTGCCCGGATTTTATTATAAGTTTCTTTATTGTATAAAGGTGATACAATCAATAAGAGTAAAATAGATAATGGAAAATATTGCGTATTTTGATAAGTATGAAGAGAAGTTGACCGAAGTGTTAATGCGGTTATGTACAGACTTGGGTGTAATGAACGGTCAGCTCCTTGCTGCTGAAGAGTTGGAAGAGAAGTGGAAAGAGATTGTACCTGAGTATATGGTGGATGCTGTTCCTCAGATAAAAGATTATCCAACTGTTTCTGTGGCATGGGCCGGTTATCTTGGTATCGGACTTGCTGTTCTTTGGGATAGAGATTGGGTTAAGTATAAGGACGATCCTAATTTATATAAGTTCTTTGTTGAGCCACGTGGCTTTGATTGCATGGATGAATTTATACTCGAGGAGTTACTTGGTGTTAAGTTGGAATCTAAAGAGTTTCTGGAGGTTGAGGGTGTGATGCGTAGTTGCGCAAAAACAGCTGTTGATATGATTAGAAAGGAAGGGATTGAACCACAAAGTCCTGATGCTTTCTATGTGTTTGCACGCTCCGTAAAGGTTCTCTTTAAAATTGGTGTATCGGTTGCGCTGAAACGTTTAGGGTATAAGTACGAGAAAGTGGCTGTTGCAAACCCTTCGCAGAACTAAATAATGCCTGCGAGACTTATGGGCAAAAAAAAAGGAGTCACGCCTGACTCCAACCTTTGTTAACCTTAAATCTAATACTATGAAAAACACACTGCAAAGGTACGGCTTTTGGTGACATCTCCAAATGTTTAGGCAATAAATGTATGTTTTATAACATGAATTAATATTTTGTATTCTCAATTGTTTAATATTACAAAAAGGTGAGTACAAGATAAAGTATGAAATTAATGAAATGATAAGTTGTTTTTCTCCAATTGTAGATAAAGATACCACCCGTATGGTGGTGGGAACTATGCCAAGTGTGGATTCACTTCGCTTTAGCGAATATTATGGGAATCCAAGGAATCAGTTCTGGAAAATACTCTTTTCAGTTTTTGAGGGTGGGCGTACACCGATTGATTACGATGATAAAGTAGCTACTGCAAAGAGTAATGGCGTTGGCTTGTGGGATATTCTGGCTTCTTGCAAACGGGAGGGGAGTCTGGATAGTAATATAAAAGACGAATTGCTCAATGATTTTCCGGCTTTGCTAAAAGACCATTCCAATATAAAGATGCTTATCTTTAACGGGCAGAATAGTTATAAGTACTTTCTGAAGGCTTATGGACAGTTACCGGGAATAGAATATAAGGTGATGCCTTCTACCAGTCCGGCAAATGCCATGAAGAACTTTGATGCCAAGTTAAAAGAGTGGAAAGAAGTTTTGCGCTCCTAGCACTTATATAGTTTTGTTTCTCTATCCTTCTTTAAGTACCCAGCAAATGTTTGCGGATTAGCAACTGTATAGCTTTTTACTGAATTGCTATTTTTGTATCTTTTCAGCTATTTGGCAGAAGTTCTTTGCAGGTTCTGTCAGTAACGTTTGGTTTAATATCTGCCACATGATGATACAGGTTATTCCTTTTTAAAGCTTCTGTTATTTAGAATTAAAAACGAATCATTGGTTGTGCCGTTTTATGCTGTCTGCGTGTTATTATTAAGGAGTGATCTATATTAATCAGCATAACTGATTGATTAATAAAATGCTTATTTTACGGACGCTGCTTTATGCTTGTGTCTGCTATATTGGTGTGGGCTTTTCTTGCTGGATAAAACTTTAAAAAGCGCATTATGAAAAAGAAAGTAATTATATCTGCACTGTTTGCTCTATTTGCTTTAATGGCAACAATAGGGTGTAAAGATGAAACAGATAGTCCAAAGGAACTTATTCTTGGTAAATGGGAATTAATAGCATTTGGGAATTCATGGACCAATATGTATACAGTGATTCCCACCGGCTTTGTTGAGTATTTGCCTGATAATACGATTAAACATTATTCTTATGAGACTCATAAGTATGATACTGTAATTGATACCTATCACATAGATTCTTTATTGCATGTAGGGTCTATTTCTCATGAGTATAGGTTTTATAAGGATATAATGGAGCTGAGAATCGTAAATGTACTTGCTGAATTTAATAATTTCAGGTACAAAAGGGTAAAATAGGTACTTATTGAAAAGCTTGTTTCTTAATTTGAAGAAGAGATTAACTTGTTAAATGTTAATTTTATTGTGATCTGTATTCTCTTTTATTTGCGTAAAGTGCTTTATTTAGGGGAATAGACATAAAAATAGGGTGTTTGTTTTGATTATAGAATATAAACATTTCTAATCTCCAAATATTAAATCATGTTATTAAGCATGTTTTTCTTGCCAAAACATTTGGAGATATCACCAAAAGCCGTACCTTTGCAGTGTGTTTTTCATAGTATTAGATTTAAGGTTAACAAAGGTTGGAGTCAGGCGTGACTCCTTTTTTTTTGCCCATACTCCAACTATCATAATTTAACCTCCAACCTTCTTTTCTTTTCGCAATTTCTTCGTACTTTTACCCCCGTAACATTAATAACTAAAGATTATGTTTTCAGGAATCATTGAAGAATCTGCTGAAGTAGTGGCTGTGGTCAAAGACCGCGAAAACCTACACATTACCATGAAGTGCTCGTTCGTTAACGAACTAAAGATAGATCAGAGCGTGTCTCACAACGGTGTTTGCCTTACTGTAGTGAGCAAAACGGACGACACATATACTGTAACTGCCATGAAGGAAACCATTGACTGTTCAAATATTGGTTTGTTTAAAACAGGCGATAAGGTGAATGTGGAAAGAAGTATGATGATGAACGGTCGTTTAGACGGACACATTGTTCAGGGACACGTTGATCAGACTGCAACTTGTGTGGCTGTTGAAGATGCCGACGGAAGCTGGACGTACACTTTCAAGTATGCATTTGATAAGGAAATGGCAAAGCGTGGATATATTACAGTAGACAAGGGATCGGTTACGGTGAATGGTGTGAGCCTCACGGTTTGTAACCCTACAGAAGATACTTTCCAGGTAAATATCATTCCTTATACTTACGAGTATACAAACTTTCATACCTTTAAGGTTGGCACAATAGTTAATCTGGAATTTGATATTATCGGTAAGTACATCAGCCGGATGATTCAATATAAATAATCACCGGAAGTGAAACAAATAACCTTGTAAAATTCTGGAATGATGAATGATTTTCTGGAGTTGGTCAAATCCCGTCAGAGCGACCGGACTTACGATACCACTCGTGCCGTGGAGCCGGAAAAGCTGGAGCGAATACTCGAAGCTGCCCGCCTAGCTCCTTCGGCTTGTAACGCACAGCCCTGGAAGTTCGTGGTGGTAACTGATAAGGAACTTTCCAATAAAGTAGGAAAAGCCACTTCCGGATTGGGGATGAATAAGTTTGCCAAGGATGCTCCCGTGCATATTCTTGTGGTGGAAGAATCGGCAAATATCACTTCTCTGCTGGGAGGTAAGGTGAAAAATAAACATTTTCCGCTTATTGATTTGGGAATAGCCGCTGCTCATATTACTCTGGCTGCCGAAAGTGAAGGATTAGGTTCCTGCATTCTGGGGTGGTTTGATGAAAAGGAGATTAAATCGCTCACAGGTATTCCTGCTTCCAAACGATTGGTCTTGGTTATTACCATTGGTTATTCTGCTAAAGCTAAAAGACAGAAAATGCGTAAGGAGAAAGCTAAAGTTATCTCTTATAATAAGTATTAAAGAGAGTGAGTTTTCTTTTTTTTGCTTATAGGTTTACGCTAAATGTATTCGTTTTAGAAGTACTAGAAAAGTTTTTTTTTACTCTAAAGAAAAGTTCTAAAGTTCCTAATAAAAAGTATCGTTTGATGTATATCAAAACTTATTTTCGATGTACATCAAACGATACTTTAGATATACATCAAAGTGCTACTTAGATGTATATCTAACAAAGAATATTCCGTGGGATCTTTGTTTACTTTCCTATTTTAAATCCAACTTTCACCCCTTTGCATTCGTTGAGCATGGCAGAAATAGACTTTACTGTTTCCTCAGCACCTGTGTTAGAGCTCATTGAAGAAACCAGTTTCATCATTTTGTTTGCATCAAAAAGAAGAGAAGTTGTACCGTTCTGAGCAGCTACGTTTCCGTTTATACTCACTGTTAATTGTTGGTAGTTTAGTACCAATGCACCGTTAACCTTGTTGTATGTGTAGCTACCGGTGAACTTCTGAGTACCTACAGTGTTTACAAACGTTCCTTTGGCGGTGAAGATAAAGTTACTTGAAGCCGTATTAAAACCTGCTTGCTTGCAGTAACTGTCAAGTTCCTGTTCAATCTTGTCTGTTACCACCTTTGATCCCATTTTGGCAACCACATTATCGCTTTCATAAGCGCATGCAGCTCCTTTGTATTTCCAAACACCTACAATGCTTTGAGGTTTTGTAGCTGTGGCAGCAGCGCCACTTACTTTGTTAACAGCTTCATTAACTGTTTTACTGTTCAATACATCTCCTATAGACTGGGCATTCATTGACCCTGAAAAAAGTAGCATGCTAAATAAGGCTGCTATCAGAACACTGTTTCTTTTCATTTTTTTAATTAATTATTTTCCTAGTTTAAATCCTACTTTCGCACCGTCATATTGGTTAAGTAAGGATGATATTGTTTTTATGCTTGAGTTTGAACTGGTTTTATTTAGGTATGCCAGAAGTTTCATCAGCTTGTTGGCATCAAAAAGAAGAGAGATGTCGCTACCATTCATTGCTACAGAGGCATTCAGATTCATTAGTTGAAGATAACTCAAAACCAGTGAACCAGTCTTTTTATCGAAAGTGTAAGTACCCGAATAGTTCTTTTTGCCTACAGAGGTAATAAATGAGCCGTCGTTATTGAATGTAAAGTTGCACGCCCCAACCTTTATGCCTACCTTGGCGCATTGCTTGTTCATCTTATTCTCCAGACTTGAAGTAACAACAGATGCCCCAATTTTCTTTACCACATCTTCGGTTTGGAGAGCACATGCTGTGCCTTTGTATTTCCATGTGCCGTTAATGTCAAGAGCTGCTGTACTGGTTCCGCTTACCGCGTCTACAATTCCACCAAGAGTTTTGCCGTTTAAAATATCACCTATAGACACAGACTGGGCCTTCATTGAGCCCGAAAAAAGTAGCATGCTAAATAAGGCTACTGCAAGAATACTGTTCCTTTTCATTTTTACTTCTGATTAAGACTATTATTTATGTTTTCTATATAATCCAGAACTTCCATACGTCCCAGTTTATTTTCTGCAGAGGTGATGAAGTAGGGTGGCAGTTCTTCCCATTCCTCGCGAAGCTTTCTGAGGTAACGGTTAATATTGTCTTTCAGCTTGCCCGAAGTTAGCTTGTCTGCCTTGGTAAAGATGATTGAGAACGGAATACCGCTTTCGCCCAGCCACTCCATAAATTCCATATCAATCTTCTGAGGCTCCAGTCGGCTGTCTATCAAAAGGAAAAGATTCGTCATCTGTTCCCGTTCAAGGATGTAATCCTCAATCAATGTACGTAAGCCCTCTTGACCGGCTTTACCACGGCGTGCATATCCGTATCCCGGAAGATCGACAATGTACCAGTTATCATTGATGATAAAATGATTGATAAGCATTGTTTTTCCCGGAGTAGCCGAAGTCATGGCCAATCCTTTGCGTTTGGTCAGCATATTTATCAGACTGGATTTTCCTACGTTGGAGCGTCCTATGAATGCATACTCGGGTAATTTACTATCGGGGCATTTAGATGCTTCAGCATTACTGATAACGAACTCTGCGCTTAAGATTTCCATATTTATTTTTTAAATTTATTTTTTTGAGAGATGAGAAGTAGTCCGGCAAAAGTCAATGTTCCATTGAACATCAGCATTTCGTAGCCGAACTTATATCCGCTATATTTTTCTACTAAAGAACTTATTGCGTAACATATTACCGGCGATGCAACAGCAACATAAGGTACATATTTATCTCGTGGTTGCAGACGGGTGAATAGTCCGAAAGCAAATAGTCCTAGTAATGGACCGTAGGTGTAAGATGCAATTGTGTAGATCGCATCAATCACACTCTTATTATTTACTAGTTGAAAGATACAAATGACCAATACCAAAGTAATAGACATTCCTAAGTGCACCTGTCGTCTTTTTCTTGTGGCCACCTCTTCACTGTCTTTTCCTATTTCCAGAATATCCACGCAGAAACTGGTGGTCAGCGAGGTGAGGGCAGAATCCGAACTGCTGAAAGAGGCGGCGATTATTCCGATAGAGAAAAGAATCAGTACGGAAGGGCCGAGGTATCCTTGCGCAGCAAACATGGGAAGAATATCATCCGACAGTGCAGGCAAGGTGAGGTTCATTTTCTGGGCCAGCACCATTAACAAGATGCCCAGACAAAGGAACAGGAAGTTAACCGGGATGAATGAAAATCCGTAGCAATACATGTTCTTCTGTGCCTCTTTCAGATTCCTGCAACTCAGGTTCTTCTGCATCATATCTTGGTCAAGCCCAGTCATTACAATAACGATGAAGATACCACTGAAGAACTGTTTGAAGAAGTTCTGCCGGGTGTGCCAGTCGTTGAATTCAAAGATCCTGAAATGTTCATTGTTACTGATAGTGGAAACCACACCACTAAAATCCAGATTCAGAATTTTTGCTGTGTGAACAATGATCAAAACCAAAGCTGCCAGCAGGCAGAAGGTGAGTACCGTATCCGTCCAGATAATTGTTTTAATCCCGCTCTTCTTGGTATAAAGCCAGATGAGTAGAACGGTGACCGCGGCAATGCTCCAAAAAGGAATATCCCACTGCCGGAATACATAAGTATAGAGGATGAGACATACCAGATAAAGTTTGGCAGCAGCCCCTATCATACGTGAAAGCAGAAAGAATGAAGCTCCGGTTTTGTAGGCCCGGCTACCAATGCGCGTGCCCAGATAAGTATATATGCTGGTAAGATTCAGTTTATAATATAAAGGAAGGAGTATATGAGCAACAACAAGATAGCCAAAGAAAAATCCAAAGGCGGTTTGCATGTAAGTCATATCAATACCCCGAACCATTCCCGGAACAGAAACAAAAGTCACCCCTGAAATAGAAGCACCAATCATTCCGAACGACACTACATACCATGGCGATTTATTTTCTCCTTTAAAGAAAGCAGCATTGCTGCCCCCTTTTCTTCCCGTGAGGCGGGCTATAATCAGTAGAATTCCGAAATAAAGAGCTATGGTCAGTAATATATAATAACTGTTCATAAATTGCAATTTGAATGCGCAAAGGTAGGAATTTATTTTCTATCTTTGCGATGTCAATAGAGAAATGTATATATGAATCAACAATATCCATCGGCTTTGCTTGAGAAAGCAGTAGGGGAATTTGCTAAATTACCGGGTATCGGCAGGAAAACAGCTATGCGACTGGTGCTTCATCTTTTACGTCAGGAATCATCTGCCGTTGAGGCTTTTGGAAATGCCATCATCACACTGAAAAGAGAAGTGAAGTATTGCAATGTGTGTCACAATATTTCTGACACAGATACTTGCCAGATTTGCGCAAATCCGCTGAGGGATGCCTCTACCATCTGTGTGGTGGAGAATATTCGCGATGTGATGGCGGTTGAAGCTACTCAGCAATTTAGGGGATTGTATCATGTGCTGGGTGGAGTAATCTCACCCATGGATGGCGTTGGCCCAGGGGATCTCCAGATAGAGAGTTTGGTGAAACGAGTAGAAAGTGGAGTAGTGAAGGAAGTAATTCTTGCTTTGAGCTCTACCATGGAAGGAGATACGACCAACTTTTATATATTTCGGAAACTGGCAAAGGCAAATGTTAAGTTGAGCGTTATTGCACGAGGCATTTCCATTGGTGATGAATTGGAGTATACGGACGAAGTTACTCTGGGACGTTCCATTGCCAACCGAACGCTATTTACGGGAACAGTATAATTAATAAAAACTAAATGGACAAAAAGATTAAAGCGGTAACCCGCATAATGCAAGCACAGTACGGATTTTATATTGGCATAGCTATTCTATTGGTCGTTTTATATCAGTTGGATATAATTCTAGAAGGAGCTTATGCTGCAAATTTTGGAATGCAATACATTTTGGAGACAATTGGTATTCTTACTACCATTGCTCTGGTTCCCTTATCGCTGAAATTATTTAGTGTAAAACTGGCTAAGATTAAAGAATCCGGAGCGGAAGAGTCCTTGAAACTCTACCAACAGTGGAGTACTGTTCGTCTTATGATTATTGCCTTGGTTACCTATTTAAATATATTGATTTATTATATGACTCTGAATAGTATCGGAGGACTTTGCGCATTGATAGGTCTTACGGCTTCAGTATTCTGTCTGCCGGGAGAAAAGAAAATACGTGAAGAATTGAATTTGGTTACAAACAACGAAGAAAACAAAGAAGAAATATGATTATTGCAGTAGACTTTGATGGAACCATTGTGGAACATCAATATCCAAAAATAGGGAATGAAATTCCCTTTGCTATTGAAACCTTGAAGAAACTTCAGGAAGACCAACACAGACTTATTTTGTGGAGTGTTCGTGAAGGACATTTGCTGGAAGAAGCAATTGAATTTTGTCGTGAACGCGGATTGGAGTTTTATGCCGCTAACAAAGATTTCCCTGAAGAACATGGAAAAGGAAAAGGCTATTCGCGTAAACTGAAAGCAGATCTATTTATAGATGACCGTAATCTGGGAGGTTTGCCGGATTGGGGAGTGGTTTATCAAATGATAAAGAATGGATCTTATAGATGTGGTGGTTTCGAAAATGCCATGGAAAGTAATACGAATAGTAAACGTACAGGAAAGAAGAAAAATATATTTACGCGTATTGGAGAAGTTTTAGATCGTAACGGAGACTATTAAAGTGTAATGAAACTGTCAGTAGTCATAGTCAATTATAATGTGAAGTACTTTCTTGAATTGTGCTTGTACTCATTATATCGTGCTGTAGATGAACTACCGGTAGAGGTATTTGTGGTTGATAATGCTTCCACGGATGGTTCACTGGAATATTTAACGCCTCGTTTTCCAAAGGTAAGATTTATAGCTAACAAGGAAAACATAGGCTTTGCCCGTGCCAATAATCAGGCCATTACTCTTTCTCAGGGAGAATATATCTTGTTGCTCAACCCTGATACTGTGGTGGGAGAAAACGTTATAACTGATTGCCTTCACTTTATGGATACTCATCCTGCAACGGGTGGAGCAGGGGTGAAAATGATTACAGGTGACGGTTCTTTTCTGCCTGAAAGCAAAAGAGGATTGCCGGCTCCTATGACTTCCTTATACAAGTTAACGGGGCTCAGCAAGTTGTTTCCTAATTCTTCTCATCTGGGGAAGTATCATCTTCGTTATCTTGATGAGAACGAGTGTCATTCTGTTGACGTACTGGCTGGTGCTTTTATGTTTTTAAGAAAATTGTCACTTGATAAATGTGGCTTGCTGGATGAGGATTTCTTTATGTATGGGGAAGATATAGACTTGTCTTACCGAATTGTGAAAGCTGGGTATAGAAATCACTATCTGCCATTTCCTATTATACATTATAAAGGGGAGAGCACAAAGAAAGGATCGCTTAAATATATACGTGTCTTTTATGTAGCCATGATAATATTCTTTAGAAAACATTATCCTCACTACAATGTTTTCTTTTCATGCATTGTAAATATGGGAATCTGCCTTCGGGCATTAATAGCCATATTGTGCAGAGCTCCGAAGCAATTATTCCATCTTTTTATGAAAGAAAATAATGCTTCAGGACTATGTTTTTTGGTGTTGGGCAGTGAAGAAATGATTCATGAAGTTAGAGGCCTATGCAAAAAGAATGGATTAATAGGGCAGCACCGTTATTTTGTAGCAGATGAACAATCAAGATCTCAAGGGCATTTGGAAGTTTTGCATTCAACAAAAGGATTTACGCACATTGTTTATGATGGAGATGCGTACTCTTATGAAAATATTATTCGTTTAATTTCATATTCTCCTGATAAAGGATTAGAACTGGGGCTCTATTCTGTACATACAGGAATATTGGTTACCCCGAAAAATAGTTATCAATGAAACCAACATATCTTAGCAACGAGCAAATTTATCTTCGCGCACCAGAACCCGAAGATATTGATTTAATGTATAACATGGAAAATGATCCATCCTCTTGGGATGTAAGTTGTTTTACTGTGCCCTATTCCCGTTATGTTCTCAAACAATATATTCAAGCTTCACAGAGCGATATTTTTGCCGACAAGCAACTGCGCCTCATGATGATTAGTCGTGAGAGCAATCAGGTGGTTGGAACAATTGATCTAACAGACTTTGTTCCTATGCATGGACGGGCAGGAGTGGGGATTGCGGTGAAAAATGAATTCCGCCAACAAGGTTTTGCCCGCCAAGCATTAGAACTACTTATCAGGTATTCTTTTGATTTTCTGCATTTAAGGCAGCTGTATGCGTATGTGTCTGTTAAGAATGAAGCAAGCCGAAAACTTTTCTGTTCTTGTGGCTTTGCTCAAGTAGGGATTCTGAAAGACTGGCTTCGTGTAAAGAATGGGTACGAAGATGTCTTCTTTATGCAACTAATAAATCTAGTTTAAAGACGGAGTGATTGGGAAATGTGACCAGGTTTCATATTTCCCGCCTAAATTGCCCAAGGCTTTTTTCCACATATTTTTGATTTCATCAATCATCAGACAGGGAACGTCTCCTTTTCCTATCATCCAGGTGTTCTCTTCAATCTCTTGATTCAGCTGTCCGTCTTGCCACCCGGAATAACCCAGAAAGAAGCGGATTTTACCTTCCAATTGATTACCTTGGAGTACGTAACGTTTTATATCATTGAAATCACCGTTCAGGTAAAGTTCTCCTCCAATAGGAAGAGCACCTTTAACGTTCTTCAGTGTGTGTAAATAAAATAGCGTGTCCGTTCCCATCGGCCCTCCTTTGTAAAGAGGAATGTCTTCTAAGTATTTAAACTCATCCACCACGTCGTTCAGCTTCATAGGTAGCAGCTTATTCATAATAAGCCCCATCGATCCTTCTTTTGTGTGGTCAACAAGAAGGACAACCGAACGACCAAAATTTGAATCACGCAAAAAAGGCTCGGAGATAAGAATCTTTCCCCGGGAAAGAATTGCGTTGTTCGATACAATTTTGAAGTAATCCTGGTTCCTTTCCATCATAATAAAATTGTTATTACATTAAGAGATCGTGGATATTGGCTCCTAATATAATAACAATTTAGTCATTTCAAATATTTTATCTGTTATTTTTTACTTATTATCTAGGATTATTTTCCTCAAATAATTGCATTCTTTCCTCTAACTGATAATATTGGTGCTCTTTAATGAATGAGGTACAGGCTCTTAGCCCTTCTTGGTTGCTACCAGTGGTCACAAGTGATATAGCACTAACACCATAATACATTAATTCTTTCATCAGCTCTCCACTTTTCATACCCGGATAACCTATTGTGAAGTAAAATCCGTCTGCAACAGGCTCGTTCAGATCCTTGTCATACACAATATAGAAACCGTGACGCAGAAAGATGTTTTTTAATTTGCGGGCACGTTCGCCATATACACTTACTTCTTTCAGGAAATTGTATTTCCCTTCGTTGGCAGCTTTTAGCATTGCTGCCATAGCATACTGAGCCGAGTGACTGGTTCCCGATGAAAGAGCATATAGTACCCGATGGATAAATACGGTACCGAAAGTTCCTCCTCCATATCGTTTTACAAATCCTGGATAGGCCTTGTGATATAATGAATCTGAGATGCAGGTCACACCAATCCGCTGACCGGCATAGCTAAAAGCCTTCGATCCCGAGATCAGTAAAATGTAATTATCTGTATAGTGTGCCACGGTTGGTTGGTAAGGAGCCTGGTATGGAACACTCAGATCAGTACGAAAATCCATAGCGAAATAAGCCAGGTCTTCCAGAACAATGATGTCATACTTGGTTGCCAGCTCGCCAATAACTTTTAGCTCTTCTTCTTTAAGGCACACCCAGCTAGGATTATTTGGATTAGAATAAATGATAGCCGAAATATTCCCCTTACAAAGATAGCTTTCCAGTTTATTGTATAATTTATCTCCACGGAAATCATATACATCAAACGTTTCATATTTCTGACCCATTACTGCCAGTTGCTGCTTTTGTACAGGAAATCCCGGGTCAATAAAAAGAATTGTGTCTTTTTTCTCGTCGCACTGACCGCACACCAGAAAAGAAGCGTAAGTTCCTTGCATGGAACCAGTAACCGGAACACATCCTTCTGGATTAATATCTATATTAATAAAAGCTTTCACAAAATTAGAAGCCTCTTTCTTTAACTCCGGAAGTCCGTTTATGTCAGGATATAAACTCGCGATTCCATTCTGTAAAGCTTTTATTTCAGCTTCTACTCCCACAGTAGAAGGAGGAAGCCCCGGAACTCCCATCTCCATTTTAATAAATTCCACGCCCGAAAGCTCTTCAGCTTTTGCTGCAATAGCTTTTACTTCACGAATTGTTGCCCTGGATAAGTCGGCAATATGCATTTCATTGATTGCTTCATCAATAAATTTGCAATCGATTGGAGTTTTTTTCATCTTTTCTTATATTGTTTTTCTGTTGTCATAATGGTCTTGCAAATATACATAATAATTCTTAGCCCTTTTGTCTTTTTACTTTGCAAAATAATGTGTAGTATAACTCATTCATAATCAGTATTAGTATAAAATAGTTTAAAAATAATATCTCGAAAGTGTTGCAGAATTGAAAAATTCCTCTACCTTTGCAACCGCAATCGAGAGAGAAAGCAAGATAGAAATGGTGCGTTAGTTCAGTTGGTTAGAATACATGCCTGTCACGCATGGGGTCACGAGTTCGAGTCTCGTACGCACCGCTTTATAAGAAAATAAAAGTTCCGTAAACAGCCTGTTTACGGAACTTTTATATTTCTGACAATTTAATACTGCTACTTTGTGATTTGTTTTATACTTCTGGATTTATTTCAGATTCTTATAAGGTGACTATTGGTCCTGATCTTCTTGATAAGTCTCATTTCTACTATTCCTTTTCCAAGTACTCTATCTTGAATATATTGAGACAGAGGAGAAATATTGATAGCATCAGAGGCCCAATAATTATGCCTAAAAAGCCAAACAATGATAATCCGATGAAAACTCCAAAAAGAGTGATTAAAGGATGCGTGTTTGCCAGTTTCTTTTGGAGAATAAATCGCAATAAATTATCAATGTTTGTAGTGATAATGATTGAATAAGCTCCTAGTCCGATGGCATGCTCCCAGTTTCCTGTCAATGCAAAGTAAGCAACTAATGGAGCCCATATTATTCCAGTTCCTACAATAGGAATAATCGACGCAATACAACTCAGGAAACCAAAAAGAATAGGATTGGGTGCTTTAAATATTAAAAAACCAATTGTTGCAACTCCTCCTTGTATTACTGCTACTAGTGGAATACCCAGTGCATTTGCTTTTATGATTAAATTAATTTTTGTCAATATCTTCTTTTTATGCGCTTTGGTAAAAGGTAATATTTCATAGAAGAAGGTTTCCATTTTTTGTCCTTCAAGTAGCATGAAAAATAGAACTAAGAGCATTACAAAAATGTTAATGCTAAAACCACTTATATTTCCTAATACATATTTCCCTATTTTGGGCAATAAAGAAGTTATAAATGATATATTGTCCTTGTTAAGTACATTATAATTTATTTTTTTGTGTATCAGATCTGCAATATTTTGAATATCTGTGATATATGTTTGGGGATCAAGATTCATATTTTGTAATTTACTAACGAATAGCCAAACTGCAAGCGAGATTGGAATAAGAAAGCACAATGCAGTTTCTATTATCATCAGAGTAGCTGCCAGATAAGTCTTTGTATGTCTCTTCTCCGTTAGGTAAAACATTTGTTTCCTTACCAGAATGTAGATAATTGCTGCTCCTAAAATTCCGGTTAAAACTGGAATTATTTTAATAAATAGAATGGTTCCTAAAACCAAAACAATGGCAACTAGTGAATATTTACAATATTGTTCTTTCGTTTTCATACATTTTAATTTGATGTTTTTTTTAAAGAAATTGTAGATGAAATTTATCAGTAGATCAACTAATATATCAAAAACAAAAAATGTAGAATAATGTTTTTGATATAATATAAATGAAATTTATATTAATTATAATAGCTTGTAAAGCATTGAATTAAGTTTGATGTTTTTAATAATATAACAATCTGATTATGTTATTTAATTTTGGTTTTTTGTTTTACTAGTAACAAATTATTCTGTAATTAAAATGAGTTGGTTTGACGTTATTTTCCTACCCATACATTCTTCGCTTTCTGCCTAAAATTATTAAAATAAATATGCAGATAGTAACTAAAAATAAAAAAAAGTAATATATTTGTTACGCAATATTAAACTAAATAGTAGAATATAGCATTACAGATACTATAAAATACGACAAATCTGCAAAGAATTATTTGATAATGAAGAGAATATTAGTAACAGGAGGGGCGGGGTTTATTGGCTCGCATTTATGCACTAGATTAATCAATGATGGGCATAGTGTTATATGTTTAGATAATTTTTTTACGGGTTCCAGAAGCAATGTATGGCATTTAATGGATAGTTCCCATTTTGAACTTGTCCGTCATGATATTATTAACCCTTATAGTGCGGAAGTCGATGAAATATATAATCTGGCATGTCCAGCTTCTCCCATTCATTATCAATATGATGCTGTTAAAACAGTGAAAACCTCTGTTATGGGGGCTATCAATATGCTGGCTCTGGGCAGACAAGTTGATGCTAAAGTTCTTCAGGCTTCAACCAGTGAAATTTATGGAGATCCCATTGTTCACCCTCAGACAGAAGATTATTGGGGCAACGTTAATACTATTGGTATTCGTTCCTGTTATGATGAGGGGAAGCGTTGCGCTGAAACGCTTTTTATGGATTATCACAGACAAAAGAAACTTCGCATAAAAATTATCCGCATATTTAATACTTATGGTCCATTGATGAATAAAAATGATGGAAGGGTGGTATCTAATTTTATAGTTCAGGCTTTAAAAAATGAAGATATAACACTTTATGGAGATGGCAGCCAGACTCGTAGCTTTCAATATGTGGATGATTTGGTTGAAGGGATGGTTCGTATGATGAATACCGATAATAATTTTGTTGGTCCGGTGAATATTGGTAATCCGAACGAATTTACTATCAAGGAACTTGCAGAGAAGATTATAGAACTTATAGGTTCAAAGTCGCAGTTTATTTACAAACCACTGCCTTCTGATGATCCAAAGCAGCGTCAACCGGATATCTCTTTAGCAAAAGAAAAACTAAACTGGCAACCTACTATTCAGCTTGAAGAAGGGTTGGCTAAGACAATAGAATATTTTAAAACGATAATTTGAGTCTTATAATACAATATCTTTCACTTCAATAAATATTATAAATGCCTATAAAAGAAATGATGATGGAGATTAACCAATCAGAATATAAAATATTAGTAGTAGATGATGTTTTATCTAATGTATTACTACTCAAGGTGTTATTAACTAATGAAAAATACAATATTGTTACTGCCATGAATGGCACTCAGGCATTAAAAATGGTAGAATCGGAATTACCCGATTTAATTCTGTTGGATGTGATGATGCCCGATATAAGCGGATTTGAAGTGGCTCAGCAATTGAAGGCAAAACCGGCATGTGCCCAGATACCTATTATATTTCTAACTGCTCTTAACTCAACGGCAGATATTGTGAAAGGTTTCCAAATGGGAGCGAATGATTTTATTTCAAAACCATTTAATAAGGAAGAATTGATTATCCGTGTGATGCATCAAATCTCTTTGATAGCTGCTAAGCGAATTATCTATAATCAGACAGAAGAGTTAAAACGCACTATAAAAGGACGCGATAAACTTTATTCTGTTATAGCTCATGACCTTCGTTCACCAATGGCTTCCATTAAAATGGTGCTAAATATGTTAATGATTAACTTGCCAAGTGAAAAAATAGGATATGAGATGTATGAATTGCTTAATATGGCAAACCAAACCACTGAAGAGCTTTTTTCTTTATTAGATAATCTGCTTAAATGGACAAAAAGTCAGATTGGCAGATTAAATGTTGTTCCTCAGGATATTGAACTTGTTGGAGTAACAGCTGGTGTTATTGAAGTCTTTTCTATGGTAGCCGAGCTTAAACAAGTGAAGATCAATTTACAAGCTCCTGAAGAGGTAGAGGTTCGTGCAGATATTGATATGATCAAAACTGTTATTCGTAATCTGATAAGCAATGCGCTTAAGTTTAGTAATCTGGGAGGAGAAGTAACTGTTGTAGTTGAAGAGAAAGAAGAGCAGATTGTTGTCAGTGTTATAGATCATGGACGTGGCATTAAAGAAGAAGACCAGGAGAAACTGCTCCATGTAGATACACATTTTACTACTTTTGGAACTAAGAATGAAGAAGGATCGGGATTAGGACTCTTGTTATGTCAGGACTTTGTTCGGAAGAATAATGGTGAACTCTGGTTTAATTCAACATTTGGTGAAGGATCTACCTTCAGTTTCTACCTTCCTAAGATGTTATAAAATAGTTATTCCTTCTTTACAGATAGCTCCATAATTACCGGATTATGATCGCTGAAGTCAAAAGAAGGAGTGATATATTTTCTTCCGGTTAGTTCCTTAGAATGGAATATGTAGTCTATGCGGAAGAGTCTATGAAGATAACGGAAAGTAGACTCAAATCCAGAACCGGCACTCTGAAATCCATCCTGTAGTTTCCCTCTTATTTTGTGGTATGAATACGATGCCGGAGTATCATTTAAGTCACCACATAAAATCATTGCATGCCTCGTGGTATCAATAATATTACATATCAAATCAGCTTGGCCTGCACGTCTTTCTGCATTTACTGCCATTCTAAGCATTATCTGTTTTACAGCCTCTTTCTTTGAATCGTAAAAACCAGCAAGTGTTACTTTGGCTAATAATCCTCTGGTCTGATTAAAATTAGTTGTTTGCAGGTGACAGTTGAATACACGTATTAGTTTGTTCTCTACCTTGACGTCTACCCACATAGCACTATTATCTGAAGAATTAAACCAAATATCAGTCTTCTTCTCTATTGGAAACTTACTATAAACAGCCAGGCTAAATCCCTCTTTTTTGCTTTGATGAATTGATGCATAGGGGTAATCTTTAAATATATTTGAAATGCTGTCTACATTGAAAAAGGTACTTTCTGAGAACTCCTGTAAGCAGAATATGTCTATCTGATACTCTTTCATAAACTCTTTAATCTCTCCCACAGAATATACAGAAGGGTATCCGTGGAAACTTTCTACATTGAAACTGGCTATTTTAATTAATTTGTTGTTTGTTATTGGTAGTTGCTCACTAGAAGGAAACTGATATTTAGCAGAGATATACTCATGATTGGCAGCAATAGCTATAACAGGTATCAATACCCATATTTTCCACCTGAGACTCCAATATACCAAGATAAGCAGATTGAAAAACAATAAGGGCATCATTCCTAATCCCAAAAGAGGTAATATAAATCCTTGGTTCGGATTGTTATACGAATAAAGCCCCACAACAATAGTCAATGCTGCAAAAGCAAAAGTAAAAAGGACTGAGATAAAATGAAAATATAAGAAAGTGGCTTTTCTTCCCATCAGTTAGAGATATTTTTTCAGTGTATCAGTTAAAACTTCCAAAGTAATAGGTTTGGGAATGAACTCATTGCATCCGCAATTCAATGCCTCTTTAATATCATCATTGTATACAAAGGCACTCAAGGCTATAATTGGAATCAGAGGTGATACTTCCCGGATCACACGCGTAGCATCCAGCCCATTCATATTTGGCATTTTTATATCCATCAAAACTAAATTTGGTTTATATTCTTCAAACATAGTAATAGCTTCAATACCATCATGTGCATGCAATAAGGTAAACTTCTTACCAATCATTACATTTAGTAATTTGAAATTGCTATCATTATCTTCTGCTACCAGAATTGTCTGATTCTTTTTATCTGGAAGCTGCAACCCATTATTTGTTGTTGAAGTTTCTTCTTCTGTGAATGATTTATCATTTTCAACAGTCGATATATAAGGATGTGTAAATGTAAATTCGGCACCTTTTCCTGTATCAGATTTTGCTTCAATGGTACCTCCCAGTTTTTCAATAATTGATTTACATATAGAGAGACCTAATCCGGTTCCTTGCGCTGTAGTATTTAGTTTAGCAAAACGCTCAAAAACATTTTTTGCTTTCTCCTTTGGAAATCCTATTCCCGTATCTTTTACATAACATTCTATAAACTGGTCCTTCAATTTGTAACCAAATCGGATACTCCCCTTAGCTGTAAACTTAAGAGCATTCCCTATAAGGTTAGAAAATACCTGGATTAATCTGTTCTTATCACTGTAAATCCATAAATCAGGATCCGAGTTTTCAAAAATAAGACTTACGTTTTCCGGACAGCGAAATCTATGTGCATCAAAAACCTCCTGACACATCACATCCAAATTGATAGGTTCTTCGGTGAATTCCATTATTCCCGATTCAATTCTCGACAGATCTAAAATCTCATTAATGAGTTGCAGCAACCTACTGTTGTTTGCCTCTACAATTTTATAATAATCCATTCTCTCATTCGCATTCTGCGTATCAGCAATCACCCTCGAGAAACCAACAATCGCATTTAGTGGAGTGCGTATTTCATGACTCATATTTGCCAGAAAAGCAGATTTTAGCATATCAGATTTCTCTGCCTTTTCTTTTGCCATGATTAACTCATCTTCCATCCGTTTCATTTTAGTAATGTCAGACTCTAAAGCTATAATTAAAGGAGGTCTGTTTCCATTTTCTGCAAGCAATTTCTGTTTGTGAATGATGCGCCTGTTACCTTCATTATCAGAAACTTCTTTATTATATATAAGCGGCTCTTTATTTTTCAGAATAGCTAAATCTTCATTCTTGTATGTAATAGCAGTTTCATCAGAGTGAATGTCGAAATCAGTCTTTCCTATAACATTTGTTGTATTCAAACCATCATAAGCAATTGAATTCCGATATATATACTGAAAATTATGTCCTGTGTCTTTCACAGAGATGGCAAGTGGAATGTTCTCCAGTACAGTATTCATAATCTGATTTACTTTCTTTATTTGCGCATCGTATCTCATTTGTTCCGAGATATCCCTACCAAAAGTCCAGATAATATCTTCACCCTCGGAATCCCTTATAACATAAGAGAAAAAGTCAAAAGCCAGAATATCTTTCAGATGTGGAAAAGGTCTCTCTACAACATAACGAACTATATCAGTAAGGCAGGAAAACTCATTGCGAATTTTCATCCATCGCCCTTTTAAATTAGTATTTACCAGTAGGTCACATACTTTTATAGCAGATAAATCAGTATTATTTGGCAGCAGATAATGTGTACGGAATTGTTCATTAACAAAAATAAGAGTACCATCGGGTTTAAAAGCAAAAATATCTTCTGAGGCATAATTAACCGCCTTTGTAATATTCCCCAAGCTTTCATCCAGCTTGATAATGTCAGTGATATTCTGACAGTATCCCTCTATACATAATTCGTCTTTGTTTGTTAGTTTGATGCTAACCAACCCCATTCGTAAAAAGAAAAATTCTTTTTTCCAAAAAATACGGTATTCAAAGGTTTCAGTATTTGTTTTGTTGGAAATGTTGTTAATCCATAGAATAAAACCGGGACGGTCATCTCTGAATATTATTTCCAGATAATTCTCTAATGAAATAGTTTGTGGCTTATCGCTATTGGCCATTGCCCCAGAGAACCCTTTATAATTAAAAACCTTTGTTTTAAAATTATAATTCCATTGACAAATCTTTGCAGCCTTTTCAACCTCACGCAGTTCATTATTTGTTTTTTCTAGCTGTAGCTTTATTTTAGTCCTTTTTGTAATGTCTCTGTATTGACACAATACCATCTCTCCATCAAACGGATACATAATACACTTAAAGAAATAAGTCTCTTTACCAAAAGTAAGTTCATAATTCTTCGTGGAAACAGACTTATCTTTTACCACCTTGTCAAACTCCTCTTTAAAAGGCTTTTTCGTATCTTCAGACAACAGATCAAAAAAGTTTTCACCAATTAAACTCTTTTTTTTCTTAAAAATCCCTTGATTTGCATGTATCACCATATCCAGACAGACACCTTCATTATTGAATAAAAGCATTGTATCGGCAGTCATTTGCAAGATTTTATCAGAGTATTGTGAGTCGTGTAAAATCCTTTCCATAATTAATTTTCTTTGAAGTGGTTGTCAAAAAACAAGTATCTGTTGAACAAATATACAAAAAATATTTAGAAGAGCCCTTTCTTTCTAAATTAATTATAATGATCTGTTGGCCTTCTCCCATATTCCGTTATTCTTTTTTCTCTTAAGATAAAAAAAACCTTTAACAACATTTATGTTCATGAATAGAAAATAGTAAGGAATAAACAATACCTTATTTTTTATTTGTTTGGTTGACAGGTAATATCCCCACATTCCTGATATGTAAAATAAAATTTGAAGAATCAGTAAGATAACATATAACTCACTATTCTTTGTTGCACTTAGTGCAATATTAATGGGGAGCATAAAAAAAAGTAAAAGAGGGGTTACAGACCATCTTAATACTCGGTGAGAGATGTACTGAAAACTGAGTATTCCATAGCGGAACATATTCAGCAGCGAGCGTAGTCGCCAAATAGACTGTAAGCCACCTGCAGCAATACGCACCTTCCTCTTTTCTTCCTCTTTCATATCGGCAGAACCAGATTCTATTGCATAAGCACTGCTGCAGTAAGCAATTTTAAATCCCTTTTGTGCAATCTTGAGAGACAAAATAAAATCATCCAGTAAAGTATCCCTTTCCATTGTCTCAAACAATTCCCGGCGAATGGCAAACAGCTCACCTGCAGCACCCACGGCAGAATATAATCTCGAATCCAGAGCTTTAAGTATAGATTCGTATTTCCAGTAAATACCTTCACCGCCACCGGCGGCGCCATCTTTTTCTTTAGTGGCAATCCGTTTCTCTCCAGCCACACATCCCACCTTAGAATCTGTAAATTCTGCAACAATATTTAGGATAGCCTCACTGTTAATCATCGTATTCGCATCCGTGAACACAACAATGGGAGAGGAGATAAATCCTATTCCCCGGTTCAGCGCAGCTGTCTTTCCTTGGCGTTCAGGTTGAAATAAAACAGTAACCTCCTGATACGCTTTCAGTAATTCATTAGTACCGTCATTACTGCCATCCGTTACCCAAACAATCTTTAGTTTGTCTTTCGGATAATCCAGTGTGAGGCAATTGTCCATCTTTTTCTTTACAATAGCATTTTCGTTGAAGGCTGTGATAAAGAGTGTCACCTCCGGTAGATCACCTGGTAGTGCTATAGTCTTTTGTTTTACGAATAGCTCTTTAATTTTTACCAGCAGGTAAAGTACAATTCCATATCCAAGGTAAGTGTAGAATACTATTATTAAGCTGAACCAGAAGAGTATTTCTAGAAATTTCATTTTATATTAATGATTTATATATTTCAGTTACTTTATCAGAGACTATTTTATAGTTAAAACGCTTTTCGATAAGTGTTTTAGCTTCTTTCTCACATTTTTCTTTTAGTATAGAATCTTTGAAATAGGTTAAATATCTTTCTGCAAGATTATTAGGATTGTTATATTGAGCAATCAATCCATTTACTTTATCAACAATAACCTCTTTGGTTCCGTCAGTAGGAGTTACAACTAACGCTTTTCCCATTGCCATCGCTTCCAATAGTGCTATTGAAAGACCTTCCCATAAACTAGGTAAACAAAAAATATCAATGGCATTTAGTAAATCAGGAATATCATTTCTGAAATTTGAAATTCGTATCACATTTTCTAATAAAGCCTCTTTTATATAAGTCACGACTTCCTTTTTCATATCTCCTTCACCAACCAGGATGCCTTTAATTCTCGAATCTTGCTTATGAGCGATGGCAATACTTTTTACAAAATTAATAGGATCTTTTTGCAACGTAATTCTTCCGATAAAGCCTATAATAAAATCATCTTCATTAAAACCAAATTCCTTTCTGATATCCTTGAAAGAATTGTTTGGATTAAACCGTGAAAGATTAATCCCATTTTCAATCACTACAGATTTCTTAAGCCCAAAAGTTTGTATTCCAGTCTGTTGATTACTCCCAGAAACACAAATAACCTGATTGCTCAGGTTACAGATTATTTTTTCACTTCTTGCTCTTAAATAGCTTATTAATGGTGATTGATCCTGATGAAAACTCCATCCGTGAACTGTATATACCAACGGAATCCTCATTATTTTTGCAATTAATGCCACATTAGAAGCAGCTCTGCTTCCATGTGCATGAATAATCTGAATCTGTTCCTTTTTTATTAATTCACGGATTTGTTTGACTATTCGAATGTCAAAAGGATGGCTGGTTTTTATCACATAACATTTCACCCCCTGAGTTCTGAATGCATCAATCATCTGTCCTGGAGTAAATGCCAGTACAACGGGATTAATTGTATTATCAAAGCCCGAAACCAAATCAAGTAGATGAGATTCTCCTCCACCTATTTGTCCCTGCCTTATAACCTCTAAAACGTTTATTGGTTTCATTAGTTTTGGTTATTTGATGAGGTTTGAGTCTTCATCCTTATAATTGTTCTTTTTTGAAAATAGATTGGTTGCGTTTTTTAATGCTTTAACAAACCTATTTGCAAAACTTTGGTAAAAAGATCCATCAGCATTTAATGTACTATTACTAGTAAGAGCCCTTGCTTTTCTGTTGATGATGAATACTAATTTTCCGTATTCTTTTAATGCATAAGCTAAAGATCCGTCTTCACCTCTTATTATATCCCTTCTGAATCCGACTTTACGTCCCATTTCTGTATTAAATCCAAAAACCATACCTCTTACACATAACTCAGGTCGTTTTATTGACTGTATTAGTAGATATACATCTCTCAGAAACTCATAGAAAAACAGACTGAGTTTTGAATGTTGTTTATCCGGCATAAAACTCCATAATGAGAATGCACAAGATACTCCTGGTTTTCTTAATTGATCTACAATTGTTTGAATGTAGTGTGGAGGATAAAGCGTATCCGCATCAATACAAATATAATATTTCCCCTGAGCATGATCTAACCCACATTGGCGGGCATGCCCGGGACCTTTCTTTGGTTCATCAAACCATTTTACACCAGATAAGTTTAATACTTCAGTTGTTCTGTCTGTGGAGTTGTTGTTTATCGCAATAATTTCTATAGGAAAATCGCAGATGTTTTCACTCAAAGACCACAAACAACTTAGAATTCTTCTTTCTTCGTTGTGGGCAATTGCAACTACTGAAACAAGAGGATTCTCGTGCTTTTTTACTTCTAATTGGTGCCGAATCTCTTTTATTGTATTCTCTGGAATTTCTTCCAGCGATTTTTCAAAGATTGATATGTATTTTGAATACCAATTCATAATTTCATTTCATCTAATTTTTCTGTAAAATCGAAGAAGCTTAAAATATAATTTAAGAAAAATAACTTTAATAGAAAATGGAAGTTTACTAAAAGTAAACAGTAAAATATTTATCTTTTTTTGATGTTTAAATTTATATATTTCTTTAAAATAAATAGGGTATGTTAATATTTCATTTATCCTTTTCTTAGATACATTTTCAGAAATAACCTTTCTCTTATCTATTAATACGGATATTTTATCAAAGCAATTTACCATAATTTGAGTGATCATATCTTCATAGAATGGATAGGGCTTATATTTGAAAGATTCTTTTTTATAATAATCCAGGTAAAGTAAATGTCCTTCAATTTCTTTAACAGGAATAGATTTTCTATCATTATTTTGCATTATTGAATAAGGTCTTATTTTATAGTTGTAGAATATTTTAGACGTTAATATACAAGATTTAGCTTTAAGAATTAAATTAAATGAAAAATATGAATCTTCATATAATGATCCTGGAATGTAATTTATATTATTATCCTTAAGAAAAGATAAATTATATAATTTATTCCAACTAAAGTTATCAATAGATTCTTTTTTTAAATTTTTGTATTGATATTCTGCAATTTTATTTTCACCTTCAATTATAAGGTCAGGATAGACACATTTTCTTAAAAATTGTTCTTCTACATTCATAACTTGAAAAGATGCAGCAATAAAATCTACTGGATGCTTTGTTATTTTGTCATAAAGAAATTCTATACAAGTTTCAGAAATAGTATCATCACTATCCAGAAAAAAGAGATAATCGCCCGTAGCTTCTATTAAAGCAGTATTCCGAACGTTTGCAAGCCCCATATTTTTATTGTGAGTGATTATTCGTACATCCTTCCCTCTTTCATGTGAATTCATCAGCTCATGTACTATGCTCATACTGTCATCATTTCCTCTATCATCTATAATTAGAAATTCAATATTATCAAATGTTTGATTGAGTGCACTTAAAAATGAATCTTCTATATATTCTTGCGTATTATATACGGGAATTGCTATAGTTACTTTATACATAGGTTATTCTTTATTTATTAATTTATCAAATAGTGCTATCCATTGTAAACCAATATTTTCAATTTTATAACGTTCAATATTAGTCCTGGCTTTTTTCCCCATTTCTTTTCTAATATTTTCGTTTTCTATAAGATAACAAATTTTATCTGCTAATTCTTGAATATTACCGTTTTCAACCAATAACCCATCAATTGGTTTTGTATAATATCTCTAGGTCCACATGGACATGCAAATGATACAGGAGGTAAACCACATGACATTGCTTCTAAAAGTACCATGGGCATTCCTTCGTACCGAGAGCTGAGAACAAAAATAGAACTTTCTATATATTTATCTTGTATATTATTTTCTGCTTTGTGGCAAAAGAAAGAAGTTTCTAATTTCTTTTCCTGAATATTTTTTATAAAATTATCTCTATTACCGCCTCCATAGATATGCAGTTCCCAATCGGGATGTTTTTTAGCTACAATCTCCCAAGTATCTATTAATCTATCATAACCTTTTACATAGTTATAACTACCAACAGCTATAATTTTTTTATTAATACAGGGCGAAGTTTTCTCAGTGAAAAATGATAATGGGTTACATATAACTTGTACATTATCTAATTCATTCCAATTTTCTTTGTCTTCATTAGTTAAAACTACAAAACTTGATAGTTTATTAATTTCTTTAATGAGTTGATTCATCCATCTTTTGCTAATTATTTTATTAATAAATTCAGGCAAATATTTTTTGTTTATTGTGCGGTAATTCACTTTGCTAAAATGGAATTCTCCAACTTTTTTACTTCCATCATTAAATTTATTAATAAAATTAATTTCTCTTCTTAAAGCAGAAATCGTTATGTCTGGTTTTATTTGGAAAAGAATCTTTTTTAGTTCCTTTTTATACCTTTTTTGCTTTATGATATAAGCCGGTATTTTCTTATATATGGGGTAACTATCTAAATGATCAAAATTTAGACAGACATTACAGATCTGAATTTTAGGTGATATATCAAAAAAAGGTGCTCCTTTTTCATCCTCAGTCAGTAATATATAGACATCGTATCCTATGCTGGACATGTAGTTTGCTTTCGTAATAAGTACTCTTTCCATGCCAGTTCCATTCCATACTCCACCAATAATATATAGTAATTTTGTTGCCATTTTTAAAACTTCTTGTTTGATAATTCTTTAAAAAGCAAATCCCATTGTTTCCCGATATATTCTATTTTAAATTTCTCAATATTAATTCTGGCTTTTCGTCCCATTTCTTTTCTTATATTCTCATTTTCAATGAGATAGCAAATACTTTCAGCCATTTGCTCGATATTTTCTTTATTAACTAATATGCCGTCTATTCCATTTTTTATAATATCACGAGGGCCACATGGACAGGCAAAAGAAACTACAGGAAGACCACAAGACATAGCCTCTGCAATGACCATTCCAAAACCTTCGAAACGAGAGCTGAGAACAAAAATGGAGCTTTCCTGATATTTTTCGATGATATTAGCGGTTGATCCTTCTAATTTGCATGTGTCACTAATTCCTGCACTTTGTACTTGGTTTATATATGGTTTTCTTTCACCTCCTCCATATATATTTAATGTCCAATCAGGGTGTTTTGGAGTTACAATACACCATGCATCTATTAAAAGATCAAAACCTTTTTGGTTAACATAACGACCTACTGCTATTACTTTTTTTGAATCACATTCTGATTTTGATTCTGGAAAAAAAGGCAAAGGATTTGGGATTACTGTTACATTATTAAGCTCTTTCCATTTTTCTTTATCTTCATTTGTTAGAACAATAAAAGAAGATAGCAGTTTTAACTTTTTTATTAATTGCCAGGTCCAATATTTTTCAATATATTTTCTTATAATAGAACTATTCTCCCTGTTGTTTATATCTCTGAAATTATCTCTGTTAACGTGTATTTCGCCTATTTTTATACTGCCATCTTTAATTGAATTAATAAAATTAATTTCTCGGCGTAGCATAGAAATAGTAATATCTGGTTTTATTTTTTGCAGTAAGTCTTTTAATGCTTTTTTGTATAGATATTGCTTTTTGAGATAAATGATAATTTTTTTATGCAATGATGATTTCCATAAAATTTCAAAATCTATATCAAGTTGTATTATATGTATGTTAGGTGAGAGAGCATAATAAGGCTTTTTGTCCTTGCCATCAGTAAGAATAATGTAAATATCATATCCTAACACATCTGCAAGATAATTAGCTTTAATAGTTAATACTCTTTCCATTCCACCAGGAATGTAAAGAGATGGTATGCAGTATACTATTTTTTTCATTTTATATTTGAGGATTTTTTAGTGATTTGAAGAGCTGTACCCATTTTTGCATAGTTATATCCGGATTGTAACGTTTTATATTAACTTTGGCAGCAGCTCCCATTCTTTTTATTTCTTCAGGGTGCTCTATCATATAGCAAATTTTTTCAGCCAATTGATCAATATTTCCATTTTCAACCAAGAGACCGTCAATTCCATCATTGATAATATCTTTAGGTCCATTAGGACAATCGAAAGAAACGCATGGCAATCCGCAGGACATGGCTTCAATAAGTACCATGCCAAAACCCTCAAAACGAGAACTCATCACATAAAATGAGCTTTCCATGTATTTATCTTCAATATTGGGAACGGTACCTTCAAGGATAAAACTTTTCTCTATTTTATTAATCCGTATTTGTTCTTTTAGTATGTCTTTTAATTCTCCATTCCCATAAATATGAATGCTCCAATCGGGATGTTTCTTAACAACAATTTTCCATACATTAATTAAAAGATCATATCCCTTTTGTTCATCTAAACGTCCAACACTTATTATTTCTTTATTTGTGCATGGACTGCTCAAGTTACTATAAAATGGTAAAGAATTTGGAATGACTATTGATTTTCTTATCTCTTTCCAATTATCTGCATCTTCTTTTGTTAAAACAACGAATGCGGATAATTCTTTTATGCATTTATAAAGTTTTCTTTTCCATATTTTACAAATAATACGGTGTAGTAAATTTTTTTTTTCCATTAGGTGATAATTTCGCATAAATCGTTTTGAAATATGTGCTTCACCTATTTTAAAACTTTTGTCCGGTAGTTTTGTTATAAAATCAGAGTCTCTACCTAAAACGCTAATAGTAAAATCTGGTTGAATTTCGTTTAATATTTTAGTTAGCTTTTTACGGTAAATGCGCATTAATTTGAAATAAAAAACACCTCTTATTATTATTGAATGCTCATATTGTTGCCCAAATAAAATATTCAGATCAATATGTTTGACTTTCGGTGAAAGTGGAAATATTGGTGGCTTATTGTTTTGAGAATCTGTAATTATGTAAACATCATATCCTAATTTATCAGCAAAATAATTTGCTTTTTCAGTGATTACCCGATCAGCTCCACCTAATGTCAGTAACCCAGTATATAGATAAACAATTTTCATGTAGAAAAGTATTTGTTATAATTAAATTATATCTTAATAATCAAATAATGGCTTGCTTATTTCACTTGAATATAAAAATAATCGCGAATTCTATAATAAACTTTTATAAGAAATGTCGCAATTTTACTTATATATGTTAGGTCGTTATATATAAAGATATCCCAGTGGTTAAGTTGTATAAATTCAACTTCATCATAAATGTTATTATAATCTTTTAGTTCAACTCTGACTTTACAGTATTTGAATCCTTTTTCAAAATGTATTATTTCGTTTTCTAAATAAGCTTTAGACTCTTCTTGATTAATAATCATGGTATTATAACTTAAGGACTCAGGATATTGATATATTTCTAAGGGAACTTCTTCTATACCAGTTTTTACAAAATAACGATATATAAACATGTCGTTATCTTTATCTAATAATTTAATAATTTGTATTTGTTCTTTCTTTTTGTTGGGAGAAAATACTTCTATTTCTGTTAGTCCAGGAGCTCGACCTTCATAAGTGAGAATCTTAAATGATAGAAAAGAAATCTCTTTTTTTGTTGGGAAACAGACTTCTTTTTTTGAGCCATTTGGATTTAGAGGGCCCACTAATACTTTACTATTATCACTAAATGTCAGAACTCCAGAAAGAATTATACTTGTGAGATCAAAATTGTTATATAAGGAAACTTTATTAATGTTTTGAGGGTTTTTGAATTCAATTCTAACTTCTTTTTTATCATCATTTTTATCTGGCATCCATAAGTAATTGCCGTATTCTACTTCAGATATTTTAGTAATGTCCAAGCAATCAAATAGCTTGAAATCATTTAAAAAAAAAACATTGCCACTGCTTGCAGAAATTTTACTCTTGTATGTTATGCTATTTGTTGATCTTTGCCAAAAAACGGCATCGGAGTTGATCACTTTTGAGGCCATACCAAATGCTCTTTGACTTCTATGCTTAAGTAATGCTTTTGATATCGGATTATGTACTATCGAATGTGTTAATATATTTTTACACACAGGGATACGAACTCTATTTATCCAATTATATTGAGGTACATCAGTTTCATAAATAGGGTTTTGTAGATGGCATTCCAATGGCTTTTGAGTTGAAGGTAAATTTAAGTGATAAAAATCGTTGATTGAAAGCCATGCTGTGGAATAAGCAAATCCTTTGTATATTTCTGGATAATAGTCATCCGTTTCTTTTAATATTTGGCATAATGCTTCTTCAAATAATAATGAAACGGCTCTATGATCTGGATGTGCATCAAAATCAACACAGTATATTTGTTCTGGTAAATGATCATAAATCAAGTCTTTTATGTTGTTTATAATGTTTGTCCGTGTATATATGGATGGACATCCATGTTTTTTTGTGGCATAATCTGGATGTTCAGGTGTGCCATAGGTCTCTTTCTTGCCTATTGATGAAAATATAAGTTCATTAGATGAAGCATGATAGATGTGAGTATATTTAGTTTGACTCCATGCATTACCATACCCCAAGAAGTATATATTGCTTTCTTTTACACCTAAAACTTTACAAGAATTTATTCCTTCTTTAGTTCTTTTAGAAGTTTGATTATAAATATCTGCATTTATAGCAAAAACGACTATTACATTACAATTGCTTTTGACTAAATTTTTTATTACAGCTCCAGCTACATTAATTTCATCATCCTGATGTGGTATAATAATCATTGCTGTATTACAATGCTTATTTAAATCAGAAAAATAACTATTCTGAAAATTATTACCATAATTTAATTTCATAGAAGATAAAACTATTGGTATAATTATTCCTAAAATACATACAAAGCAAATAATTACTATTATTCCTTCCATTATTAGTTATTTATATTTAGTTCTATATGAATTATGAAAAATTATTATGGAGACAATTTTGTTCATCAGATGTTTCAATTAAGACTTTATTCATTTGATTTGTCCAGGATAAATGTTGAACTGAATTTCTAATTTTAGTTGGACTGATGTTTAGGTCATAAAAGAAATTAATCAATATTTTAATGTCGGTAGGGGAATCGTCAGCTGGTGCTTTGAGTATGTATGGCATACCATCAAAATCATCATCAATTTCAGAATAAATAAACGGGATCCCTCTTGCTGCATATTCTCTGTTTTTAAGAGTTTTTATATTGGTTATTCCACTGCGGTGGCGCCCTAAACTTGCGATACCAAAATCTGAATCTTCAAAAATATCATCAAGAGCTTTACCAAATAATTGTCCGTGAAAAATAATTTGTTTTTCTATTCCATACCTTTCAATTATCTCTTTAAAAACAGGCATTTCGGATTCTTCTCCAACTCCACCAACAATATGAAAAAAAACATCACGATCATGCTTTTGCTGATAATACTCTCCAATGCCAGCTATTACACGGTCAAATCCATGCCAATAATGCACCTCGGCTACTCCGATGAGATTGAACGAATTTGGATTTTTACGCAAAAACTTTTTTATGGGTGTTGAGTCAAAATCTATTCCATTTGATATTTTGATCGTTTTTGTTCCGAAAATAGATTCACAATCAGAAAACGTGCAAATTCGAAATAATTCATGAACTAAAGAACGGCGGAAAAGTTGATCCATTTTTAATTCCAATTGATCCTTAAACGAGAATCCTTTATATTCCTGATCATAAGGATAAGTAGGAATTTCCATTACCACCTTTATTCTTTGACTCTTTAATTTGTGCATAAAATGGATTGTAAAAGGATTCGCATTATGATTGGAACGCATGTATACCATCTGAATGTTGTGTTCTACAATATATTTATAAATTGCGTTGTAACAAATCCGTTTTTTTAATGAAGCCAGTTTTCCGCAACCGTAATCCTTCAATATTTCATCATTGATCATTCTGCAACGGTGTCCATTTGGCAGTATATCATAGTGGCATAGGTCTACTTGATGTCCGTTATTTCGTAAACCTATAACCTGATTGACTATTTTTTTGCTAATTCCGCTTGATTCTGAAAATCCATGAAATACTAGGAATAAGATTTTCATTTTTGATTATTTTTTAATGATTCAAAAAGTGTAACCCATTTCTGCATTACAATATCCGGAGTATATCGTTTTATGCTTCTCTTTGTTGCTACTTCTATGCTATTCTAATTTCTTTATGTTTAATTAAATAACAGATCTTTTCAGTAAGTTCTTTAATATATCCATTTATATATATGCTATCTTCATTAATTATCTGTGTTTTTTCTGTTATACAAAGATATACTTTTTTTTATATTATTTTTCTATATAGCTAATTTTGTAGAATCTTTAATTGTTTTTTTTATGCATCTGTTAATAACTTTAGTGATACTTAATATTTGCTAATTGTCAATGTTCGTTAAGAATGATCTGTTTCTGGCTAGTTCTTAATATTTGTTCCAAGAAATTCTGTTATATTTGTTTTAAAACAATTTGAAAAATGAATGTTGCAATTGTCACATCAGGAATATTACCTGTGCCCCCTGTTAAAGGAGGTGCAGTTGAGAATTTAGTGAAATTTTATTTAGATTATAATGAAATGCAGAATACTGATGTTGAATTTACTGTATATAGTGTTTTTGACGAGGGTTTTTCTAATAACACATATCAAGAGTACAAGAAGACAACATTCGTTTTTATTAATACGCATACTTTTTTTTCAAAGATAAGACAGCTCTTATTTAAATACACAAAGCGTAATTTATATTATCATCATTCTTGGGAATATTTTGTATCTGAGGTTTCTAACAAGATTAAACATGAAAGGTTTGATGCAATAGTTGTTGAGAATCGTCCAGGATTTGTTTTACGATTATCAAAATGTTCTGATGCAAAACTAATGCTTCACTTACATAATGATATGCTGAATAAAGACACTAAAGATGCTTCTGAAATACTTAAATTATATACAAAGGTACTTACTGTTTCTAACTATATAAAAGAGAGAGTAGATACCATTATGTCAACTGATAAAGTTCAGGTGGTATATAATGGCATTGATCTCGAAAAGTTTAAGAGTCCTTTTCATTCTGAAATTAATCGAAAGAACTTTCATTTATCTGAAGATGATTTTGTTGTTGTCTATACAGGTAGAATTGAATCTGTAAAAGGGGTGAAAGAATTGCTTGAGGCTTTTTCATTATTATCTGATTATGAGAAAATAAAACTTTTGATCGTTGGAGGAGGTAATGGTAATATTAATGAAGGCGAGTTTTTCTCAGAAATGAATGAATTAGCTTTTTCAATGCCTGAAAAAGTTGTTTTTACTGGTTTTCAACCTTATGAGAAAATTCCATCAATTTTGAGCTTTTGCGATCTTGCTGTTGTTCCTTCAATATGGGAGGATCCTTTTCCTACCACTGTTTTAGAAAGTTTAGCTGCAGGTTTACCTCTTATTGTAACTCGTTCTGGTGGAATACCTGAAGCTGTTAACGAAGAATGTGCAATCTTTGTAAATATAGATAATAATTTACCATTAAATTTGTCGAATGCTATTTTGTCTATATACAGTGATAATAATAAAAAAAATAGAATGTCTGAATATGCAGTTAAACATTCTATCTTATTTAGTAAAGAAAAATATGCTTTAGCTATTTTAAAACTTCTTTAAAAAATATTTTATCTTTAAATGAAATGTTCTTATATTTATAAGAATTGTTACAATATTGAATATTAGCTTTTGAAATCCATTTGTCTTGTTGAAGAGAGGTGTAAGTTCTAATAATGGCGAATCGGATTTGGCTAATCTCACATAATCAGAATAGATTCTTTCTGGAAGGAATTCTTTTAATGTTTTTGTTCTTTCCATTTCGTTAAGCTTAGAAGTTACAGAACTAATACCTGTTGCATCGAAATCTGCTACAATTACATTTGTATTTTTATAACTACAATTCCTGAAGATTAATACATCAATAAAAAATTTCCAATCAGATGCTATTTTTAAGTTTTCATCATATAGATTGTTTTCAAAAAGTGTTATTTTTATAAACGATGATTGGTGAGAAATGCCTCCTTTTACAAAATCAAGCATAGATATTGAATCTGAAGTTCGTCCCCATGGATATGATAAATTGCCGAACATATATTTCCCTATTACTATGTCTTTATCAAGCTCTTTTATTATTTTTTCAATAACATCGTTTGCATGAAAACAATCTCCAGAATTCATGAAATTGCAATATTCTCCTGTGGCTTTTAGTATTCCCTTATTCATGGCATTAAAAATTCCTTTATCAGGTTCCGAAATCCAATAGTCTATTTTATCAGCATATTTTTTGATAATTTCTACACTACCATCAGTTGATCCTCCATCAATAATTATATATTCATAGCCTGAATAAGTTTGATTTACTACGCTTTCAATTGTTTTTTTTAATCCATTACAATTGTTGTAATTGATAGTTATAATAGAGAGTTTTTTCATATTTGTATTTTAGTTTCGTAGTTATTAGGCCATCTATTGCCTAATAGAAGAAAATTTAAGAATTTATTTTTTTCTATTATTATTATCAAGCCTGTTGCAAGTATAATTAAAATTAATGCTGTTATAAAAGTATTAAAAGAATTGTATAGTATGATGTTTTTACTATTGAAATTGAATGTGATTAATTTGTATTCCAAAATAAGACTTTGAATTATGTAAATTCCTAAAGTCCTTTTTCCAATCTTTTGAATTAAAAAGGATAGCTTATAGTTAGTGTTGTTAAATATATTTAAAATGTAAAATATAGATAAACTACCTGTTGTGCCAATAATATATCGGAAAAGAACAGTCCTAATTTGCTCATTAAGTTTTATTGGGTAGAAAGTTAAATTTGGCAGTGCTAATTTGTAAAAAGCCATGCCTGTGATATATATGTAGTATTTTATTTCCCAAAAGAAAAGTAAAATAATGAAAAGAGGAAAAGTTATTAATATTATATATTTCCTCCTTTTTATTAATAAATGTTTTTGGTTATTTAATAGATATCCTAACCAGTAAAATGGATACATATATTTATATAAAGATATAAAGAAAAAATTATCTGGGAGTAATAGTAAGATAAAAAAAGATAAACAGAAAGCCCAGATTTTATTTTTTATTAATTTGCAGCTTATGTATGAAAGAATTAAACTAAAAAAAGCAACCCATATAAACCAAAAATTCTTAATAATATTTATATATGCATATGGAATATATTTTGTTGACGGGAGTGTGTTATCAGATAAAAAAGAGTTGATATATATTAAAAAAAGCCCAATTATTCCCCATGTAAGACAAGGCATGATTAATTGAATAAATCTTTTTCTTAAAATTGAATAGAAAGATCTTGAAAGATTATTAGAGAAGAAATAGCCACTTAATAACATAAATAATGGCATATGAAAACTATATATTATTTCGAATAGAGGGTTAGAATAATAATTGTTATTTTGATAAGATATTGGATCACAATATTCAATGCAATGACCCCATATTACCAAGATCATACAGATTCCTTTTATGAAATCTACAAAATTTATTCTTTGTGCATTGTCATACATATATTTATGATTTAAATATTTTATAAAATATAGGGGCTCTTTTGATTGCATCCATCATTCCTGGTGTTGTGACTAAAAGTAATATAAAATAGAATAAAGTAAATGGAATAACTGTGCAAGTACCATATATTAATAACTGCTGAATACTTTCTTTCGGATGAAAAGGGAGAAATTTTGCAGCAATGGTTATAGCGGTGAATGATATTATAAATACTATATAATATCGAATTGTTCCAGCCCAATAGATTCTTATTGGAACTTTTAATCCTTGAGTAAATAAATAGTAGGGTTTCCATAGTACAATTATAAAACATATGCTAGTTATTTTTCCAAATAAAATACCAATAACTCCCCACTGAGTTGCTGTTGCTAATGTAACTACTATGTTTATAATACCTTCAGTCCAAGCAGCCCAGGTATCAGCATACAAACCGTGGGAGTGGTTGAAAATATCAACAGCTCCACGAGTTTGCATTATAAATAAATTTATTAGCAAAAGAATTAAAATTGTATGATCTAATTGGTATTTTTCTCCTAACCACAATGTAACGAAGGGATCCATTAATTGATAAAGTGAGAAAACCATAGTCCCTGCAATAAAATAACGAATAGACATTAATTCCCAGAATACTTTTATTGTATTTTTTTTATTCCCTTCTGCCACTAAATTCCCAACTCCGGCATTAACACCATCAAGAGCGGTATTTATCATAGTAATTAATTTATTAATTATCATAGTGTAATTGCCATAGAAAGCTACCATCTTTAGTGAGACAAAAGCAAAAATCATTATTTCATCACTTTTGCTAAGTAGGAAATCTTTAATTTGATGTACAAAAACCTGCTTTGTATTAATTAGTATTTCAGGGTATTTCTTTAATAATATTTTTCCTTCATTCTTATTAGTCTTTAACCAAGGGTATTCTTTATCAATTTTCCTGTTTAAGACAATACAAATAATTATTCCAAATAAAAATTCAACAGCAATCCATAAATACAAATTTTTATAGGTATATACCAGCACGATTTGTATAATGGTTTTGATAATACCGGTAGTTTGAATATAGGCTGATACAACATAGTTTTTTTGGTCTGCACTGAGTAATATCTGGCGATAATTAATGAAATAGCCTATCAAAGATGAGCCTAAATAAGATGCAAATGCAAAATAAATAATGCCCATGTTAAACATGGTGTTTCTAAAAATAAAAGGGAAAGAGATGCTTGCAACTGCTCCTCCTATACCAATAACTATCCCAATCTTTCGGTATAAGTAACCGAAAACGGACATTATCTCCATTATTTGATCTTTATTCCTTTCTTGTATTGGCTTAAATAGGAAAAAGCTAATACATGTTCCTATTCCAAGTTCTGCAAGGTTTAGAATGCCAAGAATATTTTGTAATGTACCTGTAAGTCCAATAAAATCTGCTCCCAAACAATCCAGAAATATTTTTCTGGAAAAGAATGAAAGAATCAATGTAAGAAAGTAGAAGAATAATCCTACCCGTGCGTTGAGTATACTTTTTTGTAATCTTGATTCTGCCATTATTTATTAAAAAGATTAAATAATATTCTTCTCCATTGCTCAATAATATTAGAACTCTCAAATTCTTGTGAATATTTTAATGCAGCTTGCTTCATACTTCTTAAATCAGAACTCTCTGTTATTAATTTCATCTTTTCTGCAAGATCTGTAATATTCTCACTTTCAAAGAAAATTCCAACTCCTTTGCCTTCAAGTAATTCTTTGGTAACAGGCAGGTAAGATGATATTATTGGAAGTCCATAAGACATGGCTTCTACCAGAACCAACCCGAATCCTTCCCACCGCGAACTTAGCACATACACGCTGGCCGATTCATAATGCTTTTCCACTTCTTTGGTAAACGGATACAGAGTAACTCTCTTTTCTAAATGATGCTTACTGATTAGTGAACGAAGCATATCTTCCTCCGGTCCTTCGCCAACGATGTCTAATGTCCAGTCTTGATTCTGTTTTGCAAAAATGGCAAAGGCTTCAATTAATATATCAAACCCTTTATGTAAAGGAGAAAAACGTCCCACGGCTAAGAATTTTTTATGTTCGGGAGAGCCTTTCCCTTTTGGTTCTATAGTTAAAGGGTTGTATATTGCTTCTGTATGAACATTCAATTCTTTTTGGAATTTTTCCTGATCATACTTTGAAAGAACTATAATCTTATCAAGTTCAGGCATTAAGTGTTTGAACTGATTTTTTTGTTTTCCTACATAAGAGGTCTTTATGGAAAAAAAGGCATCATAAGAATTGTGCATCCAGCCAATAGTTTTAGCCTTAATCTGATTATGAATACTCGCCAGATGAAATGATAGGAATACATGTACACCTACAACTACATCGTAGTTCCCTTGATTTAGTATTTTAATCAGCAAAGAGCGTTGGGTATGAGAGAAAGAAGTATATCCATACCATTTTGATAGAAGTTTATTCTGTGGCAATATGGTTTTGTATAGCAGGCTGTATGCTTTGCATGATATGTTTTCGTAGAAGGGGATTTTTGGATATTGCAAATTGATGTAATGAATATTTGCAGAGTTTAATCCATACATTGTGGTGTCATTTAATGATGGATTGTCTAACGTTAATATAGTAACTTCGTGTTCTTTAGACAGCTCTTTTGCTATTACAGCCATTACACGCTGAACTCCTCCAAATGTAAATATTGTATTGCAATAAAAACATATTTTCATATAAAGCAATCTCCTTGTTTCTTCTACCTGTTGATAACTTTCTTAAACTATAAAGCAAATATAGCATAATCATTTAATAAAAAGAAGCTAATTTTGCGCATTTTTTTAAGAAACAGTATTATTATAAATTTGAAACTTAAAACAAAAGTTATGAAAGAGGATTTAGAGAAAGAGATGAAAGAGGTACAGAGTGAGATTGATTTTCATACAAAAAACCTGCATAAAAGTCTGACAAGGCAAAAAGAGTTATCTAAAAAGATGGGGCGGAACAAGAAAACGATTTCGCTTGAGTGGACAGCTTCTCCACATCTTTTTTTTTAATACCGTTGAACAATGGATTTTTGATGGATGGCTGCTAACAAATGGTGGTGTAAACCGTGTGTTAACAGCACATATTCTCTGCCAGTTTATTCGTTTTAAATCTTCAAAAGGAGAAAAAGATCAATATCTTTCTGAAAATACGGTATGCCAATACATGAAAAAAGAACATCTGAACGAGAACTATTAAGGCTTCTTTTTCAATAAGTAATTTTTATTATTTGTTTTTTATTAAAATATAAAGTTTTACATTGCTTATAGTGAATTAGTTACGATGAATTGAATTACTTTTAAAAAACAGACAGATAGTTATAAATATTTTTCTCTTAAATATAGAACTTTGCATCTGTAATTTTAATGAATAATAAATGAAAAACATTACAGTGTTTTCGGGCTTTAACAAGCCTCTTGGCAATAAAGATATGCGGGAGTTTCTGCGGGAAGTGAAGAATGGCCGTTATCGGGCTGAAGTTGAAAAAATTCGCTCGCTAATCCTGGAAGGAGAGGAGAACGAGGCTCAGCGGCTGAAGAAGTTGCTGGCCTCTGTTACTATCTGTGCGTTGTATATTGGTGGGCGGAGAGATGTGAATCTCACCGAGTATTGCGGAATGGTGGTTCTTGATATCGATGATCTTTCTTCTGAAGAGGTTATCCGGTTGAGGGCTTTGATTGAGGCCGATAGTCATACGTTTGCTTGCTTTGTGAGTCCTGGTGGGTTGGGGTTGAAACTCTTAGTCCGTGTTTCCCGCAAAGACGGCTCGCTTCCCGATAAGCTCGATGAGATTAAGAGTTTTCACAAGGAGATGTATAATAAGGTGATGCGTTATTATACCGTGATAACGGGCGCTGCTGTCGATGTGTCCGGCAAAGATGTGGGCAGGCTTTGCTATGTAAGCTATGATCCGCTTCTCTTTTTCAATGAAATGGCCGAGGTCTTTGTTCACGGTGCAAAAGATAAAGATGGTGCCTATTCAAAGAATGCTGCAATGAAAGCTGCAAAAACGAAGCCTGGGGGTGAAGTCAGTTCGGAAGATCTTTTCCGCAAATGTGTGCTATATACTGCAAAAAAACAGTCATATAAAGAGGGTAACCGCAATGTGTTTATCAATCTGCTGGCAAATAACTGTAATCGCAAAGGAGTACCCCAAAGTGATGCTGAGCGTCTTTGTCTGGCTAAGTATGTTGATATGGAAACGGAGGAATTGCTTTCCACCATTCGCAGCGCTTATTCTCATACAACAGAGTATGCCGGGGCTGTGAATTCGGGAGGTAAAAGTGGAATTTATGATGCGGTGGAGCATTTTCTGACTAAGAATTATGATTTTCGTTACAATGAAGTCAGTTCACGCGTAGAATTTCGTGATAAAGATTCGGAAGATGTTTTTGCCAATGTGGTAGATAGAATTGAAAATTCCATTTGGAGAGCAATAAACAAAGAGGGGATTGAATGTAAAGTTACTGATATACGCAACTTGATTATGTCCGACTTTTCGCCCACGTTTAATCCCTTTATTAGCTATTTTCTTGAACTGCCCGAGTGGGATGGCAATGACTACATAGCGCAGATGGCTTCTACAGTGAAAACGAATAATGATTCTTACTGGCTTTTTTGTTTCCGGAAATGGCTGGTTGCTATGGTAGCTTCTTTGTTAGACAAGAAAACGGTGAACCATGTGGTTCCTGTGTTTTGCGGAGAGCAGGGCAGAGGTAAAACTCGTTGGACTAACCGCATTCTTCCACCGGAGTTAGAGGCCTACTATGCCACAATTTCAGTTACAGAGCAGGAGAAGGATTTGCTTATGAAGCTCTCTCATCGTGCTTTGGTTAATATTGATGAGCTTGATGTACTTTCATATCGTGACATGGCTAAGTTGAAGAAACTCATTACGCAAATCAGCATTGACGAGCGCAAGGCTTACGGGCATCATGAGGAGAGTTACACCCGCCATGCGTCTCTTATTGCTTCTACCAATAATGAGAAGATTCTGAGTGATCCCACCGGATCACGTCGTTTCATTACTTTCCTGGTGAGCGATATTAATGATGGGTTTACCATTGATTATTCACAGCTCTATGCCCAGATAAAGTGTCTGCTCAACTCCGGTTTTCGTTTTTGGTTCAATATGGACGAAATTGAAGAGCTTAATAAGCACAACGAAGGCTTTCAGTCTCTTTCTCCCGAAGAGGAGTTTTTGCTCACTTATTTTCGTAAACCGCTGATAAATGAAGCTCCTCTTTTCTTGTCGGCAAGTGAAATTTTAAAGCGAATTTCGCATAAAACAGGTCTTCCAATCACTAATTCGGGTGCAATAATCCTTGGAAAGGTATTGAAAAAACATAAATTTGAGTCGAAAAGATGCAGCAAAGGAACGCTTTATTCTATTTATGAAATAGGTATGGACGAAGTAGAAAGAATAAGCAAAATAGTTGAGAATAGTAACCAAGTAGCTGTTAATGAACCCTTAAACAGAAATCCTGAACTTCCACTCGAATTGTAAAAGTGACAGGTGTGCAAGGAATGCTGCTGTTTTTGTAAGTTGTATAGGGGGAAGGGGCATTCTATAAAAGCCCCCCTTATCCTTATAGAGTCTCAAAAACGCAATCACTCCCTGCACACCTATCACTTTTTTACTTTTTCTGATTTATGTTTTCTTTTATCCAAATTGGAAGGAGTGGGGTTTAAAGCATCCTGTAAAAACAAAAAAGAGACTTGAAACTTTGGTTAAAGTCTCAAGTCTCTTTCACAAAAACGACTAGATATTTTTTGAGAGTTGTTTTTTTACGGTTCACCCAGGAAGGAGACAATCAGTTCTACTTGTCGGGGCGTAAACAGGCGGTCCATTTTGCTGAACCCGGTACAGATAAGCTGCGTGCTCAATTCTTTGTTGTGCTCAATCCAATTCATCAATGTTCGCTGAGCCGAGCGATCGCACAAATGTGGATTGTATTTTCTCGATAATTCGGTTTTTGAATAGCTCTTTGGTTTAAATTTTTCTTCCATGATTAATGTTTTATTCTTTCTTTATTACCTTATAAAGGTACAAAAAATACTTCATAAAAGCAAATTTTGACAAAATAAACTAACGCTGTTGGTAAAGTGAAAAGTCATGCAGAAACATACAGGTTTATACCACTTTATACACCCTAATACCAGCTGTGCAACATTCCGCACTCGTCCACTTTTCAGTGTCGTATCTTTGTAAGGCAGAAAGGGAAGGGCCCCCCTGATGAAGTTATTAAACCATTAAAAACAAAAAAAACATGAGTGTAAAGTATTCAGTAGTAGAGAGAGCAAATCCGAGAAAGTTGGCAGATCCTAAAAAGTTTTATGCCCAGGCACAAGGCTGCGGAGAGATGGATTTTGATTCCATGTGTGAGGATGTGTCCAACCGTTGTACTGCAACAAAGGCAGATATTTCCGCCTCCATTTCGGGTGCATTGATCACTATCCAGCAAAGCCTGCGTAAAGGAGAAGTAGTTCGCTTTGGTGAGTTTGGAAGCTTCCAGGTTGGCATTCGCAGTAGCGGAGCAGAAACCCAAAAGGAATTCAGTGTGGGGCTTATCAAAGGAGCCAGAATTACCTTTCGTCCGGGGAAACTGCTCACTAATATGCTGAAAACCCTCGATTATAGTCAGGTGGCCAAACTGCCGGTGAAGGTTGCTGCAGCTCCTAAAACCGGAGCGTAATCAAGTGGTGGAAGAACAAAACGGAGAGGCGGTTCCTTTTCAGGAGAAGCCTCTCTTACTTTCAAATTAATAAATAAAAACAAAACGAACAATGAAAATTATAGACGGAATAATAAACATACTGCAAGTGGTTCTTCCCTTCCTGAAAAAGAAAGATGCCAAGCAGGTACAAGAATTCACCGACCTGGTAAAGAGCCAGTTCGACTATCTGATGGAGCAGATCACTAAGTTTGAAGCTGACTATTTCGAGCTCTCGGAGAAAGTACGCCAGATGTATCAGGAGATTATCACCCTCAATGCCCAGCTTAGCGAGTCACTAAAAACTAAGTGTGTAGTGCAAGGTTGCAAAGAGCGACAATAAAAGCAGTGATAAAGAAGAAAATGAGAGTCATTAATCTAATTGTGATCCACTGTTCCGCCACCCGTGAGGACAAAACCTTTACGGAGCGGGATGTGGACGCCGCTCACCGGGCAAGAGGTTTTCGCTGTGCCGGTTATCATTTCTACATCCGCAAAGACGGAGCCATAAAATCCATGCGTCCGCTACAAGAAGAAGGCGCGCACGCACTGGGCTATAACGCCCACAGCATTGGCATCTGTTACGAAGGCGGACTGGACAGGAACGGTAAACCAGCCGATACCCGAACGCCGGAACAAAAACACTCTATGCGGGTACTGGTACTCACCCTGTTGAAAGACTTTCCCGCTTGTCGGGTAACAGGTCACCGCGATCTTAGTCCCGACCGCAATGGTGATGGGGTTGTTGACTCTTCTGAGTGGGTGAAATTTTGTCCTTGCTTTGAGGTGAAAGAACTTCTTATCAAAAGTTCTTGATTAAATTGAGGATGTAGTTATTAAAGAGATCTCCCGCTGATAGGCTTAAAGCTTGTTGGTGGGAGGTTTTTATGTTTTAGAGTGTTTGATTTTTAGTTTTGTTTTAATATTTTAAACATTGTGTATTTCAGAGTATCGTTGTTTTTATTATTGTATCTCTTTTAATTAGTTTTAGTTTTTTCGATGTGTGAACAAATATATTATTTGGATTTTCGTCCATAGATCAATAAATCTATTATTGGAGAGTATTTAATGACGTTGCCAATCAGAATACATGCATAACCAATGAATAAGGATAAAATAAAACTAACTAAGATAAGGCTAAAGGTTGATGTATAAAGTGGCAAATTTATTGTGAATATATGTAATAAATTCCACTGAGTTACATAAATTACTAAGCTATTTCTACCCCAAAGTTGAATCTGATTATCAATGATTGTATTCCATCTCATAAATCTAGATAAATAATAAATTGTTGGTATAGCTGCAAAAGAAACAATGGCTTTAATAATTCTATAAAATTCAGTTTCAAAATAATTAAAATGTACAGGAATAATTAAAAAAGCGATAGTAAATATTCCAAAAGCTATTTTATTGCAATATAAATCTTCAGCTCTTTTAAATTGAGCTATTATCACTCCAAGAAAATAGAAAGGGAAATATCCAAAGATTGATTTAATTACTACATTAGGAAATATATGATAAAGGAACATTGTAGTTATATAAAGAATTGTTATGCACAAGATTCTCCCTCCCTTGAATTTTAATAGTATCTTACTGATTATTTCATAAACTAGAAAAAGTAAAGACAAATAGAAGAGAGTCGTCAAAAACCAAAGATAGGTATGATGAAAAATAAGATATTCAAATCTAGAAAATAAGTCAAACTTGAAATTATAAGATAAGAAACACATTGGTATAAGTAGACTCCAGGTTAAATAAGGAATGATTAATGAACGTATCTTTTTATTGATGAAAGTGAAGGCTTCTTTTGGTTTAGCTAATTCGACCTTTAAATATTTTTTTGCTACATATCCACTAATAAACATAAATAAGGGCATGTGAAAGAAATATATAAATGAATAGAGAGGATGTAAATACCCTTTTACAACATTGCACTCAATAAAATGTCCAATTACAACTAAAAGAATCGCAAATCCTTTTAATCTATCAATATACTCTATTCGTGAATTCATTAACTTTAAATATATATAATATTACCAATTTCTTGACCACTGATATAAAAACTGCTATGCAGCTGAATAATAGATATTCTTGGAGTATACCGTTCGACACCTTGATGCGCACGCTTGTAATTGTAGTAATCCATATATTTACAGACAATTAAAACTTACTTGAATACTTTTATTCGCTCATCAAGAGGCTTGAACTCTTTCTCACCAGGACCCTGAGTTGGAACACCAAATGGCATTTCGGCAACAAGTTTCCATGTAGAAGGAAGATTCCATTCTTTAGCAACCTCTTCATCAATCAATGGATTGTAATGTTGTAGCGAAGCTCCAAATCCAGCTTCTTCAAGCATTGTCCAGATAGCAAGTTGATGCATTGCTGAAGTGTGATTTGACCACACAGGGAAATTTTCTGCATAAGCAGGGAAAGCATCTTGTAATCCTTTTACCACAGTCTGATCTTCAAAGTAAAGAACTGTACCATAACCAGCTGTAAAAGCTCCGTCAATTTTGTTTTCTGTAGCAGTGAAAGCTTCGGCCGGAACTATTTTTCGAAGTATTTCTTTGGTAATGTTCCACAGCTTTTTATGGTTTTCACCAAGCAAAAGCACCACTCTTGTTGATTGTGAATTGAAAGATGAAGGCACATGGGTAACGGCGAAGTTAACTATATCTTCAATCTCCTGATCGGATACAAGAGATTTGTTACTGATTGTGTAATATGTTCTCCGATTCTTTAAAGCTTCCTTAAAACTTAGTCCCATAATAAAATCTCCTATATTAAATTTATTAATCGTCCATTCTCTTAAAATTGGTTTCTAAAGTTAACAATTTATTTTCAAAGTTGTTTTTTCAGGATAATTTTTTTAGTTTTTTATTCTAACCCATTCTTTTTTATCAAAATCATATTGCTTGATGATTTTTGCGGGATTGCCAACGCAAATTGAATATGATGGGATATCTTTGGTTACAACAGAACCAGCTCCTACAAAGCAATGCTCCCCAATAGTAACTCCCGAAAGAACAACAGTATTAGCTCCAATAGTAGTATCTTTACCAATAATAATTTTAGATGTAGTAACTCCTTGTTCAATTAAGTCTTTTTCTATATCTTTATATACGTGATCTAAGCCAATGAGCACTACATTTTGTGAGATATTAACTCGATCTCCTATTTCTATAGGCCCTATAACAGTATTACTAAGACCTATACGACAGTAATCACCTATTGTAATATCACCAACAGCATTATTTAAACATGTATAATCTTCAATAACGGAATATTTTCCTAATATGAATTTATTAAATGGAGGAAGATCTTTCCGTACACTTCGGTATATTACCGACCCTTTCCCTCTTTTTAAATAGGTAAATTGAAACAGACGTATCCACCATTGCGGACGAGTTTTTACCGGGTGCATAATAAAATTAAGCATTAAATGTTTTATGGCTGGGTATTGCTCTAACTTTATTTTTAGTTGTTGGGTATTCATGTTCGTTGTATTAATGTTCTCCGTGCTCTGTATGAATAAACTTTTTATTAACTCCTTTCATCCTGAAAAGATTAAAAAACATCATAATAGCAAGTAAAGGAACTTTCCTAATGGCTTTCTTAAGTTGTTTGTTGACCAGGTAATCAGGAATGGCCATGCATAAAGCCAGAAAAAGTACAAATAATAATATCCACCATTTTACAGACCATTCCCAGTTAATTAATGTTGTAGCTATAGATAGTACTCCGGTAGCTCCAATCAGAAGTACTCGAGGAAGCATTACCCATTGAGCAATCTTATCACAATAATCTATGTTTTTTGAAAAAATAGCATAAGGTAAGTCGGGCAGTGCTTCCCATAAAGAAGCAAACTGTGCGGACAACCATCTGCGTCGCTGGTTTTGAAAAGCGTCTTCTTTTTGTGTTTTCTCATCATAAACAGGTACATCGTCCATATAATCAATATAGATTCTTTGTTTCAGGAGTAACATTTCCAATTCTTTATCTTCCCCGGCTGAGGATACTTTTTTAATATTCTTTTTAAACCACTTATATTCAAAAGCCATTCCTGAACCAATTAAAGCGGATGAGAGTCCAAGTTTTACATGCCCTTTACGAAAGATAGAATTATTAATCTCTTCACTGACTGCATCTAAAATGGCAGTACTTGTATTTAGGTTCTTTGCCATGCGGTGTGCCTGAATAACGTTTGCTCCACATTCGTATGCATTACAGATTTGCTGCAGGAAATCAGGTTGAACGGTATTGTCTGCATCCAGAATCACAATCATGTCATATTTACGATCGCCCAGCTTATCCATTGCCAAATTTAGCGCTTTTGCTTTTGAACTGTCCTCAAAATCAACAATCAGTAGATCTATGGGTAATTGCTGAAGTTGTTGATTTGTGCTGTCTTTCATTTTATCAGAGATCACAACAACATCATAGTTCTCTTTTGGATACTCTTGTTGAAGGAAGGATTGTACGGCCCGTTCTATTACCTTATCTTCTTTGTAAGCCGGGAAAAGTATAGCGAAACGGTATTTTTTCTTAGCAAACGGATAGGAGTAGCCCCTTTTCGACATGCCCGCAGCTGCAAACACAAAAAGATACCCCACGGAGAGTGCCATGAAGAAAAATAGTATTGTATCTAATGTGTCTATAATGATCAGTCCATCCATGCGTTAACTTAGTTTGTGTTCTAATTTTATAAATGCAATTATTCCCTTAAATACCGCTTTTGCTAAATATGTTCTGCCCCTCAAAAGAAAGACCAGACTATTCTTTGGAGCAGCAACAAGCAATTGATACAAAATAGAGATCCATCGGATGACTCCATCTCTATTCCGCCAGGCATACAACAACCTGTTGCGAGTGAGATAAAAAGTGCGCATGTAGCTTTGCTGACCTGTACTTTGACTTTCTTTGTGATACACAGTGCAACGGGGCTCGTACCACAATTCATATCCCGCTTTTGTTATTTGAGTACACCAATCCAGCTCTTCGTAGTAAAGAAAATAAATTTCGGGCATATATCCTACTGTTTCAATCACTTCTTTTTTTATCATCATAGCTGCGCCGTGGCAGTAAGGAGTACGGTTTGAAATTTCATATTGTCCATCGTCTTTTTCTCCAAAACCAATTAAATCATTTCGTAAAGTAATTGCTGAAAGTGGAAGATAACCAGCAAACTGAATATTGCGTGGAGGAAAGGCAAACTTAATTTTTGGGGAAACAGCTCCTATTTCAGAACTGCTTTTCAATCTTTCGATTAGATAATGAAAAGTATCCTCTTCAATAAACGTATCGTTATTCAATAAGAAAATATACTTTCCTTTTGCCTGGTGAATTCCCAGATTATTTCCCCCTGAAAAACCTAAATTCTCTTCACTCCTTATTGTAATAATATGCGGATACTTTTCCTGTAAAAGAGCTGCTTCATTGACTTTTGAAGCATTATCAACCACAATAATTTCATAAGAAAGAGAGATATGTGTTTGAAGAGACTTAATCAGTTCACTTGTATCTTTCAATCCGTTGTAATTAACTGTTATAATGGATAGTTCAGGTAAGTTGTTCATGCTCTTCTAATTCTTTGTCGTAATGTTTACCCATAAAGACAATGGCGAAGCTTATAAAATAGAGATAACAAGTAGGGTATTGTCCTAATATTTCATTTCCATAGGCGGAAGCTGTCATACCAAATACTCCTGCAAGTAAAGCTGCCAATATCCCTCCTAGTTCTTTGTTCTTTATTTTGAAAAGAATAATATATCCACCCGATATAATACCAGCAAATAGGAGCAGAATATATAAGGATAATCCAACCACTCCGGTTTGTATCCATACTCTTACAAGCCATGAGTCACTAGGGATTACTGAAAATTCATAATCGGGGCTATTCACATCGGGGGTATTGCCGAATCCTATACCTGCCCCGAACGGGAGATTTTTCAAGCGTTCTTTTAATTTTTTTTGATTTTCTAATCTTACATTAAAAGAGGCATCATTTGTATCGAAACTAGAACGCATTCTTTTTATTGTTTGGTTGTTATTTCCAATAGTAGTAAAATTAAGAAAACAAAAAGCAGATATGAGTATAAATAAAGAAGATAAAGCAAATTCCCATTTCTTGGATAGAAGGATGAAAATGGTATATCCTGCAAACGGAACAGCTAATGCTCCACGGGTTCCCGAAATAGCCATACCGTATCCTCCTGAGAGTGCTACAATGAGAAAATAAGCCTTGAGCCATTTGTTTTTTATATAAAAAGCAGCTATGGAAAATACTACCAGTGAAAAGCCCATGCATGAACCGTAGTTTCCAGCATCAGAGAAAAAAGAAAAATAGCGAATCCCTGTGCTTATCAAATGTGTTTTAGCTCCACCGCCTACATATAACCAAACTAATTCAGTAGAATCAAATCCATGATTTTTTTGCCAGTATCCTTTGAATGCTGCTAGAAGGGTTAAAACAGACCATACTAATAACAGAAGTTTAACATTTTTATATTTGCTTAGTATAAGAGAAACCAAGATGACCATTATTATTGGGTAAAAAGCCAAACTACGGACTTTAGTGAACCAATCAGCAAATGATGTGATTTTGGGATTTATTAGCTCCAATAGACAGAAAATAAACCAAATGAGAGTTATTAAAGTTAAAGGATTTAATGCTCTTTTCCATTCTGTTCTTACATGAATTGTTTTTAAAATGAGTGCTAAAAATATGAATGAAATAATGGAATCCATAAACACACTTATAGGAATTGGAAATGAGATATATCGGAGAACTCCCATTATAAAATAATTGCTTATAAAGAGAATTATAAAACTCCATAAAGGATTTTTTAATAATAGAAACATTCCTACGGCAATAAATGGGATGGAGACAATGATGTATCCAACATTGCAGCCCCTTTGCATAGTTGCTTTGTAGAATATAACAATAAACAGCAATAAGCCTGCATATACAAATATTCTGGGCATTATTAATTTAGTTATATTTTTTAGTAATGTTTGCATTATTTTTATTCTGAAGCTGTTAATCCAAACTGAGAAAATCTGTATATTAATTTGCTAAATTTATTGTATGGAGGAAGAATACCTGTAAAACTCTCTACAACATTACTTTCTGCTTTATTTAAACAAATTACAACGGGAGAATTGGGGCTAGCTATTTTTTTTACTTGATTTAACAGAAGCTGATCAGTAAATTTCCATGTTTTATTGGCTCTTGTTATTACAATATTTAATGCAGCTTCGTTAATTAATGTTTCAGGAATAGTGCATTCCTTTAACGGTGGGTATTCTACTATAAGGATATCTGAATTATCTGTTGAATTGCTTAAATCAGTCACTGATTTTGCCAGCAAAAACTCTCTCGAATCTTTCGAAAAATCCTCGTTCCAGGATATGTGTTTTACATTTAGTCCAATAGAGTTCCAATACTCTTCCAGTTGTTTTCCAATAAAGGATTTACCATCTCCGGTTTCTGTGCTAAGTAGGTTAATAATTCTTTTTTCGCTTTTTGGTAAGTAGCTTAGGATTGTATTACACATAAATTTAGTAGCAATCTGGCCGCGGACTTTGCTAAAGCTTCTGTATCGGCCAATATTATTCCCTGGAAAAGCTCCGATAACTTTGCTTGACGTTAATCTTTCAGCACGGATTTTATCTCTTAACGTTCTATCAAGTAATTCTACAATTAATGAAAAACCTAAAATAGCGAGAATACTACCAAAGAAAACTGTCATTATGATTGATTTTCTATTAGTTGATTCTGCAGCCAATGGATATACCGGTGGATTTATTACTCGTAAAGTAGCAGAGGTCATTTGTAGATTTTTTTGTCGTAATCGGGCTGCATTTAAACTATTAAGCATGGACATGTAGCTATTCTCAGTAAAGCCTATATCACGGTCCATACGTTTCAACGTATTACCAATAGGAGAAAAGAAAATGTACTTATCATCAATAAGCCCTTTTCTGGATTCCATTAATCTCAGTTTTGAATCTGCTTTTTCCAAATTTAGCATTTGTTCGAACCACTGTTGTAAAATCTCTTCTGGTGCTATTCTTTCTTTTGTATATTTTTGATTACTATACTTTTCTGTAAAGTTATTAAACTCACTTTCAGCTTTTTTTAGTTGCCTTTTATAGGAATTTAAATCTTTATTTTTCAAAGAACTCTCATCATTAAAAGTTTCTATATCAGTGATCTTTGATGTTAGACTTGTAATATTCTGCATTCTGCTTATGAACTCACTGTTATTGCGTAAAGATTTTGCATGACTGTCCATCCTTTTTTCTAGTTCATTTATAAGTGTCTTTGCTGTGTTGTATTCCAGTAGAAATCCTTCACATTTTTCTTCATAAGAAGTTTTTTGCATTGCAACTTGTTTGGTCTGTTCTCCGTAATTAATGATTCGTTTACTTAAACTATAGGTTGTCAAAGAGTCTTCAGACGTTTCTAGTCTTTTTTTTAATCGGGCTAATTCTTCTTCAAAGAACTTAATCACACTATTTGTTTCTCCGAATCTTAATTGCTGATATTGATCAATAAATTCTTCATTTAAGATTTTCAAAGTGTTATAGGCAATTCCAGGATCACCATTTGAATAACCAATGTCAATCATATCACTGTCTGATATCCTTTTTACTTTTATTTTTTCAGATAATGCTGAATAACAATAATCCGGATGGTTCCAGTAGAATAACCCAAAAACGAAATTCTTAGGATCCGGTTTTTCATAAGCCTCTAAATTCGCGATAGTCTTTTTTTCGTCCTTTTTATCTATAAGCTTAAGTACTTCTTTTGGAGTGATTCTTAGAAGCTCTTTGTATGTAGAAGCCAGGATGTGGGTATTGTCACGATTGGGATCTCCATATATCATATTTTGAGCATAAAGTTTCAGAGAAACTTTTTTTAGTGTACTTTGGGATGTAATAAGTGTTAAGATGTTATCTAAGGTAGTGCTTTGCTGAGTGAGATTTACGCCCGCTCCAGAACTCGTCTCAATTGTGTATCCAGATATTATTCCTGTATAGACAGTTGCAGTAGTATCATACGTTCTTCCTAAATGTTTGGTGGAATATATTGCTAATAATGTAAGTGCAACAGGTATAGTTATTAACCGCCATCGTAATCGATATATAAATCTGGATAGATAAAGTAAATATTCCATAGATTTGAATTTATTTCTTATTGATTATTGAAGTTCTTGTAAGCACTTCTAGTCTTAAAAGAGAACTATTAATTAGCGCTCGCGTAGTTTCATATTCAGTTGCAGCTTCTATTTGTATCTTTTTTCTGTCGCTCAATAAGCTTGCCTCTACTTTGCCGTTTATAAATTCATTTTCAACTACCTGATATTGTGCTTTGGCAAATGACATATATTCGGCTTTTAGTTTCAGGATAGAGAGGTTTGATAAAACAGCAGTATAAAGATCTATAATTTGTTGTTTCAATTCATCCATTCTTTGTTCTTTTAAATACTCGCTTTCTTTAACCAATAGCTTTTGGTTTTTAATTTTTCTTTTACGATCAAATAAGTCATCCAATGGAATTGATACAGAACCACCTACATTATAATAACTCGTTGCATTATTATTGTACTGATAGTAAACTGGCGTTGCAGAGTCGGAATAACCGGACGTGTATGCTTGTATTCCATAGTGATACGATGTTCCTACAGAAAAATATTTAAGCCAGCTTTTCTTTTCTTTACTAAGTAGTCCTAGTTCTTCTTCTTTCTTTGTGTCATGGATTTGTATAAGCGGATTTTTCTTAGCATTTTCAAACAAAGAATCCAAAGGAGGAAGCTTTAATTTTATATAATCTTCAGGTGACATATCAGTAATGTCATTTTCCTGAGCATGTAATGGAAATGCAAAGAATAAACAAGAAAAAACAATAATGGAAAATAGTTTGTATCTCATAACCTCTTCAATTTATATCTTTATACATTTTCTTTCTGAATAAATGCAGTAGCTGTTTTTAAAATAATCTTAATATCTATGCCAAAAGAGTAGCTCTTGGCATATTGTATATCTAAGAGCTTGCGCTCTTCGGCAGACATCTTTCCTGCATCTCCTCGTTTTTCTACTTGCCATAGTCCGGTAAGTCCTGCAGGGGCCATAAAGCGGTCTATGTATTCGTCACTGGTAAGTAGCTCGGCTTCGTAGAGTGGGAGAGGACGGTTACCTACAATAGACATGTCTCCTTTCAGGATATTTATCAATTGAGGGAGTTCGTCAATACTGTACTTACGAATGAAATGCCCCACTTTGGTGATACGCGGATCGTTTTCCAGTTTTACAAATGAATTTTCTTTTTCAATGCTTTTTTGAGCAATGTATTCTTTTTCGGGAATAACATAATCATCTGATATTAAAATTACTTCATCAGTTTCTATTCGCTGTTCTTCTTCTGATGTTTTTTCTCCATCTTCCAGGTTGACATCACTTTTATATTGATTAAGGTTATTAAATTCCTTAAGTCGCTTATCGGCATTGGTATACATGGAACGAAACTTAAGAAAATCGAAAATACGATAGTTGCTGCCTACACGCTTAGATTTATATACAATGGGACCTTCACTTTCTATCCTGATAGCAATAGCAACCAGTAGAAGTAACGGAGAAAGACAAAGGATAGCGATGCTTGAGAAAATAATGTCGAACACTCTTTTCCAAAAGGGTAAATGAAAATGCTTGATTAGGTTTTTATCCTGAAGAGCAGTTTGGAATTGATGCTGTCTATTAATAATAAAATTGAGCGTTTGCTCAAAATTCTGTTCTGTTTCATTGGGAGACAATGTGTTACATATACCACTTTTTAGATAGAGAAAGCTTTCTTCTTTTTCTAATCTGTCTGTGATAAGGACAATATAGGTGTGATAAAACTTATTATGCAGATAGGAAATGTTTGCTAAATCCTTTTTTAAGATTTCTTTCTCAAAAAGAATTATAATAGGCATTTTATTACTACATTGAGATAACCATTTGGCTGCTTCAAAGTTGTTTGCCGCTACTTTCATTTCACCATTGTATAATTGGTTGAAATGTGCGATTGTTTGTGTGTGTGTACCTATGTATACGAGGTATTGCATCTCTATTCCTTAATTATTTTTTTTATACGGATTTTTAGTTCCATAGGATTGAATGGCTTAAGAATGTAATCGTCGGCTCCTTCTTCCAGTAATCTGATTCTTTCTGAAGTACTTTCTTCACTTGACAACATAATAACAGGTATAGGGCTGAACAATGCATTGGATTTAATGTAATGTAAAAATTCATCTCCACGCATTTCGGGCATTCTGATATCTGAAATGATAAGATCGGGGATGTTTCCTTCCTGTAACCATGCGATTGCTGGTATAGGATTTTCAAAATAAACAAGGTCGAATTCTGTTGACAGATAGATGGAAACAACTTTCGCAATAGATTCTTTATCGTCAATTAGTAATATTTTTTTTTTCATTGTTGACTCTGAATTATTTTTTAATGGTACAAAGTTATTATAAAATAGGGATTTAACGAATGTTTTTTTTATTTAATAGTGTAAATATAGGTGTTATTTGCATTTGAACTACTATACCAATCCTGATTTGCTGTGCCTCCTGAAGTGGCCCAGGATTTAAATTTGGGATATGCATTGAGTATACTTTCTGTTTCCAGAGGATAGTTGAAAGTACCCGGTATCATTAGTCCCCAAATTAAATTATCTGTTCCTCTGTAATATACACCATTTAATGATAAATCATTATTAGACGGGATATTCTGAGGACCACCTCCAAAGTAACTGGTAATAGCTTTGTTTGTTGGTGAGTAACCTGCCAGGTGCACCTCTTTACGATTTTCACTCTTAGCATCAGTTACCACAAAATAGTTTAAGTATTTAACTGCTATATCACTAGAATTTACAGTGTTGTTCTTGAAATTAATTGTTATTTTTACATTTTTTGGCGTAATATATTCTCCTTTATCGCTGGTGTTAATCAAGTTATACCTTTCACTTGAATTATTTAAGATAAAATGATGTGCTTCATCAAATAGAGGAATAACGGCTTTTGACTGCCCGGTTTCAATTCCATTTGAATTTAATGTAAAAACAGTACCATTTAGTCGGTTTCCCGGAGAATCAGATTGAACAGATACACTTGTAACATTGTCTGCAGAAATTTTATCAAGCTGAAAGGCTGCTCCAAGTTTTTTGTTTCCTCCTACGGCTAGTAGCGTTGTATTTATAGTCAGGCTGGTAATCCAATTCTTATTATTTGTAGAAGTAAAACTGCTTTTTATTACGAGGTCATTCATATCGTAATCTCCGTATGCAGGCCAATAATCTTCTATGGCATAGCTATACTCGCTGCTTGTAGGAACTTCAATTGGGAAAGTAGGATCAGTAGGGGCAGTACCTTGCGGGTAGCTTCCTTTACCTGTACATTCACCGGAAGGAATAAGAACAGTGGGTGAACCATAGCTCACCATATGCGCCGGAGGGTTGAGGGTATATACGTTATCATTTTTTCCGTTTGCTGTATGATCTGAACATTCTAATTCAAGGTTACCATTGTAAATAACGCTTTGAGAACCATTACATATTACTTTTTTAAGTCGTGCCAGCGCATAGTCTGAACCTGTGCCTGTAGCTGTTAATTGGCTGGACCATGAATCGAATTTAGTTGTGCCGGTTATATCGAGTATAGAAAATGCATCCATATTGATAACGCAACCTTTGGGATAAAAGTTGCTGCCGGAGAAAGAGGTACTGTTATGCAGATTAATAGTTCCTCCTGATACATTAATGTCCTTATTGGTAGTGATGTTGCAATAATTATCTAATAATAAGCTATAGGAGGAATCGAATGAATCGAAATTTAATGTTCCCCTGTTTATTATAGTACTTCCATTGCAAGTAGCGTTGCCGGTAACAGACATGGTTAGGTAATTATTAATAGTTAGTCCGCTAGTTGAATTAATTGCTCCAAGGGTAAGGATACTATGGTTTTCAATGGTACCTGCCTGATTGAATTCTGAAATACTTGTAGTGCTATTATTATAGAAGATGCCCCCATTGAGTTTTAATTGCTTGAGGTTTAATTCTCCGAAATTATACACACTTCCACCTGAAGAGCTGAAATTAAGACTAACTGGTTCTTTTTCAGGATTAAAAATTCCGCCATTCATAATAAACAAATGGACATCGTTTCCCTGAAGTATTTGAGAACTGTTGTAAAAGTGTACCTTTCCTCCTTTTAGTATGACAATTTCAAGCCCGCTCTGAAAGGCAGCCTGTTCGGGAGGAATATTCCATTCTCCTTCAATGAAAAGAGTTGTTGTAGCTCCTCCCCAGAAAGTAATACTACCAGAGTAGGCGCCTCCGGTTATTACATACGATTTTCCTGCAGTTAATACCTGTGATGATGCACTCAGATCAATAGCTGTAGCTCCCTCTCTGACACCCTGATAGGTTGGAGTAGTAGCTGACCTGGTTGAAGCATAGCTTACAGATGATGATTTTGTTGATGCAGATGCATTGCCTGCAAAATTAATAGTTATATTTTTCGAATCGATTGTTCTTTCTTGTACTGTTTTTAATCCGTTTGGGGCGGTTTGACGTATGTAAATTGTTTGAAGTGCCTGTGGGAAATTTACCTCTGAAGTGAATGCTTCAGTTTGCTTTGCTACCCCTTTAGCCAGTAAAGTGGCATTCGTATTTAATATGGGATTGTCATCAAAGACTTCAACCACATAGTAATATTGCCCATTATATTCGTCATTCACATTTATGGTAAGATTGATAGAGGTAATTGTAGACCAGTCAAAGTTATCAGGAACGCCAGTGAAAGGAGAAGGCGCCTTATAATATGGGTCGTAATAATCTTCTTTACAACTATATGTTGATGTAATCAATATAAAGAAGAATAAAATAGTTGATATTTTGAAGTGGCTTATTCTCATGACGATTAATTAAAGATGGCAACTAAAAAAATGTTAATTGCTTGTAATAGCAAAAATATAATAATTGTTTTATTTATCAAGTATTTTATTGACTTTTTTAATCAAGATTACTTCTAACTAAAAAAGGCAGAATCAAATTCTGCCTTTTTTAGTTAGATAGATACTGTTTTAATATGTAGCCCCACTTTTTGGAGAGTTATACCAATCTTGATTGTTCTTCCCTATGGATTGAGCCCATGCTCCAAAATTAGGATATGCATCTGTAATTTTTTCATATTCAACAGGATAATTAAAAATAGCAGGAATAATCATTCCCCAAACCAAATGCTCATTTTTACTGGTAAAGCTAATTCCACTTACTGAATTATCATCTCCTGTTCCCAATAAGCTTTTGTTAAACTTATCAGTAGGAGCGTATCCTGCTAAATGAATTTCGGTACGCGAATCTTTTTTCCCGTCAGTAACAATAAAGAAGTTTAGTGACTTAATATCTGTATCTTCAACAGATATTGGATTTTTAAAAGAAATCGTTATTTTAGCTGTTTGAGCCGGGACGTTGTTCTTTCCAACAATTGTATTTGTCATTCCACTGGATTTTAAGAATTTATGTGCATTGTCAAATAATGGAATAACAGCTTTTGACTGCTCGCTCTCAATTCCTGCAGAATTTCGTTCAAAAATAGAACCATCAAGATTAGTTCCGTTATTAGTTACCTGCTGAATATTATCAGCCAGCACATTATCCATTTGTAAAGCGGCTCCGATGGTTTTAAGAGCACCAACAGCTCTTAAAGTTACATTAATAGTCATTTGAGTTGCTTTGTTGGAAGAGTTCTTCTGGTAACTGGTACGTATTGTTGCTACCAAATCATTCATATCATAGTCACCATAATTTGGCCATGAATCTTCCATTGCAAATGTATAGTCTTTGTCTGGCTCAACAGCAATAGGGAACGTAGGGTTTGAAGGAGTTCCACCTTGAGATGCTGTATTGCCTTCAGAACAATTACTTGAAGATATTGTAATGGTAGTTTCACCTTCTTTTACCCATTCAATAGTTGGATCTTCGGTAAATCTGATATTACTTGGATCGACGTTTATATCAGGATGATTTTCGCATTCTATTTGGATATTACCACTGTAGTTTATTACGTAATTTTGTCCATCACTATTGGCAACTGCTTTCTTTAATTTTAATAATGCTTTTCCGGAAGTTGGACCATAAAATCCATATCCACCGGAAAGTGGATTGTAGTTATAATTAGCCTGGGTAGAAACTTTCATTATAGAGTTTGCTCCCATGTCTATTTTACAGTTATCCATATCAAGTGTGCTGCAACTGACATAAGCACCACCATCAATTTTTATATTCCCGGTATTAAACTTGAGGTTGTCTGTTACAACTAGTTTGCATTTATTAAAAACGTTTGAATTATGAGCTGATACAGCCATGCTTTTGGTAGTGTAATGACCTTCATTGGTCCAGCTGCCACCAGTACAATCAACAGTTGTTAAGTTGCTTACATTTATTTCATTGTAATTGGATAAACTGCTATTACCTTGCACTAAGAGGTTTAGAGCTGTTACAGTGCCATCATTCTCAATTGTACTTCCATCGTTTTGTCCACTTAGGTCGCCGGATACAGATACTGTTCCTGCATTGTATAGCAATGATGTTCCCGCTAACTGGATTTCACTAGCCGAAATAGTTCCCTTATTTAATATCTTGACATTGGAACTAGGTGTAAGTGTCCCCACTTTTAAAGTGGCATTTTCTGCTATAGAAATTACTTCATCTGGCTGCCCAAGGTTGTTACCAGCATCTAATGTGACTTCAGCACCAGGTAATATATACAATTTACATTTAGACGCTAAATATAGTTTGGTAATATGTATTTTACCAGTAGCATATAAGTAAACTCCAGGAGTCCATACGTTTATATCATCATAGGTTCCATCTTCTAATTTAAATTTAGTTATTGTTCCTTGCTGGCTTTGGTCATAAGAAGCTATATTTGTCGGCATAGTTGAAACAAAATCATTTTTATCTGTGTCACTTGCACTTCTTGTTAAAACAGAACCAGAACTACTTCTTGTTGATATCGATTTAGTAGCGGTTGTTCCAAAATCTACTGTAACAATACTTGCAACATCTACCATACGGGTAACTGTTAAGCCTGTTGGAGATGTTTGGCGAATAGCTATACTTTTGGTGGTTTGCGAAATTGAAACTACAGAACTAAAAGATTGTCCTTTTTTAGCAACTCCTTTAGTCAATAATTTTGCCTTGCTATCAATTACAGGATTGCTATCGAACACTTCCACTATATAGTAAAATTCTCCATTATATTGATCATTCACATTTACAGTAAGATTGACTGATGATAACGTTGACCAGTTAAAGTCTGCTGGTATCCCTGTCAATAGTCCATTCTTAGTGGCAACATAATTAGGATCATAAAGATCTTTCTGACATCCTGTGATGAACAGCGAAGATGTAATAATGAACAATGCCATTATTTTCTTAAACGTTGTTTTCATATTTTTTTTATTAATATTATCTACTATAATTTATTTTCTCTTTGGAGTATGTATATTTTTTCTATAAAACTACGCAAAATTACTATATTTGTTTAATTAAATTCTATGTATCCTGAAATATATACACTGCTATTAACATAAATTATGTATTTTGATGCGTTAAAATAGATATTTAACTAAAAAAATATCCCATATGATTAATTTTTTGATATTTCACATGATTTCTGTCTTATAAATAAATGTCATAATATTTATATGTTATTTTGTCTGTTATTTCATGGAAATAGATTCTTCTTATAAAAGCAGGTGTTATTATTTTGATTTTTATACTTTGTTATTTGATGTTTAATACTAATTTTGCATTTTCTTAGTTTTGTATTTAAAGATTGGAACCTTTTTAAGGGAAATTTGTTTTTAACATTAACAAATAAACAATAGAGTATGAGTTTTAATATACCGGATGTTGGTAAAAAGCGTGTTGTTATAGTAGGAGGTGGATTTGGTGGACTTAAATTGGCTAATAAACTAAAGAATAGTGGTTTTCAGGTTGTGTTAGTTGATAGAAATAATTATCATCAGTTTTTACCTTTGATATATCAGGTGGCTTCGGCAGGGTTGGAGCCAAGTTCTATAGCCTTCCCTTTCAGGAAAATATTTCAGCGGAGAAAGGATTTTTATTTTCGCTGGGCGGATGTTGAAGGGGTTGATTCTGCTAAAAGTGAGATTGAGACATCTATTGGTAATCTGAAATATGATTATCTGGTGATTGCTGCAGGAACAGAAACAAACTTTTTTGGTAACAAGAATGTGGAAGATGCTGCTTTGTCAATGAAAACAGTGGAAGAGGCTATGACTATGCGTAATGTTCTACTATCTAATCTTGAGAAATCACTCACATGTGAGGATATTAAAGAGAAACAGGCATTGCAGAATATTGTGATTGTGGGTGGTGGTGCTACAGGTGTAGAAATTTCGGGTGTGCTTTCAGAAATGAAGCGTTTTATTATTCCGAAAGATTATCCTGATATGGATTACCATAAGGTGAATGTTTATCTGATTGAGGCTTCTCCGAAATTACTGGGTGCTATGTCTCCTCAATCGTCTGCCAACTCAGAGAAGTTTCTTAGAGAGATGGGGGTCAATGTACAGATGACTACGAAAGTGCTTGATTATAAAGATGGTAAAGTGATTCTTGATAATGGCATTGAGATTCCTACGCGTACTTTTGTGTGGGTGAGCGGTGTAAAGGCTGTAACATTTGATAATATAGATTCTGCTTTTCTTGGTAGGGGAGGCCGTATAATCGTTGATGAGTTTAATAGAGTGAAGGGGCTGGATAATGTTTTTGCAATAGGTGATATTTGCTTGCAGGCGGAAGAAAGTTATCCGAACGGACATCCGCAGTTGGCTCAGGTAGCTATTCAACAGGGAAATTTGTTGTCGTCTAATCTGAAAAGACTTGAAAAGGGTAAAGAATTATCTCCTTTCCATTACCGTGATCTTGGGTCTTTGGCTACAGTAGGCAGAAACAAAGCGGTAGCTGATTTGAAGAACATTAAAACGCATGGATGGTTTGCATGGGCAATCTGGTTAGTGATTCACCTACGTTCAATTTTGGGAATCAGGAATAAAGTGATGGTTTTGATTAACTGGGTGTGGAGCTATCTTACATACGATCAGTCAATTCGTTTGATTATGGCTGCAAAGAGAGTGAAAAGGCCGAAGAAGTGCTGCTGATTATAAGCTTATGTCTGAATTGATTATACCTTTATATGATTGTTGTCTCATGAAATATATCTATGGATTGAGAATCATAGGACTGTAAAGGATTACAATGCATAAAATAGAATGATTGGAGAATGATTTTTTCATACTCCAATCATTTTTATTTATTGGTTTGAGCTCTTTATTCCTCGAGTAGCTTTTTGGCATCTACAAACTGAGCAATGCCTGCGGCTACTTTCTTTGCATCACGCATGGCAAGCACCACGGTTTGAGGAGTGTTAACTACATCTCCACCAGCAAAAACACCTTTGCGGGAAGTCATGCCATAGGGGCGTTCCTTAGTGATGACGTATCCTCTTTCGTCTACATTGATTCCTGATGTGGTAGATACAATCCGGTTAGCCGGTTGCGAACCGATAGCCAGCAAAATCTTGTCCATTGGAATCACTTTTTCTCCCTCGTTTGTTATTGCTTTTATCGCTTTTAATCGACCTCGTTCGCCTACAAATTCTTTGGTATTGGTTTCCCAAAGGAATTGAACGCCTTCATCTACAGCTTCGTTGTATTCAGTTTGAAGAGCCGACATGTGTTCTATTGTTTTATGATAGATTATGTAAACCTCTTTTGCTCCCATACGAATAGCCGTGCGGGCTGCATCCATAGCCACATTTCCGCATCCTACAACTCCCACAATATCTCCTACTTTTACGGGAACTTCATTTCTGCCTACACTGCCGTTGTTGTTTAGTGTTACCATCCTAAAAAAATAGGAGGACTGAATTACCCCTCTTGGTGTATTGCCAGGCAAATTCATTGTTTTTGGTTTGGCGGTTCCCGATCCAATAAATATTGCATCAAAGTTTTGCTGATCAAACATCTCATCTACTGTGATGTTTTGTCCTACAATGCAGTTTGTAACATATGTAACGCCTAATCCTTCTATTTTATGAATTTCCCTTCTTACCACTTCTTTGGGTAAGCGGTATTCGGGGATGCCATACATTAGTACACCACCTGGTTCTGGTTCGCTTTCATAGATTACCACATTAAAACCATCGCGGGCTAGATCTCCGGCTACGGTTAGTCCTGCAGGACCCGAACCAATAATAGCCACTTTTCCACGAGTTTTTGGGGTAAGCTTTTCACGGATTAGTCCCATGTTACTATCGAAGTCGGCAATAAATCTTTCCAGTTTCCCTACACGGATGCGCTTATCTTTTTTATTTAAGATGCAGTGTCCTTCGCATTGTTTTTCGTGAGGGCAAACTCTTCCGCAAACAGCAGGCAGATTACTCTTTTCGTTGATAATACTCATTGCATCGCCTATGTTTCCCATTGATAGCTGGTGTATCCATGCGGGAATGTTGTGCTCAATGGGACATCCTTGCACACAAAGAGGATTTTTACAATTTAAACACCTTTTTGCCTCGTCAATTGCCTCTTTTATATTGAAGCCTTCATTGACTTCTTCAAATTTTAAATCTTTTGATTCCATAGGCTGTAATTTACCTTAATATAATGCTTTAATATTATTCGTTGCTTGTTTTGTAAACTATGCATTGCAAAACAGGTGCAAATATATACTATTTTTGTAATACGTAGATTACAATATAGCATATTTAACTTTAATGATAGAATTATATTTGAGGACAATCTGTGGTGGGAGTGAGCACAATTCAATTTATTTTTTCTAAATTTGCCCAGTTCGTAATAGTTGCTAATAATTTTGAATCCAAAAAGAAATGATAAATAAGATTTTATATAATTTATATCACAATCTGCAATCTATAATAACCTGGATCTTTTGGGGATATGTTTCAGTGCTTCTTTCTTTATATCTGGTAAATATTGAGTTGAATACTTATCTTTTTGTCATTCTCTTTTTCCTTTTTGGATTATGGATAGGAAGTTGCCTCTCATATTGGTTGAGAAGCGAACTAAAAGATAGGGATCTGGAATAATGTTCTTCTCGAATAATATTCTATAAATCCCTTGATATTTCTCCCGCAATAGAGCTGTTCATGCGGTAGCGGATTTCTTTGCTACTGAGACCATGACCTAAAAGGAACATTAACTTGGTGAGCGCACTTTCCAGTGTACTATCGTGTCCGCTAATTACTCCAGCCTGCAAAAGTTGCAATCCCGTTCCGTAGCGTTCCATCTCTACAGCTCCCGAAGAGCATTGAGTGATATTGACAATGATTAATCCACGGTCAGTTGCTTCTTTTAATTCCCGGATAAGCCACTCTTTCTGAGGTGCATTCCCTGAACCGAATGTTTTTAGTATTACAGCCTTAAGCTTTGGGGAACGGAGTATGGATGATATAATTTCTTCCTGTATACCGGGGAAGAGCGTTAGAATAACCACATTTGTATCAAACAGATAATGAGGTTTCAGAGGCCTGTTCTCGTCTGGCTTAAGGATGCGTGACGGTTCATATTTGATGTGGATTCCAACTCGTGCCAAAGGTGGATAATTGAAAGAACGGAAAGCGTTGAAGTTCTCCGCATTTATTTTGGTGGTACGGTTTCCACGCATCAGGTGATTTTCAAAGAATATACATACTTCGGGTACAATGGCTTTTCCGTCAATTTTGGCTGCTGCTATTTCAATGGCGGTTATCAGGTTTTCTTTTCCATCCGTACGAAGAACGCCAATGGGAAGCTGAGAGCCGGTGAGTATTACAGGTTTGCTAAGATTCTCGAGCATAAAACTGAGTGCGGAGGCTGTGTAGGCCATGGTGTCTGTACCGTGAAGAATCACAAAACCGTCAAAATAATCATAGTTATAATTGATAATCTTTACCAGCTTTGCCCAGGCCTGCGGTTCCATGTCTGAGGAATCAATAGGGGGGTCGAACTGATAAGAAGATATACGGTAATTGAACTTCTTAAGCTCGGGAACATGCTTCAGCAAGTGATCGAAGTTGAAGTTCTCTAATGCACCGGTTTCAGCATTTTGAATCATACCAATGGTTCCACCGGTGTAGATTAACAATACTGAAGGACATTTTGTGATCATACGTTTGTGTTGTTAATTACTGGTGCAAAGATAGTGAATCTTTCAAAACATCAATCAAAAAGCACAGATTACACTGTATATAGAATCAGAATTTATTCATTTTGTTCCAAAAACGGTGCAATCTGTGCTAATTTATCTTTAATACTATGGTTTAAAAGATAAATTTGTTAATCCTTTAGTTGAGCCAAAAGTTTGTCTACCGCTACAGGAATGGTTTCTTCTTCACCCAGTAAGGAAACAAATTTACTTCCTACAATGGCTCCTGATGCATATTCACAGGCTGCCTTGAAAGTTGCTTTGTTAGAGATACCAAATCCTACCAGACGAGGATTATTAAGTTTCATTGTTTCAATCCGCTTGAAATACTTTCTTTTTTCAGCATCAAAGTCGGTTTGTGCGCCGGTAGTGGCAGCCGAAGATACCATATAGATAAATCCATCTGTATGTTCATCGATCAGGCGGATGCGTTCTTCACTTGTTTCGGGAGTAATGAGCATAATGATCTTCAGATTGTAGCGCTCGGACATAAGCTGATATTTCTCCTGATAATCCTTGAAAGGAAGATCTGGTATGATCATTCCATCGATACCGCATTCCACACACTTACGGCAGAAATTCTCGAAACCGTATTGCATAATCGGATTAAGATATCCCATAAGGATGAGTGGGATCTTCACATGCTGACGGATATCTCTTAACTGTTCGAAAAGAAGTTTCAGAGACATTCCATTAGCCAAAGCCTGTGTTGACGCATTCTGAATAACAGGACCGTCGGCCATTGGGTCACTGAAAGGGATACCAATTTCAACCATTTGTACTCCTTTTTTCTGCAGCTCGCGAATAATATCGGCGGTGTCGTTCAAATTAGGATAACCGGCAGTGAAATAGATTGAAAGGATACCTTTTGTGTTGTTGTACAATAACTGATTAATTCTATTCATAGTTTATTTTTTTTATACTTGTTCTATTTTCTTAATTCCTTGAAAAACCGGCTCAGCTTTTCCACATCTTTCATTCCGGGAGCTGTCTCAAAACAACTGTTGAGGTCTACTCCGGCAAAAAGTTCATGTTGAAAAGCTTTCAGTTCTTTCACACTCTGAGGAGAAATGCCTCCGCTGAGCAGAAAAGGGGTCTTCCCTTGATAGTGGGAGAGTATTGACCAGTCAAATTGTTCTCCTGATCCACCATGTCCCTCGCATTTTGTGTCGAAGAGAAAGTAGCTGCAAAGTCCTTCATACTTTTCCGTTGCTTTCAGATCAGAAGAGGTGGCTACAGAAAAGGCTTTTATCAGATTCAGACCTTTGTCTCGCAAAGATACACAATATTCAGGTGACTCTGTTCCGTGAAGCTGCACAAAATTTAATGAAAACTGATTATACAGGGCTAGCACTGTTTCTTGCGCTTCATTTACGAATACTCCTACAGTCTTTGCTTTATAAGGAAGATAGGAGGGCGGGCAGACCACAAAGCGTGATGACTTAGGGTAAAAGATTAACCCAATCAGATCAACGCCCAGACTTTCTACCTGTCTGATATTCTCTGCATCCCGCATTCCACACACTTTAATTAGCATAGCTTTCTCAGTTTAGTTTTTTGATAAATTCTCCAAGAGCTTCCCCCGGATTGTTTGTTTTCATAAAGTTCTCGCCTATCAGGAATCCACGGAAGCCTGCTTCGCGAAGCTTCATGACTGTCTCCGGAGAAGAGATTCCGCTTTCCGATACCAGCAGAGTGTCTTTAGGCAGAAGGCTGGCCAGTTGGAAAGAGTTCTCCACATCGGTAACGAAGGTTCCCAGATTGCGATTATTTACTCCCACCATCTCAATGCTGCTGTCCACATATTCCAGCTCTTTTTCGCTGTGGATTTCCAGAAGCACTTCCAGTCCCAGCTCATGCGCTTTCGCTGCAAGGGTGCTGCATTCCTCTTTTTCCAGTGCGGCAGCAATCAACAGAACAGCATCGGCCCCAACAATCTTTGCCTGATAAAGCTGATATTCGTCAATGATGAAGTCCTTTCGCAGAATAGGAATATTTACTCCGGGACGTGCATTGCGCAAATCTTTCAGATCTCCGCCAAAGAACGGAGTATCTGTCAGAATAGAAAGTGCCGAAGCACCGTTTGCTGCATAGGCAGCAGTAACTTCCTCTGCACAGGCATCCTTGTTGATCCATCCTTTAGAAGGCGATTTACGTTTAAACTCAGCAATAATGCCAGAGGTAGAGTTGGCCAAAGCCTGTCGCATAGAGATCATTTTGCGCTCTTCGGTTGCTCCGTCCTTGAGCATTCTAAGAGAGATAGCTTTTTTCTGTTCGCTGACAGTAATTCGCTTGGCTTCAATGATGTCCATCAGTATATCTTTCATCTATAATTAACTGTTAAGTTCAACAAATTGTTTAAATGATTTCAGTGCTTTTCCACTTTTTAGTGATTCGCGTGCAATGGCAATACAATCCTCTATACTTTTCTCGGGATGGATTACCTGTATGGCAAATGCGGCATTGATTACCACACAATTAGTTTGTGCCTCGGTAGCGCAATTGTTCAGCACATTATCGAAGATGAGAGCTGCATCTTCGGGAGTATCACCACCGTAAAGGTCAGCCTCTGTGCAACGTTTGAATCCCAATGATTCCGGAGTATAAATCTTTTCACTGGTAGAATCTACCACCTTAAAGTCTGAAGTGAGGGATATTTCATCGTAACCATCCAGACTGTGAACCACTGCAAACTTACTTCCGCTTTCCTGGTAAGCGTAGCTATAGAGTCTCATCAATGGAAGACTGTACACTCCCAGCAACTGATAAGCCGGCATCACCGGATTTACTAGCGGACCAAGCATATTAAAGAAGGTACGCACGCCCAGACTCTTGCGGATAGGAGCAACGGCTTTCATTGCCGGACTGAATAGTGGTGCATGCAGATAGGCAATGTTACACTTATCCATGCTTTGGCGTAGCTTGTTTACATCGGAGGTAAACTTCACTCCGTGCTGCTCCATTACGTTACTTGCCCCACTTACCGATGTTGCACCATAGTTTCCGTGCTTCACCACATTGAAACCTGCTCCGGCCAGTGCGAAACATGCCGTAGTTGAGATGTTGAATGTGTTCTTTCCGTCGCCTCCGGTTCCTACAATGTCTACCGGACGATAGTCGGCTAAATCCACTTCCACACGCATATCAAGCAATGCTTCCTTGAATCCCAGCATCTCCTCAACGGAGATATTACGCATAAGAAACACGGTGATGAGTGATGCTACCTGCGCATCGTTATATTTTCCAAGGGCAATGTTCTGAAGAACATTCTTAGCTTCTTCGCGGTCCAGATATTGGTGCTCAAAGAGTTTATATAGTATATTTTTCATTGTTTTATTTATTATAATTGTTGTTGGTAAGCATCTGAATTTCTCTCGCCAATAAATAAAATCCATTCTCCAATAAATGAAAATTATAGGCGAATAACCTGAGAAGGATTGCTCAATGGTTTTTTCTCTTTATTTCTTTAACCAGTTATTAATGATTTCGTGACCTTTAGGCGTAAGCACAGACTCCGGATGGAACTGAATACCTTTCACATCATAAGTCTTGTGACGTAATGCCATAATCTCTCTCTGCTTGTCTTCTGCGATTACTTCCAGCTCAGCGGGGAAATTGTCATTGCTCACAATCCATGAATGGTAGCGTCCTACGGTGATCTCTTTTGATAATCCGCTGAATAGCGAATCTTCCTTTACTATATTAATAGGAGTCTCTACGCCATGAAACACCTCTTTCAGGTTTTCCAGCTTAGCACCAAAAGCTTGTCCGATAGCCTGATGTCCTAAGCATACACCAAGAATGCTCTTTGTGGGTGCATAGCGCTTAATAAGCGGAAGCAGAATACCAGCTTCTTCGGGAATACCCGGTCCGGGAGAGAGGATAATCTTATCAAACTTATCTACCTCGTCAAGAGAAATCCGGTCGTTGCGGTGCACTTCTACGTCAGTGAATCCCAGTTCCTTTACCAGGTGAAGTAAGTTGTAGGTAAAAGAGTCGTAATTATCTAGTATAAGTATTTTTTTCATTGCTGTAGTTTTATTTAGTTTTTTAAAGAACAAGCCAGGTCGATTGCTTTTTTCAGCGCACCCAGTTTACTGTTTACCTCCTGAAGTTCGTATTCATCATTGCTCTTTGCCACGATTCCTGCTCCGGCCTGATACCAGAGTTCGTTATTGCGGCTCACAAAAGAACGGATGGTGATGGCCTGATTCAAGTCGCCGTTCAGTCCAATGAAACCGATGCAACCGCCGTAAGCACCACGTGCATGGCTCTCTATCTCTGAAATCAGCTGCATGGCCCGTACCTTTGGAGCGCCTGATAGTGTACCTGCAGGGAAAGTATCAATGAATGTTTTCACAGCGTTGGTATCTTCGTTCAGTTCTCCGCTTACACGAGATACTAAGTGGATTACGTGGCTGTAATACTGCACCTCTTTATAGAAGTCCACCTTTACGTTGTGAGCGTTACGGCTCAGGTCGTTGCGGGCAAGGTCTACCAACATCACGTGTTCTGCATTTTCTTTAGGATCGGCAAGCAGAGCTTCTACCAGTTGCTTGTCTTTAGTTACATCACCTGTGCGGCGAGATGTTCCGGCTATCGGGTCAATGCTTGCCAGGTTACCTGTTACCTTACAGTGTGTTTCGGGTGAAGAACCGAAGATACGGAAACCACCGAAATCAAAATAGAACAAGTAAGGAGAGGGGTTTATGGAACGAAGGGCGCGATAGACTTTGAAATCGTCACCGGTATAGGGCTGAACGAATCTGCGGGAAAGAACAATCTGGAAAACATCTCCACGAAGGCAGTGGGCTACTCCTTGTCGGACGTATGATTTGTACTCTTCATCCGTGATGGGACTTGTTTCTTTTCCTTTGGTAGAGAAGTTGTACGAAGCAAAGTTGCGGTTCTCAAGAATTGTTTCCAGCTTTTCAATGTTGCTGCTCTCTCCATCCTGTAAAAGCTCAACCATTGTAAGTTCGTTCTTAAAGTGATTGAAGATTAATACATATTTGTATAGTATGTAAAGCAAGTCGGGAGCATCATTCTTTGCATCGTGTGATTCCTGAACGGGAATGTGTTCAAAGTAGCGCACTGCGTTGAAAGATGTGTATCCATAAAGACCGCAGGAATCTTTGTCGTCGCCCGTTACATTTAGTTTGCCAATGAAGCTGTTCATAGCATCGGACACAGTGAACTGATCGGTTATCTCTTCTTTAAGTTCTGAATTGTCGGGAAAGCGGGAAGTGCAAATATTGCTGTTTACTCCGATGCTGGCCAATGGCTTTAGCGCAATGTATGAGTGACTGTTCTCGTTTCCGTGAAAATCAGAGCTTTCCAGCAAAGCCGATTCAGGATAAATGTCACGTACCTTAAGATAAACGCTCACCGGAGTATGTAAATCGCTAAGTATAGTCTTGCTAACGGTTTTAAAATTATATGTTTTCATCTTATCTTATTTTTAATCGTTCATGAATCCAATATAAGTCTCAATGTCCTTGTCTCCACGGCCCGATACGGTGAGAACCACCACATCTTCCGGTTTAAACTTCACTTTGCTTAAAGCTCCCAGCGCATGAGCAGACTCCAATGCTGGAATAATTCCCTCGATACGGGTTAGCTCAAATGCTGCTTTAATTGCTTCGTCATCATTGATGGCAAGTATTGTGGCACGATGTTCGGTTGCAAGGTTGGCATGCATAGGTCCGATACCTGGATAATCCAGTCCGGCCGAGATTGAGTAAGGCTCCTCTATCTGCCCATCCTCGCTCTGCATCACCAATGTCTGTGCTCCGTGAATAATCCCCATCTTTCCAAGTTGGATAGTTGCAGCCGACATTCCTGTTTCAACACCTTTACCTCCGGCTTCGGCCAGAACAATCTTCACGCGTTCGTCATCTATATAATGGTATATGGTTCCGGCTGCGTTGCTACCGCCACCTACACAGGCAACAAGGTAATCAGGATAATCACGACCTTCCTGTTCCAGTAACTGCTTCTTGATCTCTTCGCTGATAACCGATTGCAGACGGGCAACCATATCAGGATAAGGATGAGGCCCTACGGTAGAACCAATAACGTAATAAGTATCCGAAGGATGACAGCACCAGTCGCGGATTGCCTCGTTGGTAGCATCCTTTAAAGTCATGTTCCCCGAAGTAACCGGGCAAACTGTAGCTCCCAGCATCTTCATTCTCTGAACATTTACCTGTTGGCGTTCCACATCTGTTTTACCCATGTAAACGATGCATTCCATACCCATCAGTGCGCAAACAGTAGCCGTTGCAACACCATGCTGACCTGCACCTGTCTCAGCAATAATCCGCTTTTTCCCCATGCGACGAGCTAAAAGAATCTGGCCAATAGCATTGTTAATCTTGTGTGCTCCGGTGTGATTAAGGTCTTCTCTTTTCAGATAAATTTTGCAACCATACTTTTCCGAAAGGCGCTTTGCCAGATAGAGTGGGGAAGGACGTCCCACGTAATCTTTAAGCAATGCATTAAGCTCTTGCTTAAAATCATCACTCTGCAAAATATCAAGGTAATTGTTCTTTAAATCTTCCACACACTTGTAAAGGATCTCGGGAATGTACGCTCCACCGAACTCACCATAATAACCATCTTCGTTAACTAAATACGTTTTCATTACTTATATTTTTTTGTTTTTTAAATTAGCATAAAAAAAAGAGGCCTGTCGCAGGTGCGACAGGCCTCTTAAAAATATCTTCAAAATTAATTTTAGTATATATACATGAGTACTGCTTCCTTACGACTTTCGAGGTTGTAAGAAGCGCCACCAACATGCATTTTCTAAAATTGTTCTCATAATCATTTGTTTGTTTTCGGGGACAAATATAGAGACTTTGTTTTAAACAGCAAACAATTTGTGATATTTTTTTTGAATCTGGCATAAATTTGTTGTTTTGGATAATAATCTATTTTCTTATGGATTAAACCTAAAGAACCAAACGTTCAAGATTGCATACCTATAATAAGAAAAAACTAAGGCCTAAGATAGAATAAAACTCCTTGATGTAAGACTTTAAATGTCTTGACACGTTATTGAAAGTCTCAAGACATGTTCTTCAATATTACTTGAGATTTTCAAGGAAATTATCAGGCATATATTCTTAAATACTCTTTTTTGAAAAATAATTGGCGTATCATTCCGGTTTATTCTCCAATGATTTTTATTTATTGGCGAATAAAATCAGATAATTCAGCAATTTCTATGGAATTGGGGTTGTCTTTCTATGGGGATTAGTGGGATTATCTTTCTTCTTTTTCAAAATCAAAAGGAATTATTTATGTATTAAAGATGGCGTAAGTGCTTAGTATATAGGTATAAAAAGACACTCTTTGTACCTCGATTAGAAAAAATATCTTTCTTTATATGGCTAAATTGAATCTATTCGTTAAATAATTATAATTATTGGTATCTGAATGATTGTTGAATCGTTTAAACATATATATTTGGAGCGTAAATCATTACCAAAGTATAAACAGTTAAGTTTAATATTCATGAAAGCCAAAGTATCCATAAAAACAATTGCAGAGCAAGTTGGGGTTTCTACAACTTTGGTGTCGTATGTACTTAACAATAAGAACGAGAACAGAATAAGTAAAGAGGTTGCTGCCAAGATTAGAAAGGTAGCACAAGACCTCAACTATCAGCCTAACCAGATTGCACGGAGCCTCAAGGCACAAAAAACATTTACCATTGGTTTAATTGTGGCCGATATTGCAAATCCATTCTCTTCTCAGATGGCTCGTATTATTGAAGATGAGGCCAAAAAGAATGGATATTCAGTAATCTTTGGTAGCTCGGATGAGAGTGAAAAGAAAACCAGAGACTTGATTACGTTGTTCATCAATCGTCAGGTAGACGGATTAATCGTTGCATTGCCGGAACATTGTGAAGATCAGGTTCTTTACCTGAAAGAGTCGGGCATACCGTTTGTGCTGATTGACCGTTACTATCCCTCAATTCCTTCTAACTTTGTGGCTATTGACAATTATGATGCTGCCAGAAAGGCAATCATCCATTTACAGTCATACGGACACAAACGGATTGGGGTTATATCTTATCAAACATCTTTGTTCCACCTTAACGAACGAGTTAGAGGCGCAGTTGATTTATTGAAAGAGCAAGCCATGGTTGGTGAGGTGCGTATTGATCATACTGATGAAGATGTAGCCAATGCAATTAAGGGATTCCTTGCTGATGAGAACCCTGTTGATGCTATCTTTGCCACAACCAACTTACTTACTATCTGCGGACTGAAGTACATTAATGGTTTAGGCCTTAAAATACCTGACCAACTGGCAGTTGTAGGTTTTGATGAAACGGATGCTTTTGATCTTTTCTATGCTCCGGTAACTTACGTGAAGCAACCTATGGCCGAACTTGGCTTAAAGTCTGTGAGGATTCTGCTTGATGCCATAGAAAAGAAAGGCTCTTCCATTGAATCGGCCATTTTTGAGACAGAACTTGTAGTCCGTAAATCTTCAGTTGCTACCTTATAATTTTTTTTCTTTTAATGTTTAAACGTTTAAACAAAATCTAAAACCACATAGCAATCAAATAATTGAATCATTAAATATTTATATCATGAAAACAAAAGACCTTGAAAAACAAAGAATTGTGTGTTATGGCGAAGTACTTTGGGATATTTTCCCTACTAAGACCAAGCCGGGCGGAGCACCTATGAACGTGGCTTACCATTTGCAGAAATTTGGTGTGGACAGCCAAATGATCAGCCGTGTAGGAACCGACGATGCTGGCCAAAAATTATTGAATCTGCTCAATGAATGGAATATTCCAACTACTTATTGCCAGATTGACGAAACTCATGAGACAGGGAAAGTAGAAGCTATTGCCGGGGAGAATGAAGAGATGACTTATGTTATCCATGAATCTGCTGCATGGGATTATATTAGCTCTGATGAGGCTTATGATGAATTGGTAGCCAGTGCTGATGCTTTTGTATTTGGCAGTCTGGTAAACCGTAACGAAACTTCACGTGATACTTTATATAGACTTCTGGAAAAGGCTTCATATAAGGTGTTTGACATAAACCTGCGTGCACCATTCTATTCCGTTGAAACAATCGAATATTTATTGGAAAAGTGTAATCTGCTGAAGCTAAATAAGGCTGAGTTAGACCTGATTATTACCTGGTTCTGGAATCAGACTGGTACAGAGGAAGAATCTGTTAGATTCCTTCAGAAAGAGTTCAATATTGATGAAGTGATAGTAACCAAAGGAAGCGAAGGAGCTACTTATTACACATTAACTAACTCTTATTCATTCCCTGCATTCCGTGTTACCGTAAAAGACACTGTTGGAAGCGGAGACTCTTTCCTTGCTGCTTTCCTTGCAAAGAAAGTTCAGAACGAAACTCCTGAAACGGGTATGATTTATGCCACAGCACTTGGTGCTTTTGTTGCCTCTCACGAAGGAGCTTGCCCTTCTTACAATCTGGCTCAGTTGATGGATTTCCAGCTACAGCGCCAATCTATTCTATAACAACACCTTAAACTTTTATATTATGCAACTACCTAGTTTAAAACCAGCGAAAACATTAACCGTAGCAGCCGATTTGTCAATGGAGAAAAAGAACAGTTACGTGTTACCACTTATTCTTATTATCAGTATGTTCTTTATGTGGGGCATGGCCGGTAACCTGAATGACATCTTAATTAAACAGTTCAAGAAATCATTTGAGCTGACCGATTTGCAATCAGGTTTTGTACAGTCAGCCTTTTACATGGGATATTTTCTTCTTGCCATTCCGGCATCAATCGTGATGCGCAAGTACAATTACATAACCGGTATCATCATTGGTCTGATATTGTATGCAGCCGGAGCATTCTTGTTTTTCCCTGCAGCAGAGAACAACTCGTATGCATTCTTCCTGTTTGCACTGTTTGTCATTGCTTCCGGACTTGCATTTCTGGAAACAGCAGCTGGTCCTTATGTTCTGGCATTAGGAAAGCCCGAAACGGCCACTTTCCGTCTGAATCTGGCACAATCATTTAATCCAATTGGATGCGTTACAGGCGTGTTGGTAGGTCAGCACTTTATCCTTACCGGAGTTGAGTATACCAAAGAACAGCTTGCTAAAATGTCGCCCGAAGCCTTGAAAGCTTACTATCTTACAGAGGCTCATTCCGTGCAGACTCCTTATCTAATCATCGGTGCTATAATTTTATTGTTTGCTATAATCATTGCATTCACTAAATTCCCTACTATCAAGGATGAGGAGACAGTTAACACTTCTTCTACAAGAAATACACTGAAACTTTTACTGAGCAAGAAATCTTTCAAGCAGTCAGTTATTGCACAGTTCTTTTATGTGGGAGCTCAGGTATGTATCTGGAGTTATCTGATCCGTTACATTCAGTCAACAATTCCGGGAACACCAGAGAAAGGTGCTGCTAACTTCCTAACTATTTCTCTTGTAGTCTTTACACTTGGTCGCTTTATAGGAACAGGATTGCTAAAGAAGATAAAAGACAATAAATTACTTTCGATCTATGCCCTTGTCAATGTGGTTCTCACAGCTGTTGGAATCCTTTTCCCTGGAACAATCGGTCTTTGGGCATTAGTGGGCACCAGTTTCTTCATGTCAATCATGTATCCTACTATCTTCTCATTGGGTATGAAGGATCTTGGCGAACACACCAAGTTGGGAGCATCCATACTTGTAATGGCAATTATCGGCGGAGCCGTACTTACCCTTGCAATGGGCCGTTTGTCTGATATGGCAGGAATTGCTAATTCATTGCTTATCCCACTTCTTTGCTTCGTGTTTGTAGCCTATTACGGCATCAAAGGATACAAGGATAAAGCTTAGTAACCAGCTGATTATATTATACCATTTAATATCCCCGGTTATGTATACTGCAAATCTCCGAAACAGATCTTGTAGCAGAGCGTCTTACGCCAGATTATTATCTGTTGTACCGACTAATGCGAATGAACTTCTTATTAACGATAAGACTATTCTGTGCCTTTCCATTTTATTTTTACCTAAATGTTTAAACGTTTAAACATTACTCATTATGAAAAAATTGCTTCAACTATTTATTATAATAGCAATGCCATTGTGCGCTAAAGCTCAGGTGGTAATTACAAATACAAATTTTTCAATGGGAACCACAGGACGAATCGGAGTTGGTGCATCACCAACGGGCGAAGGCAACATGTGGAAGCCGTTAAACCTTTCCGGTCAGGGTTCACTAGCCGGACGCATGGAGCAGTCAGATTACTTTGATCTGTTGCCTGCGCTGCATTTCACTCCGAAACTTATAGGGAAGGACAGTACAAACGTAACCTTTCAGGCCCGACTGGGGATGTATTCTGCCAATGGACAGTTTATTGGCAACGTAAGCACTCGCTCGGCAGATGGACTAACCTTTATTCTTCCCGAGGCTTTCGTTGAGGCCCGGAACATTATGGGTAGCCGTTGGTCTGCCTGGGCAGGCGCACGCTTCCGCCGCTACGACGATATACACATTTGCGACTATTTCTACTTTGACGATCACTCTGCCCAAGGATTTGGTGCGAGCTATAAAACAACAGAGCTAACTATGCTGATGCCGGCTTCCACAGACTCTGCAGGTGTTTACCCCTATAACTATAAAGTCACTGTTGCCGGAGCTACCAATCCTGCAATCAGACAACGTATGGTTTGGATTGGAGAGCATACCTTCGAGATGAATAACGGGAACAAGCTAAAGCTGCTGGGCGAATATCATTATGTGTCAGCCACATCTGATAATGCTTCCATAAAGTATCCTTCCGATAATGGTTGGGTGGCCGGAGCTAAATTTACCACCCCTTTAAAGACCGTGATGCCAGGCTCGTTCAACGATATCTCAGTGCGCTACGGAACAGGCATAGCCAATGGTGGCGACAATGGGAATACCTTTACATGGGCCACTTACGGTGCACCCAATGATGAAGGGCGTTATACCGGTGCATACTCTTTAACCATGGTAGAGCATTTTCTGATCAACCCCTCAAAGAAGTTCAGTATAAACGGATACGGAGTGTTTACCCAGAGTAAGGGAGGCTCATCCAGTACAGATAAAGATACCTATTTCAACGGATCGCAGATTTATAACCGGAAGAGAGATATTGTTGCAGGATTCAGAACTCTGTATTATGCAACAGATTGGCTTCACCTCATTGGAGAAGTACATTATGCAGTGCGTAAAGACGGTGATAACCCCGATGCAGCAATGTGGAAATTTTCCTTTGCACCCACTATTGCTCCGGTAGGACAACGCAGCGTATGGTGCCGACCTCACATTCGCTTTGTGTGTTCGCTGGCTCGTTACAATGACTATGCCCGCGATCATAACTACTCTCCGTTCCTGCAGGTTAACCAAAAACGTTGGGGAACATACATCGGCGTGAAAGCAGAATGGTGGATATTCTAACTTTAAAACAATATAACAATGAAAGTAAAATTCGGGGCCTCAATCCTCTCATGGATTCCCCCAAAATGGACAGCAGAAGGCGGCTTGTACGCCATACAGAAAACCGCTGCAGCAGGGTTCGATCTTTTAGAAATCCTTCTCCCTCCATCAATGGATATTGATACACAAAAAGTAAAGAAGCAGTTAAAGGATCACAATCTCGAAGCAGTGTGCACCTTTAATCTTCCGGCCAGTTGTCACATACCTTTTTATCCTAAAGAAGCTACTTTAATGATGAAAACGATGCTCAACAAAACAGCCGATCTTGATCTGAATTTTATGGGAGGAGTGCTGCATAGCGGGATAGGAGTGTTCAGTGGTGAGCCAAAGACCGAAAAAGAAGAAGATACCGTTTGCGAGGTGTGGGCCGATGTGGCCGACTATGCTCAGAAACTTGGCATCACTATCGGCATAGAACCTATCAACCGCTACGAAAGTTACGTGTGTACTGGTGCAGAAGAAACCTTGCGAATGATTGAGCGTACCAAAGCCCCTAATCTGGCTTTGCATCTTGATACATTTCACATGAATATAGAAGAAGATAACTTCTACAATCCGGTGATTTCCGCAGGCGAAAGGCTGAAGCATATCCACATGACAGAAAGCAACCGTGGTATGCTGGGCGAAGGAAATGTAGATTGGGACAGCCTGTTCCGCGGATTGTCAACCATAGACTTTACCGGAAATCTAGTTCTGGAAAACTTCACTTCGCAGGTAGAAGGCATGGCAAGTGCAGTTTCCTTGTGGAGACCTTCAAAATATGATGCAGACCATCTGGCAACAGGCAGTTTGCAGTTCATGAAAGCCAAAGCAGCTCAGTTCGGATTGTTGTAAACAAACGGAATAGAGAGATTTATGATACACTAATTTGGTAGTGGCATTGTATATAACGCTTGTTTTTTCTGTTTTTTAATGGATTAAAACTGCCGTTAAGAGTCTTAATCCTATTTTGTTAACATTACAGTTCATTCGGAGTGGATCAAAATAGTAGAATGCATTTAGTGTATAGATGAATTTGTTACAATAATAAAGCGTTATATCATCTTTTATTCTTTGATAAAAAGCAAATAAACAGGAACTTTATGGTAGTGTATACGTATGAAATATTGATAAGTTTAAAGAAGTATTTTGAAATCAGTGCTTACACTAAGGTAGAGTTGTCTGCAACTATCAAAACAGCATCTATACATCATATTATATGAGGTTGTTGTGGATTGTCAGGAGCACCTTAAAATAAGTAGGAGAGGTGGTATCATAAGAAAAGAGAGGGTTTTGGTGGAGGGCACTGAAAAAGTCTTTCAATTTTTCAGATTATCGTTCACGAGTCGATAAAATTCAAAATAGCCAAGCCCAGAAATCGGACTTGGCTATTTTTCTATATTTCCTGAAAAATAAACTTGAAAGGGTTCGGATAGTCGTAAACATTGCTACATGGGCATTTTTCAGTTGATTTACAGGGAAAATACGCCTTCTTAGATTAATTTGAGAATTCTCTTGACATTTGCAGCAAAAATGGCCATGGCGCCTTGAAGTTGCATGCATGTCAGGCCGTATGACAATGCCCTATCATACCCGAAGACATTCTTAAGTTCCGCATTTTTAGCTTCTATCTTGTATCGTGATCTAGATTTGGCCCTAAATTCATCCGTTTCTTGAAAATCTATCTGGTGTTTATGTTCGTCAGATTTAATCCTGACCGAGTAGGTTTTCGTTTTTGCACCCTCTTTGTAACATCCTTGCCGCCTGCCACATATCCGACATTTGTCAGTATTGAAGAAGTATACGATAAACTGATTCTTTCCTTGATTCTTTTTACCCTGCTTGGCACGCCGTATCGCCATATGCCCTGCAGGGCATACGAACATACCCGCATCCTTATTGAATTCAAAACTTTGCTCCGCCCGTCGGGAGCCTTGGCTTATGGCAGGATTAAGTTTTGCCACCAGTTCAAATCCTTTTTGCTCATCTTGAGCGAGCTGAATGTTGTTCTTTCCCGAATATGCGGTGTCTCCAATGACTGTTTCAACTTCCATGCCGTTGTTTCGGCTCTGTTCAACAAGTTCGGGTAATTGGGGACCGTCACCCTTCTCCCCGGAAGTGACTGTGGCGGCAGTGATTATACGTTCGTCACTCATGGCGATGTGTGTCTTATAGCCAAAGAACGACTTGTCCTGGCTTTTGTGTCCAACCCGTGCATCTTCATCTGTGGAGCTGACATAATGATCCTCGATATCTGAAAGCGTTTCCTTGAGCATGTTCAGACGCTCTCTGACTTTGGGAACATTGACCAATGTCTCGTTGTCGGATACGACTTCAAACAACGCTTTGGTATAATCAAGCTCATGCTCCAGATCGTCATCTTCATTCTTCAGGGGCAAACCTTCTTTTATTGACTCCTCCACATCATAAAGGCTCTTGCGCAACTGCTTTGAACGAAGTCGCAAAATCTCGACAGGCGAATACGGGTTGCTCCGTGAACCGGTGTGTGTGGAATCAACAATAATGGTCTTTGACTTGATGATTCCCTTGTCTATTGCAATAGACACTGTCGTTCCTATAAGCAGATTCAACAAATCCTTGTCCTTCAAACGGAGTCGGCGAAACTTACACAAAGAACTTGGAGAGATCAATTCGGTTTCCTCGGGAGCCAGATCCAAAAAGTATTTGAATGAAAGATCATATCGCGAGCGTTCAACAACGTCCACGTCCGAAATATCAAAGATTGTCTTTAACAAAAGATATTTGAACATCCTGATCGGGCACTCGGCCGTACGACCGTTATTCAGGCAGTATTTGTCCAGGAGTTCCTTATGGACGAAAGAGAAGTCTATCAGGTCGTTTATTTGACGCAATAGATTGTCCTGTGGAATAAGCAAATCGTATAGATCTGTGTAATTACTGAACGGTATGGCTTGTTGCAATGGAAGCATATCGGATTGATTTATACTTATAAAGGTATAAAAAAAACAGCACATATCCCAATCTTTTAATGGATATGTGCTGAGTAATTTAATTGCCGAAAAACCTAAAGAGCCAGTTTTTCAGTGCCCTCTTTTGGTGTCCTCTCTTTTTTCAATGGTTAGGGGATTTGGTTATTAAGTGAGATTTAATCTTACTTAATCTTAAACTGTGGTAAATATATGGTAAAATTATTTGGTAAACAAATTTATATTAAATTATTTTATTACTATTTATATAATTACATATATTATACAATTATATGATATTGTGAATTACGTTTCTTTTAATGCTTTCAATATAATATCCTCAGTAAAGCTCATTGCGCATTTGGCTCCACAGCCCACTAATTCGTCGGGTGATTCAAATTTCTTATCAAGTTTTACTCCAACTAATTTATTCTTATAGGCTTTACTTTGAGCAACTTCAAAGTTCTGCCAGTTCTTATAGCCAATTTCCGCATGATGCTTACTCTCTTTATTAGCTTCCTTTCCAATTATTACAAATGTATAATCGGCTTGGCTAATTTTTCTGGTTAAAGCATCTTTTACTTTTGGTATATCTTCTTTCTTTATTTCATTTGGTGATAGGTTATTAAAACAAAATTCAAACTCAGAATTTGCATTCCATTCTTCTAAAAGATTTCTGTACTGCCGGTCATTGTCATGATCGAAACTAACGAAAACTTTCTTCTTTACCATTTCTATAAAATTTTAATTAATAAACTCGCAGCTGTTACACCGTGTCTGTTTACAAAAAACGGTTGTTGTCAGTCCTGTATCTTTAGTGGAACAATGTAAAGTGGGATGGGGGTTCTCTTTAATACCGATTTTGCATCACTTCCCATAATAATATTTTCCAACCATCTTCTGCTATGAGTTCCCATCACAATAATATCAACGCCCAAATCTCTGGCAGTTTCTAAGATTGTCTCGGCAATATCGCCTTCTTTCAGTACTGTGAGAATATGTTTATCGCCAAGGTGCTTCTTTGTATTATCCAGAAACTTTTGAATTGCAATTTTTAAATCTTCAATGTAGCCAATGTGCATTTCATAAACAGAGGGACTGTCAATATAGTAATTGGGTCGTTCATGTAATACGTGCAATAATATTGCCTGAGCATTCATAGCTTTTGCCAATGCATAACCCTCTTCAGCAACTTTTTGTGCTGTTTCATCATAATCTATTGCTATCAATACTTTTTCCATCTTCTTCTGTTTTAAATTGTTGTTTCTATTCTTTTCTAATATAATTCCTAAGGTTTAAACAAATCTGTGTTTGGAAAGGTTGATAAAAGTTATAGTATTAGCATGTTTATTCGCTAAAAATGCTTAATAGGGTGTCATCTATCAGTAAAAAAAGAAGTGTTTTATAAAGAACCATTTTTATGGTGAAATATGTTTAATGTATATTTCTTTTTTTATCTAAAGAAATATTATCTTTGTTAAGTTAATGTGCTATTCAATAAGAGTAATATTTCTTATTGAATTTATGTGCTGAAGGAATAAAAAAAAACTATGAAAAAGACAACCTATCTAGTGCTTACATTTTTTATAATTAGCACTTCAATCTTTGCAAGTATAAAATTATTTTCAAACGTTCCAAATAGATTTATTCAGGTTGATGATACTATCCATCAGCGAAGTAGAATAGCTAAAAGAGGTTCTGTAACAGAAGTCTTTCCGCAATTTCCGGGAGGAGCCCATGCATTACGAAAATACATAAAAGAAAATCTTAAGTATCCCGAGATATCGGCAAGAAACAAAGTGCAGGGGACAGTAGAAATAAATTGTGTTGTGACCAAAACAGGAGTAATAGAGAAGGTTATTGTGATGACTTCTCTTGATCCATACTGTGATGCAGAAGCTGTTCGTCTGGTAAAGAATATGCCAAGATGGATTCCCGGAAATATAAATGGAGTGCCCTCAGATATGCATCGTGTAATAGTTGTTGATTTCAAGAAAAACACAGATCAAAAAGTGGCCACAAATGCAGATTTCAATTCCATAGTTACATGTGGTGGAATAGAAAATAAATATTCAGAGACAATTTTTACAGTGGTGGAACAAATGCCACAATTCCACGGAGGACTAGTAGCCATGAAACAATTTATAGCTAAAAATATAAAATATCCTGAGCTATCAAAGAAATATAAAATTTCTGGCAATGTATATGTCCGATTTGTAGTTTCTAAAGATGGAAAACTTTGTGATGCTCAAATACTACGATCGCTAGATGCTTATTGTGATAAAGAAGCTCTTAGAGTGATTAGGAGTATGCCCAACTGGATTTCCGGTAAAACAAATGGGGTAAATGTTTCTGTTTATTATATTGTTCCGCTTACTTTTGCTTTGCCTTTATAATAAAAATTATTTTAACTGAAAAATGAAAATTACTTTTAATATATTAGTAACAGTAGTTTTATTATCAACACTCTTTATTTGCAGTTGCAGGAATAAAACGTTGAATGCTGATAAGTATAACTTAACTATTGTATTTGATAGTAGTGTTAGTTTCTGCCTTTTATCAAATGCTTTTCTTACTAATAATCATGATACTTTAAGGGTTAAAAAAGTAGATTATGATTCGGTTAAAAAGGAAACTACTTTGTTTTGGGATAGTTTGAAAACAGGAGAGTATACTTATCACATTAAATCGGTTTTTGATTTTGATCAGAAAGCAAAGTTGGTATTGAAAACTGATACTATCATTAATTTAAAAAGTAAAATCAGGTATCAGTTTGTTGATTTAATATCTGAAAGTGACCTTTTAGATGCTGAAACTATCGCTTTTGCGTATCGTGCAACCGGATGTTATTATTATCTTGAAAACTATATGCTCAAAAAAGAACATCATGGTTATTATCTGTCAGGATCTTATAAAGATAACGGTGCTTTAGTAAGAGTAAATAAAAGGGTTTCATCTTCGATAGTTAGTAGTTTGAATCGTTTTCAAATAGAATCGAGCCAATGTCTTAGAAAAGAAATAAAGAACAATATTGAACAATGGAGTACAATGACTGGTGAATTCTTTTTATTTGCTAAAAATAAAGTATTTTACATAAATAATAGTTCTCATTGTGAGTGTTTGCCTTATTATACTTTTATAGACCAATATGTTAATAGAAAAAACTAATAGCAAATTATATAATCAAAACTTAAGATGAATAAAGCATTAGTAAAATGGATTATTACAAGTCTGATAATGACATTTCTTTTTTCTTCATGCAAGGAAAAGGTGCAGGATAATTATTATCCCAAACATACATCTGAATATTTATCTAAGCAACTTGAAACTGCTTATAAAGAAAATGATTTGGTTCGTCTGAATGCTTTCTTTGAAGAATGGCACAAGTCTGTAAAACCGAATACTGATGAGTTTATCCATCAAAATAAGGTTTATACGGCTATTTATGATATTTACAAAGTGTTTTGTAAATTCAAGGGAAAATCAATGCATTTTGTTGTACAGAATCAAATTGATTATATGGTAGCTGACTCTGAACCTGACACAATTATGAACTTTAGACCACCAATTGAAAAATATAACGTAGTTTATCTCACAAAAGAATATAAAGAAGCGTTAATCAATTTTTCTTTAGAAAAGATATATAAAGAGAAAGGAGAATATGCTGCTAGTATTGATTTATATAATGAATCTAGTAGTAGAGCACAAAGATTATACCATTATATTTATATTTCCGGACCTGGCTTTGGCTTTTCTTGGACCTTGGAATCATCTCCAATCCTTTCAAAAATCACTTTTAATAGAGAATTGACGCAAGCTATTGCACATTATTATGGAGATTTTCAAGGAGGTGAAGTTACTTTTGAGAAAGTAAAGGATAAATGGGTGATGAAAGGTATGAAGAAAACGTATATGTCCTAATTTATTCTTATCTTTCCGCAATAATTCGTTAATTCATAAATCTATCAGGCAAAAGAATGAAAAAAGAGTATATAATCGGCGGACTGTTTGCGGCTTGTTGTCTTTGTAATGCCAACGCATCAGTGCATGCTGTATTGAAAGATAATCAGCACGTTGTTTCGCTGAAAAATGCAGATAAACAAAAACTATATGTAGTAAAAGTACCTAAGGGAGAAAAGATGAACGGGGATATATTCCATCTTGGCACGGCTGTGAATCCTCAGGGGAGTACTGTTACGTTTAATTCGCAGAGCATGCTGTTAAACGGGGAACCTGTGCTGCCGGTAATGGGGGAGTTTCATTTTTCCCGTTATCCTGAAGGGGAGTGGCGCAATGAGCTTCTAAAGATGAAGGCCGGAGGAATAAATGTGGTGGCTACCTATATTTTCTGGGTTCATCACGAAGAAGTGAAGGGCAAGTATAACTGGTCAGGACAACATGATTTGCATAAGTTTGTTGAGCTTTGCCACGAACTGGGCTTGTATGTGGTGCTGAGAATAGGGCCATGGTGCCACGGTGAAGTACGTAACGGTGGTTTCCCGGAATGGATGGTGAACGGTGGCTTTAAGCTTCGTGAAAATAATCCTGAATATCTGGCTGAGTTGCAAGACTGGTATAGCCACATCTTTGATCAGGTAAAAGGCATGATGTGGAAAGATGGCGGACCGGTAATCGGCGTTCAGCTTGAGAATGAGTATGGTGGTATGTGGGTGCACTTGATGACACTGAAAAAGATGGTGAGAGAGATTGGTTTTGATGTGCCGCTTTATACCAGAACAGGATGGCCAAAGCTGAGCTCACCAGCTACTTTTGGTGAGATCATCCCGCTATATGGTGATTATGCCGACGGATTCTGGGACAGATCACTGAAGGAAATGCCGGGTGATTATGGCAAGAGTTATATATTCCGCTCTTTCCGCGGATCGACGGTGATTGCCACAGAGCAGTTGCCTAAGCAATCTGATAAGGACGATAGGGGTGATATGGCTTATCCGTACCTTACCTGTGAACTGGGAGGCGGAATGATGCCGAGTTATCACCGCCGTATAAGCATTGCCCCGATGGATGTCTATTCTATGGCTTTGGTACGTGTAGGTTCGGGAAGTAATCTGCCGGGATATTATATGTATCATGGGGGAACGAATCCTGAAGGTGTACTTTCTACGCTGAATGAGAAGCAGGCCAGCAATCATACTTACTGGAATGATCTTCCGGTGAAATCGTACGATTTTCAGGCTCCGTTGGGTGAATTCGGGCAGATGAACGGACAATATCATTTATTGAGGCGATTGCATCTGTTCCTGCATGACTTTGGTTCGGAACTGACTACCATGCAACCTTCATTTCCTGCCAATGCATCGACTAATTTCAATGCCGATTCTCTGTTACGTTGGTGTGTGAGGAGCGATGGACACAGCGGATATGTATTTGTGAACAATTATCACAGGCTGAAATCGCTGGCTCCGAAAGAAGGTGTGCAGTTTGATGTTGATTTACCCGATGGCCGGTTGACTTTCCCTTCGGTACCTGTAACCGTTCCTTCAGATTGCAGCTTCTTCTGGCCGTTTAACATGAAACTGAACGGGGCTTCGCTGGTCTATGCAACTACTCAGCCCATAGCGAAGCTGACCGATGGAAAGGAGTTGACTGTAGTATTTGCGAAGAGTGAAGGCATACCTGCTGAATTTGTCTTTGCAGAAAAAGGAGTGAAAGTTCTCTCTTCTTCTGTAAAAGCTAGGAAAGCTGGCAGACGTATCTGTTTTACAGATGTGAAGCCCGGTACCGATGCTGCAATTCGTCTGTGCGATGCCAGAGGACGACAGATAAATATTGTTTTGCTAAGTGATGCTTCTTCGCTGAAATGCTGGAAGGCAGAGTTGGCAGGGAAGGAACGTTTATTTCTATCGGAGGGCGGACTGACTTGTGATGGTAATCACTTGCAACTTGATACCAAAACCACAGATAAAGCTTTTGTATCCATATATCCTGCTCCTCAGAAACTATCAGTGAATAGGAAAGATTTGAAAGGCTCTCACGATGGAATGTTTACGCGTTATGAGATAAATCGTCCCGAAGTAAGACCTCTAGCAGTTTCTTTAAAGCTGGTAAAGGAAGCTGGTGTGGCTCGTAAGATTGAAATAGGCAAGGCAAAGGTTGCCATTCAGCCGGAAGATTCTGACTTTGAAAAAGGAGCTGCTGTATGGAATGTAGAATTGCCTGAGCATATTGATCTGCAGCGTGATCTTTACCTGAGCTTCCCTTATACAGGTGATGTAGCAAGAATTTATCTGGGCGATAAGTTGCTGACAGACAATTTCTATAACGGTAAACCATTCGAGCTTGGCTTGAAGCGCTATGCTCCGGATATTTATCATCAGATTTTGTCCATTAGGATTCTTCCTCTGCGTAAGGATGCACCAATCTATCTACCCAAATCGGCTTGGCCGGACTTCAAGGATAAGGACAGCGTTGTTTCCCTGCCCAAAGTAGATATGTACGAAAAACAACAGATTGTTTTGCTGGTGGAATAAAATATAAGCAATAGAATACAAGGGCAGAAAAGTATTAGGAGAGTAGTTATTATTCTCCTAATATTTTTTTAGTAGTCGTTCATTTAGTAGATTTTATTTTCTGAATTTTGCATTTAAGGAAAGATTCAGTCAAGAGTATTGCACATGAAATAAACCAGATGCATAATCCTCCGATAATTGACATCAAGAAGCTGCACCCTAAATAGAGAAATAGTAAATTGTAGGGAACAGAAAAAGCAAGAGCGCCTAATATCCCCTTCCATGATCCTCCTTTTGATTTTACAACTGATTTATCACCACAAAATTGACATGTAATTTTGCGATTATTATTCCATAAACATTTATGAATCTCATTGAATGGAATTTCATTCCCACATTGTGGGCAGTATTTATTTTTCATTAGATCAATTTTCTGTTGATTAACAAATGTAGCTATTTCTAATGATAAATCAGAGCGTGGATATGTGAAAAAACTATTTAGAGAAGAATTAAAAAATCCCGCAATAAAGGTGGAGGGCACTGAAAAAGTCTTTCAATTTTTCAGATTATCGTTCACGAGTCGATAAAATTCAAAATAGCCAAGCCCAGAAATCGGACTTGGCTATTTTTCTATATTTCCTGAAAAATAAACTTGAAAGGGTTCGGATAGTCGTAAACATTGCTACATGGGCATTTTTCAGTTGATTTACAGGGAAAATACGCCTTCTTAGATTAATTTGAGAATTCTCTTGACATTTGCAGCAAAAATGGCCATGGCGCCTTGAAGTTGCATGCATGTCAGGCCGTATGACAATGCCCTATCATACCCGAAGACATTCTTAAGTTCCGCATTTTTAGCTTCTATCTTGTATCGTGATCTAGATTTGGCCCTAAATTCATCCGTTTCTTGAAAATCTATCTGGTGTTTATGTTCGTCAGATTTAATCCTGACCGAGTAGGTTTTCGTTTTTGCACCCTCTTTGTAACATCCTTGCCGCCTGCCACATATCCGACATTTGTCAGTATTGAAGAAGTATACGATAAACTGATTCTTTCCTTGATTCTTTTTACCCTGCTTGGCACGCCGTATCGCCATATGCCCTGCAGGGCATACGAACATACCCGCATCCTTATTGAATTCAAAACTTTGCTCCGCCCGTCGGGAGCCTTGGCTTATGGCAGGATTAAGTTTTGCCACCAGTTCAAATCCTTTTTGCTCATCTTGAGCGAGCTGAATGTTGTTCTTTCCCGAATATGCGGTGTCTCCAATGACTGTTTCAACTTCCATGCCGTTGTTTCGGCTCTGTTCAACAAGTTCGGGTAATTGGGGACCGTCACCCTTCTCCCCGGAAGTGACTGTGGCGGCAGTGATTATACGTTCGTCACTCATGGCGATGTGTGTCTTATAGCCAAAGAACGACTTGTCCTGGCTTTTGTGTCCAACCCGTGCATCTTCATCTGTGGAGCTGACATAATGATCCTCGATATCTGAAAGCGTTTCCTTGAGCATGTTCAGACGCTCTCTGACTTTGGGAACATTGACCAATGTCTCGTTGTCGGATACGACTTCAAACAACGCTTTGGTATAATCAAGCTCATGCTCCAGATCGTCATCTTCATTCTTCAGGGGCAAACCTTCTTTTATTGACTCCTCCACATCATAAAGGCTCTTGCGCAACTGCTTTGAACGAAGTCGCAAAATCTCGACAGGCGAATACGGGTTGCTCCGTGAACCGGTGTGTGTGGAATCAACAATAATGGTCTTTGACTTGATGATTCCCTTGTCTATTGCAATAGACACTGTCGTTCCTATAAGCAGATTCAACAAATCCTTGTCCTTCAAACGGAGTCGGCGAAACTTACACAAAGAACTTGGAGAGATCAATTCGGTTTCCTCGGGAGCCAGATCCAAAAAGTATTTGAATGAAAGATCATATCGCGAGCGTTCAACAACGTCCACGTCCGAAATATCAAAGATTGTCTTTAACAAAAGATATTTGAACATCCTGATCGGGCACTCGGCCGTACGACCGTTATTCAGGCAGTATTTGTCCAGGAGTTCCTTATGGACGAAAGAGAAGTCTATCAGGTCGTTTATTTGACGCAATAGATTGTCCTGTGGAATAAGCAAATCGTATAGATCTGTGTAATTACTGAACGGTATGGCTTGTTGCAATGGAAGCATATCGGATTGATTTATACTTATAAAGGTATAAAAAAAACAGCACATATCCCAATCTTTTAATGGATATGTGCTGAGTAATTTAATTGCCGAAAAACCTAAAGAGCCAGTTTTTCAGTGCCCTCATAAAGGTGCCGTATCACTACGCTACTTTTATTGCAGGATTAAGATGAAAAACATCAGCGAAATTAATCTTAAAAAACTATTTAAATCTAATAAACGCAGATAATTTGTATGTCAAACTAAGTATTATATAAATGAAACATCCTGTCCATTAGCTTCCATTTCTCGGCGGATGAAGCTCCCGGCTCTGAAACCTGAAAGATAGACATGTATTCTTCCCATTCAACCTGTAAAGGCAAGGTGGCCAGTTTGTTCATGGCCGAATCCCAGTCGAAATCGAGTGGTGTTTCTACAATCATAAACAAGCATGTGCCCAATATGTATATTTCCATTTCAAGGATTCCTACCTCTCTGATTCCGTTAAGAATCTCTGGCCATGCTTCAGCTTCGCTGTGTCTTTTTCTATATTCGGCAATCAGCTCCGGATCATCTTTCAAATCAAGTGTCTGGCAATATCTCTTTACCGGTCCATTGTATTCCTGAACGCGATATCCTGTTTCTTTTGTTTCCATATTATTAATACCAAAAGGTTAGTTATTAATCTTCAGAACCAGCGGCATGTTTTTGGACTTCTGTTCTGGAAGAGTAACGATGAGTCCGCTACTGTCACGGGTAAACGATATTTTTCCGTGTCCCAATAGTTGTACTTTCTTAATCTCCTTGTCATAGTTAGGAGAATTGGCAGACAATGACTTGATAACAATTTTGCCATTCTCAGGCCACTCCATTACAATGGCATACAGTGTTCCTTTTTTCTCTGTAAAACGGATATCTTCAGCAGTGTATTTGTTCTTGCCTTCATTGAATCCTTGTGCATTCATCGGATTCTTTTTCTCGGCATCGGGACCTTCTCCAAAGGTGGTCCAGGGGCGAGTGTCAAAGATAGATTCTTTATTAATATCCATCCATCCTGCTATTCCTTCTAACACAGCTACTTCTTTATCGTCGATGGTTCCATCACCGCGAACAGGGATATTTAGTAAAAGATTGCCGTTTTTACTTACTATATCTGCAAGCATTTGTATTACTGTCTTTGCTGATTTATATTGATTGTTATCGTAAACAGAGCGATTATAGTGCCAATCTCCGATGCACGAACATGTTTGCCATGCTTTTTCCTGCATCTTGTCGGGAGCACCTCTTTCAACATCCCAGACAATGCACTCTTTTTGCTCTGGTGTAAGAACCTTCCCAAAAATAACTGCATCCAGCTTTCCATTGTTTCTCTTCATATTACTATTGTAAAAGTCGGCAGCAATACGTAGTCCGGCATCACTTACAGGCCATAGAGGAAGAGCCGTATCATCAAAATAGAGTAAATCGGGATTGTATTTATTAATCATATCAACAGTCCTGTCATAAAAATTGTCGCAATATTCCTTGCTGGGAACTGATGCACCATCTGCCCAATCCCATTGAGAATGGATGGCACCGTGATTCTGACTTTTACTACTAAGCTCATGATTCTGTGCGTATAGTTCCTGCGGATCTAAACCATCCCACCATTGTCCTTTTCCATCTTTTTTAGTAAGTTTCCCATCATAAGGAATTCCGGCTAGAGGGCCTTGTTTGTCGGCTCCCTGAGCTGTTTCATACCAGGTCCATGCGTGTGAGGCATGAATACTTACTCCAAATGGTAAGCCGTTGTGTTTGGCAGCCTTGGCCCAACCTCCCAGTATATCTTTCTTGGGACCTATTTTAGTGGAGTTCCAGTTATGATATTTGCTATCCCATAAATCGAAATTGTCATGGTGATTGCCCATTGCAAAGAAGTATTGCGCACCTGCACGTTTATACAGTTTCACTAGTTTTTCCGGATCCCACTTTTCGGCTTTCCATTCATGGATAACATCTTTGAAGCCGAACTTTGAAGGATGACCGTACTTTTTAAGATGAGACTTGTATTGACGGGAACCTTCTTCGTACATTCCACGACCGTACCAATCACCGTCTTCCGGTTGGCATTGAGGACCCCAATGCGCCCAGATTCCAAACTTTGCATTACGATACCATTCTGGTACCTCATATTGTTTCAAGGATTCCCATGTAGGTTCAAACTTTCCCGTTTGCATGGGCTCTTTTGAAGTAGATGCTGATTGACCGTTTCCTTGTGCAAAAGATGTTTGTCCAAAGAGGGTTATAAACAATGTAGCGAATAAGATGTTTTTCATTAGTGTGTTTTTAATATGGTTGAACTCTGGTTTGTATTTACATTATTCTACGAATGCAAATATATAGAGTATGATCGGATAAATGTTGCACTATCCCGACACATTATAACATTATTCCGTTGTTTTATTATTTTAAAATAATGTTTATCGTTTATAATCTTGTTGTTATGTATTTATATGAATTATCCTTTAATAATATTATTTCGATAAAAAATAATATTATTTCTATGTTTCTTAAGCGGGCTGGGGGTATATTTAAATTATTAAATTATCTTCGCCTAAATGAAAATGAAAAACATATATGACTAAAGAGAAAGAATGTTTAAACTTTACTTTGTTGAATATAGGGCATGCTATTCATAATGCAGATTGGAACTGGAGTAATGTAAGTAGCCCGTTCACAAGGCTATATTGGGTGGAAGGTGGTAATGCAAAGATAGTATTGCCCGACGGCACTTATAATCTCACCCCCTGTCATCTTTACCTGATTCCTTCTTTTACATTACACAGTTACGTGTGCGATGGGTACTTTTCTTTATATTATATTCATATTTACGAAGAACAGACTGATACTTTCAGTATTCTTGAACAGTTGAATCTGCCGGTTGAAGTGGAAACTACAGATGTGGATGTTCAATTGGTAAAACGTTTACTTGAAATAAATCCGAACCGCGAATTAATGCGTTATGATCCATCTTTCTATGATAATTCACAGACATTAATGAAGAACATCTCGGAAAATGCACAATTGCCTTATTACCTGAGAATAGAGACAAAAGGAATTTTGCAACAACTTTTTTCCCGGTTCTTGAAAAAGGCTGAGTTAAGGATAGAAGTAACAGATAACAGGATTTTAAAGGCATTACGCTATATCCGGAAAAACATAGATAAAACATTAAATATTAATCAGCTGTCAAGCTTATGCTTTCTCACAGATGATCATTTTATCCGGCTATTTAAGAAAGAGATGAAATGTACCCCAATGCAATATATCAATCAAAAGAAAATTGAAAGAGCCCAGATGATGCTTATCATAGATAATTTGACAATAAAAGAAATTGCCTACAATCTCTCTTTTGATAATATATCTTATTTTAATAAGCTCTTTAAAAATATAACAGGACTAACGCCGGGTGAATACAAAAAAGGACTGCATATATAAGCACTTTTATTTCTTTATCATTGGAACGAATTGAACTCCTAAAAGAGGATACATCATTACCTTGCCGTTAATATCTTTAGTGAGGAGGTAGAGCGTTTGTTCATAGACTCCCACGGGAATTACCATTCTTCCTCCGGGTGATAGTTGCTCTACCAGCATTTCGGGAATATATGGTGGAGCTGCTGTTACAATGATTGCATTGAAAGGTGCGGCTTCCTGATAACCTTTATAGCCGTTGCCAAGGATGAAATGAATGTTATTATACTTTTGTATAACCGGGTTGACTTTTGCTATGTCATGTAGCTCCGGAATAATCTCCATTGTGTAGATTGTACCTGCAAGCTCGGCCAATATGGCTGTTTGATATCCGGTGCCGGTACCTATTTCGAGAACTTTATCAGTCTTTTTAAGGGATAGCAGCTCTGTCATCTTTGCAACAATATAAGGTTGGGATATTGTTTGACCGCAATAGGAGGGGAGTGCCTGGTCTGAATATGCATACTGGCGGAACTCCAAAGGTACAAAAAGATGTCTAGGTATTTTTTCAAGAGCAACAAGAAGGGCTCTGTTTTTTATTCCTCTGAATTCAATCTGCTCTTTTATCATTGCATGCCGTTCATGGTCAGATTGTTCTTTGTTTATTTTAAGTGACATCGTAGTACCCTCCTGAATTTAATGTTTATATTATAATATAAAAACAAGGATAGAGGTTTGTTTGTTTTGGTATAGATCCTTCTATGCAGGGGGTATTGGATCTTTATTTGCCTTTTAAAGACTATCTAAAGAAAATATGGCTACAATATCTTTTTATTATTAATAATCTATAGAATGAAATCTTTATTATTAAAAAATCTTATTATAAGGGGTGATTTCTTAGAATACATTCATATGAATAATAATTTATTTTTATATTTGTCCATTATACCTAATTTATCCTTTAAACAAAGAAAATAGACAACATGAAAAAACTCTTTTCAATTCTCCTGTTTTGTTCCTTTCTTGCATACGGTAGTGTTATGAAAGCGGGCAATTATGATCTTGTTCCTCTTCCCAACTCAATGGTACCAGCAGAGGGACATTTTGCACTGAATAATAATTGTGAATTCATTATTCAGTCGGGTGCTGACAGTAAATGTGCTAAAGTTGCTGAAGATTTTGCAAAGCAATTGAATCTTACTTCGGGTTTCAATGTGAAGGTTATTGCTAAAGCAACAAAGAAAGCTTCAAGTAATGCTATCTCTTTTATAAAGAATAAGAAGATTCCGGCAGAAGGTTATATGCTTAATATACAGAAAGACGGAGTACTTGTTGAAGCATCTGCTCCAGAAGGTTTTTATCATGCCGTTCAAACAATGAAACAGCTACTTCCTGTTGCTGTTTATGGAAAAGGATTGGCAAAAGACCAGAAATGGGAACTGCCTTGCACAGAGATTAATGATGCTCCCCGTTTTAAATACAGAGGAATGCATCTTGATGTATCACGCCATTTCTTTGGTATAGATGAGGTGAAGAAGTACATAGATGTACTGGCTGCTCATAAATTGAACTATATGCATTTTCATCTTACTGATGATCAGGGATGGAGAATTGAAATTAAGAGATACCCAAAACTGACTTCTATCGGAAGTACTCGTAAACAGACTATGATAAAGAAAGAGTGGGGGACTTACGATGGTAAACCATACGGAGGTTTCTATACTCAAGGAGAAATAAAAGAAATAGTGAAATATGCTCAGGATCGTTTCATTACGATTGTTCCTGAAATTGATCTTCCGGGACACATGCTTGCCGCTTTGACAGCTTATCCTGAATTGGGATGTACTGGTGGTCCTTATGATGTGTGGGGCCAATGGGGTGTTGCCGATGATGTTTTATGTATTGGCAAGGAATCTACATTTACTTTTCTTGAAAATGTGCTGAGTGAAGTTATGGATCTTTTCCCTTCTAAATATATTCATATCGGAGGTGATGAATGTCCTAAGGTACGTTGGGAAAAATGTCCTACTTGTCAGGCTAAGATCAAAGAACTTGGATTGAAAGCGGATGAAAAACATTCTGCTGAGGCTCGTCTGCAAAGTTATGCTATTTCTCGTATGGAGAAATTTGTGAATAGTAAAGGACGTAAAATTATTGGTTGGGACGAAATTCTTGAAGGCGGACTTGCTCCTAATGCAACTGTAATGTCATGGAGAGGTATGGAAGGCGGAATTGAAGCTGCACGTCTGAAACATGATGTGATTATGACTCCTGGTTCACATTTATACTTTGACCACTATCAGTCATTGGATGAAAATGAACCATTTGCTATCGGAGGATTCACTACTGTGGAACGTGTTTATTCCTTTGAGCCGATACCTGCTGAGCTGACAAAAGAAGAAAGTAAATTTATTATTGGAACTCAGGCTAACTTATGGACAGAATATATTCTAAGCAATGAGCAATTGGAATACATGTTGTTGCCACGTCTTGCTGCGTTAAGCGAAGTACAGTGGACGCTTCCTGAAAAGAAAAGCTACACTGATTTTACCACACGTATTGGACATATAGCCAGCATTTATGATGAGATGGGATTAAATTATGCAAAACACATTTTTGGTGTAAGTGGTTCGTATGCAGTAAATACTGAAAAGGGATGTGTGGAAGCTACATTGAATGCGATAGGAAATGCTCCTATTTACTATACTTTAGATGGAACAGAGCCTACTGCAAACAGTACAATATACACTTCTCCAATTGAGATACTTCACACTTGTACCCTCAAGGCTATGGTGGATAGAAGTAATATGAAGATCCGTAATCTGGAGAAAGCATTTGCTTTCAGCAAAACAACCGGAAAGAAAGCTGTGCTCAATACAAATCCAAGTAAGGCGTATACTTTTGGCGGTGTTCCAACATTGGTAGATGGAATCCGTGGCGGCAATAGTTCCTTCTTGGGCATGTGGTTAGGTTTTAATGCAGAGCCGATGGATGTAACTATTGATTTGGCAGAAAGCACAAAACTTACTTCTGTTCGTGTAGGTACTTTGGTATCTAAAGGAGACTGGGTATTCCCTCCAAAAGATATAACAGTTTATCTGTCGGCAGACGGCAAGGATTTTAAAGAAGCTGCAAAATTGGTCCTTCCTGAAGCTAAAAAGGAAGATAAGAATGGAATAACAGAGTATACACTTGGTTTCTCAGCTACACAGGCCAGATTTATTAAAGTGGTAGCGAATAATACTACTTCTATACCTCAATGGCACGATGGAAAAGGTAAAGCAGCTACTATGTTTATAGACGAAGTCTCTGCTGAGTAAATCATCATAATAATATATAAACAAGGGTGTTCAATTATTTATTGGACACCCTTGTTTATATATTATTATCTGCTATTATTGTTTGTATCGACTCCTTCTACCGGGTTCTCATCAGTCTTAATGTCTTCGTTTGTGATTCCTTTTTTAGCTTTCTTTGTAGCCGATGTTTTGAGTGTGCCAAACCTATATGAAACGCTTATTCTAAAGTCGCGGGCATTTATATAATTTATATTTCTCATAGAAAAGGTATTGTCAGTAGTTGAACTGGTATATTTCTTCGTCTTCCAGAATGGATCTGAGCAGGTGAGAGAAACAGACAATTTCTTATTCATGAGATCTTTGCTTACAGAAAAGCTTGTAAAGTAGAATGCAGATGATTTTCCCTGTAGATTAATCCTAGGAGCAAAGTAGCCTCCGTTCAAATTCAATCGCAGGTCTTTTGGAAAAGTATACTGTATTGATGTAAATCCATTGTAAAAGAATCCATTGGTACTTAGTGCCGTTGTTGATTGTGTTGCGTCACTCTTCATATTTACATAAAAGATTCCTCCATTTAAAGTAACATTCAAGTTGGTGGATGCATTCCATTTTCCATATAAAGAAAAGCTGGTGCGGTGAGTGTGACCAATATTATCGTAAGTAGTTTGACTTACATTCGGTTTCTCTGGATCAATAAAGGTGTAACTCTCTATTCCGTTATTTACAAAATTATAGCTTAAGCTGGCATTGATATTTAGTTTTCGCGTAAACAGGCTGTAATTCAGATTCAGATTATTACTTTTCTCGGGGTTTAGGCCAGGATTACCGTAGCTGATGTTCTGTGGGTCTGTATTGTTAACGTACGGATTTAAGTTTCGAATGCCCGGACGACGAATGCGCATTGTATAACCAAAGCGAATTTGTTCAGCATCAGACAGCATATAAGAAACCGTAGCCGAAGGAACTAGATTAGAATAATTGGTGTTGAAATTCATGTCTGGGGCAAGATTGTATTTTACTTTCTGTGAGGTCCCCTCTTCCCGGGCACCTACTTTTATACTGAACTTATTTATTTTGATGTCATAACTAAGATATGCAGAGTAAATCTTTTGTATATGCTTGAAATCGTTTGATGGGTCAATCACTAAAGTGTCATTTTGCCAACGGTCTGTTTCACTATTACTATTGCGAAGAATGTACTTAACTCCTGTTTCCAGCTTCTGACCTTCCCGGATGGGGCGCGTATAATCTATCTGAACAGTATGTTCATTTGTTGAAGCATTGTTTATGTTGTACTGAGAATGCGACAAGATACCGGGAACCGTACCCGAAAGATTCTTTAGCAAAGTGTTACTTTTGCTGTTGTTGGGATTATTCTCAAATTGATAGGAAATTGTGAGAAGCTCGTCTTTCAAATGGGTAGAACGCTGATAGTCGAAGCCAACTTCTGTAGATCCAAACGTACGGGTAGAGTTACTGTTTCTGTCATAACTGTAGTACGGGCTATAGTCGGCCTTTTTCATATCAACCTGATAATCTGAAAGGCTAGTCAGATCTCCGTTAAATCGATCAAATGATAAGCTTATTAAATTTAATGAATCGATTTCATAGCTAGCTTCTACAGTCCCAAACTGAAAAGGTCCCTTGTTTTTTGAACGTCCATTCTGAGCCATATATCTTTCAGTATTACTTATAGAGTTGGTACGTTCCAGATAAGAATCATTATAAGGTGAATTATTGTAGTTATAGTTATAGTTTCCCGTTATACCAATTTTTCCAGCTTTCAGAGACAGATAAGTACCACCACCAAATCGACCCAATGCACTGGCATTGCCACGAACTGTAGCTGTGTATCCTTCAATTCCACTTTTAGTAGTTATTATATTAATGATTCCACCCACTCCTTCAGCGTCATATTTAGCTCCCGGATCGGTAATTACTTCCACACTCTTGATGGTACTTGCTGGCATGCTCTTAAGTACATCACTTGGATTATTACTTATCATATTAGAGGGTTTTCCGTTCAAGTATATCTTAAAGTCAGAAGATCCTTTTAGCTGAATGTTATCTTCATTATCCACTGTAATCATTGGTATCTTACGAAGCATATCCAATGTGCTGGTTGTCTTTGATTCCGGGTCATTTTCTATACTATAGGTCAATTTATCAATATCTATTTTTACTAAAGGTTTTTGTGCCACAACAACAACCTCATTTAGTTCTTTAGACGTTTCGGCCATATAGATTTTGCCAAGAGAAACTAGTTTCTGATTCGAAGAAAGAGTGAATCTTTTCACAGTCGTCTTCATTCCTACAAACTGTATGGTAACAATATAATTCCCAGGGGAAGCATTGAAAGAAGCATTGAAATTTCCGTTATTATCACTCACTAAGACCTTAATGGAGTTCTGAGGTAAGCGTGCCGCTGCAATACTTAAGGTAGCGTATTGTACACTTTGATTGGAAATAGAATCAATGACTGTTCCTTTAACTGTGTAAGTGGATAAAGACTCAACTGTTCTCTGATTACTCTGTGCAGAGTTGCTAAGCACGGGAAATAGAAAGACAAGAAACAAATAAATAGTTTTCATATACAATGATGTTATGCGTAATAACCTATATTTTATAAACAGATTACATACCTGTTTGTTCTTTCATCACTTTTCGTTTTATTTCTTTTTATAGATAGATCAATGTATAGATAAACTGTGATAAATAGTTGTAAAATTTCTATCTTTTTCAATCAACTATTTATAATTTAATACCTATAATGTATACTTAAATAGTTAAATATATGGAACAATTAGCAGTAATGGTTGAATGTGCAATGGTGTCACCCTCCATTAATGCCTTATTCACCGAGAGAAGAGACTAGTAAGGTAAAAATTCAGTGCAACTAATTTGATATGTAAATTCTAATTGGTACATTTGTGTTGTCGGATATGTTTAATGAACCTTAAATTAATCCTAATACATGAAATCAAAAACACAAAAACTGAGCAAATTATTATTGTTTTTAATCCTATCTTTTTTTCCTATAACCAGACTATCAGCAAGCTGGAATAATTTTATCATTCATTATAAAAAAGAGGTTTATGGTAAAGGTTCGCAAACATGGCAGGTTGCTTCTTACTATAATAACTGGGTTTTCTTTGCCAATAAAAACGGAATGCTGCAATTTGATGGCAGCGATTGGGGCGTTTTTCCTATGAATAATGGCGCAGATGTACGTTCTGTCTTTCCTTCTCGTACAAGAAAAAGAATTTATGTGGGAGGTATAAATGAGTATGGCTATTTTGAACCTGATGAACGAGGCAAACTGGTTTATCATTGCATGTCTGATTCTGTAAGGGCTTCGTTACGTTCTATAGGCAATATTTGGCAAATTCATGAAAATGATAATATTCTTTATTGGCAGGCAGACGGAGTGGTGCTGAAATATCTTAATGGGAAATACACACTTATTGTTGCCAATAGTAAAATAGATTGTTCTAGTCTGGTAAATGGCATTTTGTATATTGGCACCAGCAAGGGTGTTCAGATTCTTATAGGAAATTCGTTTTTTCCTTTACCTGGTGCTGAGGAGCTTATTTCAAAAAGAATACGTGGAATTATTCCTCATAAAAAGGGAGTTATCATTGCTACTGCTTATGATGGCCTATACTATTGGGACGGGAAAAAACTAACTCGGTTTATTACTGGGGTAGAGACTTTTATGTCACAAAATGAAATCTTTTCAATTGCATCTTCAAAGGATCAGATAGCTTTGGGTACTGTGCACATGGGATTGATTCTTATTGATAAGAATACGATGCAGGTGAAGTATTTCAATGAAAATAACGGGCTGCAAAACAATACAGTCCTTTCTCTCGGATTTGATAGTAGAGAGAATCTCTGGGCGGGGCTCGACAATGGCATTGATTATATCTGTATGAGTTCTCCTTTAACTAATCTTTATTCTTATCCTTACTCTTATGGGGCTGGATATTCAGCCATTCTCTCAGGAAATTATCTTTATTTAGGAACAAACCGTGGCCTTTATTTCACTAATTATCCCGTATCATTAAATGATAAACAGCTTGACATTCGTCATGTTGACCAATCCAGTGGGCAAGTGTGGGACTTGTGTAGGGTGGGCAATGATATTTTTTGTCTGCACGATAGAGGAATTTTTCTGGTGAAGGGAGAAACTATGAAAAGAATTGGAACAATATCAGGGGTGTGGAATTGTAAGGTGATGGATAATCATCCCGATAAGGTGTTGTTGGGAATGTATGATGGCATTTATGTGATGCAAAAGGAGCAAGGGGTATGGAAGCTAAAAAAGAGACTAGAGGGGATGAATGATTCTGCAGAAAACTTTGAATTTGAATCGGATAATATAATATGGTTGCATAACAATGACAGAGGATTAATCCGTTTTGAAATTGATCTATCAACTTTTTGCCTGAAGAGCATTAAATACTATGGAAAGAATAAGGGGCTGCCTTCTAATAGGAATGTTTATGTAAACAAGGTGAAGGGTAACATCTATTTCACTACTCCATTTGGAGTATACAAATATAACAAGGCAAAGGACGTTTTGGAGGTTTGTGCTGATATGAATAATTCACTGAACGGCGCAAAATCGTATTTAAAACTTTATCAGTATGGGAATCATGTGTTGGGTCTAAGTAACAGTGGGGTGAATATTGCAAATCTGGATACTTATAAAAAAGGAGGAGAAGGAAGTTTTTATTCAATAGAACACCCTTCTATTGAATTGGTAAAAGGATACGAAAAATTGATTCCTCTCTCGGAGACTGAGGTGATTATTCCAAATGATTATGGTTTTGCATTACTTAAGCTTGATTCAAAACAAATGCCCAGTGAGAAGCCTGCCGTACATATAAGGTCGGTTTATCTATCATATCCAAATGATAGCCTGATTTATTCAGATAACTTTTTGAGAAGAATTTATGTTCCCGAAATTCCCTACCATAGAAACTCTATCCGTTTTGAGTATGATCTGTATTCATTTACCCACGGTGAGGAAGCAAGTTTCCGCTATAGGTTTAAAGATCAGAAAGAATGGTCGGATTATACATCCTCTCTGACTAAAGAATATAGTAATTTAGAGGAAGGAGAATATACATTTCAGGTGGAAGCCGTTTTTGCTGATGGCAGAACTTCTGTGAATGAGTTTACTTTTATTATACTTCCTCCCTGGTACAGATCAACTATTGCATATCTTTTCTATTTCATTTTAATTTTATGTTTTCTATGGTATGTTTACAGGTGGGATAAAATAAGAATGAAACGTAAAAAACAACAGGCTGTTTTTGAAAAAGATAAGGAACTGTTTAACAAAGAAAAAGAATTCGCGAAAGAGAATGCCCGCAAGGAACATCAAATCATGGAACTGGAGAAAGAAAAGTTAGAGTATGATCTACAGCATAAAAGTCAGGAAATGGCAAACCTGATGATTAACTTCGTTAGAAAAAATGAGATGCTTACTGAAATTAAGCAGGAATTATTCAAAGTTATGTCCACATTGAAGGGGGAGGGGACTAAACAGTCAAAACAGATGCTGATGGTAGTGAATAGTAAAATTGATTCGAATATACAGTCGGATGAAGTATTAAAACGTATAGAGGAACAGTTTGACTTAATTCACAATAATTTCATGAAACGATTGAGTGAAAAGCATCCTGATCTTTCTGCAAATGAGCGAATGATGTGTGCATATATCAAAATGAACCTTTCATCAAAAGAAATTGCTCCTCTTTTAAACATATCATTAAGGGGAGTTGAGACCATACGTTATCGTCTTAGAAAGAAATTTAATCTGGATAGAGATGAGAGTTTAACGGATTATCTGGCCAATAAACTTTAAATACTTTTATTTTCGTTTGTCTCGGCTCGGTATTCCTTACCGGGCCGAAACTGTTTTAATATATATGACGAAATGGGCATGCGTATGTGTATATAACTGTAAGTTAACTACTTATTATTTTTTGACGAGTTGCTGACGTATTTATATATTTTGATTGACGTAATAAAGAATAGGTGAAAATAATTTAAATTAAACGCTTGTTAACTATGTTTGCATTGTTCAAATAGTTAATCTTAATTATTATACTTATGAAAAAGTTATTATCATTTCTATTTTTATTTTGTTGCACTCTTACTGTATTTTCACAGAATATACAGATTAAAGGTGTAGTCTTGGCGGGGGAAGATAATTCTCCGTTGCTGGGAGTTAATGTGGCAGTGAAAGGTTCCACAACAGGTGTCATAACCGATCTGGAAGGACGATTTACACTTTCGGTTCCTCCTAAAAGCACATTAGTAGTATCCTATATTGGTTATAAATCGCAGGAAGTGGTTGTAAATGGCCAAAAGGATTTGCGTATTGTGCTAACTGAGGACTCAAAGACACTTGATGAAGTGGTGGTTGTGGGTTATGGTGTGCAGAAAAAGAGTGTGGTAACCGCTGCTATTAGTAAGGTTACCGCTCAGGATTTAGAGAAAACTTCTCCTACACGTGTTGAAGATGCATTAAAAGGAAAAGTATCTGGTGTACAAATTACCAAAAGTTCCGGACAGCCAGGTGCTGACTCTAAAGTAAGGATTCGTGGTATTGGTACAGTTAATAACAGTGACCCTCTTTATATTGTAGATGGTATGCCGGTTGATGGTGGTATTGATTATCTGAATCCGGTGGATATTCAATCAGTGGAAATTCTGAAAGACGCAGCCTCAGCAGCAATTTATGGTGCTCGTGCTGCCAATGGTGTTATCCTTGTAACAACAAAATCAGGACTTTCCGGAAAAACTACTATTAATTATGATGTTTCTTATGGCTGGCAAAATCCGTGGAAGAAAAAATCTGTATTGAATGCTACAGAGTATATGACTGTTATGAATGAAGCAGCTATCAATGATGGTAATTCTCCTAAGTATACTGCTGATCAGATTAAAAATGCTGGTAAAGGTACAGATTGGCAGGATGAAACATTTAACTATGATGCTCCGGTTCAAAGTCATCAGATTAGTGTTAATGGTGGAACTGATAAAGTTACCTATTTCTTATCTTTAGGATATTTTGATCAGGAAGGTATTGTTGGCGGTAACTATGGAAAATCTAACTTTAATCGTTGGAGTCTTCGCGCTAATAATACATATAATATCTATGAAACCAACGAACGTAAATTCCTTAATAAGGTAAAAGTTGGAATCAATTTGGGTTATTCAAGAGCAAATTCAACCGGTATTGAAACTAATTCAGAATATGGTTCAATATTAGGTAGTGCCTTGGCTTTTGATCCAACTGTTCCTGTTTATGCAACAGATCCTGCTGCAGTATTAGCGCTCCATCCTTATGCAGTGAAAGATAAAGATGGTAACGTCTTCTCAACTCCTCCAAGTGGATTTCAGGAAATTGCTAATCCTGTAGCAATGCTTAATTCTCCTACATTGGGAAAAGGGAACTCCGATAAGTTTGTATCTACCTTCTGGGGTGAAATCAATGTTCTCAATGGTTTGAAATTTAAGTCAAGTTTTGGTGTTGACCTTGCTTTCTGGGGTAACGATGGATATACATTTCCTTACTTCCTCGCAACTCAGGGAAAAGACATAAGTCAAAGTTCTGTTTATTCAAATATGCATCGTGGATATACCTGGCAGGTGGAAAATACGCTGACATATAGCAAGACATTTGCAGAGAAGCACAATCTTACGTTATTAATTGGTCAATCTGCAAAAGAATATAAAGTTCGCGAACTTTATGGAGATGATTATGATTTGTTAGAGACTGATCCAAGCAAAGCAAACATTGATTATGCTATTGCTGACAGAGAGAAAGAACGAGTAGCAGGTGGAACAGGTGGATTCTCATCCTTAACGCTGGCTTCCTACTTTGGCCGTCTGGATTATAACTTTGATGAACGATATATGTTTCAGGCAACTGTTCGTCGTGATGGATCATCAAATTTTGGCCCAAGTCATAAATGGGGTATTTTCCCTTCTTTCTCTGTTGGTTGGAACGTAACAAATGAAGCGTTTATGGAAAATCGTCCTGAATGGTTCAATAATTTGAAATTACGCGGTAGCTGGGGTAAGAATGGTAACGAGAGAATCGGACAGTTCAGATATACTAGTTTGATGGACGGTGGACAAAACTATTATTTTGGTTCAGGAGATGCTTCTACTATGCAATATGGTAGCAGTCCTTCTAAAATTTCTAATCCAGATGTAAAATGGGAACAATCAGAACAGATAGATTTAGGTTTTGAATCCAGATTCTTTAATAACTCGCTTACTTTTGGTTTTGACTATTTTAAGAAGAAAACAAGCGGTATGTTAATGGATCAACCTATCCCAGCATATGTAGGTAAGGGTGCTCCGATAGCTAATGCCGGTGATATGGAAAACTGGGGATTGGAATTTGAAACTGGTTACAAACTTAAAGTAAACGATTTTATTTTTAATGTTCAGGCAAATGCTTCTTATTTACAGAATAAACTTATTAAACTTGGAAATGCCAGTGGTGAAGCAATTTATGAAGATGCTGGTGCTTCGGGTGTAGGTAGTTATGTAAAAGGTAAGAACGGCGAAGTTTATCCTTATTTCTATGGATTTAAAACGAATGGTTTAATTCAGAACCAGCAACAAGCAGATGAATATAATGCTAAATATGGCGAGAAAGCTCAACCGGGCGATGTTATTTTCCAGGATATTGCTGGAGCAGTAGATGCAAAAGGTAACTCAATTCCTGATGGATTGATTACTGATGCTGATAAAACAAAGATTGGTAAAGGTATGCCCGACTGGACTTTTGGTCTTACTCTTGGTGCTGAATGGAAAGGATTTGATGTAAATATCTTCTTCCAGGGAACACAAGGTAATGATATCTTTGATTTTGCACAACGTGGTGATATCACAGCAATGAACCGTCCGTCATGGATACTTGACCGGTGGATTGGTGAAGGCACATCGAATAAGATTCCTCGCATGACTGCTGTAAATCCTAATCGTAACTGGCGTTCTTCAGATCTTTATATTAAAGATGGCTCATATATTCGTTTGAAAGTGATGCAATTGGGTTATACCTTGCCACGTAATCTGACTAAAAAAGTGTCTATACAAAAACTTCGTTTGTTTGTCACAGGTGAAAACTTATTGACCTTTACCGGATATGATGGTTTTGATCCTGAAATTGCTGCAGGAAATTATACAACAATTGGTGTAGACAAAGGTATTTACCCTCAGTCAAGAACTATCTCTGTAGGAGCAAACATAAGCTTTTAACCTTTAAAATAAGAAAACATGAAAAAATATAATTTTATAATAGCATTGGCCACAATGATTGGTTTTTCTTCTTGCGGCGATGATTTCCTTACAATTACACCCACAGCTTCTCAAGAGGCTGGAGGTGATGCCACAGAGGGAGCTATTTTGTCAAACCTGGCTTCTTGTTATCAGATACTTTTATTTGATAGCTATGCAGCAAACAATTATAACAGTGTAGTCCTGATGTCTGATTTGCGTTCAGATGATATTTATAAAGGTGGTGGTGACGCCGGTGACCAAGGACAGTTATACCGTCTTTCTCAGTTTACTTCTACGGCAACTGAGCTCCCATCAGGATTGTGGAACATCTATTATAGCGGTATTAGCCGTTGTAACAATGTTATTCAGGCTTGTGAAAAAGCAAAAGGTGTATCTGAAGCAAATTTAAATCAGTACAAAGCGGAAGCTCATTTTCTTCGTGCTTATTACACTCATTGGTTGTGGAAGTTCTGGGGAAATATTCCTTATTTTGAATCAGATCTTCCTGCACCATATATGGCAAAGCAATATAAAGCCGACGAAATTTATGCAAAGATCATAGCAGATGTTGATTTTGCTATTGAAGGTGATAAACTTCCAATGCGTACAACTGCTGCCAATGATGGACGTATAACCAAAGCTGCTGCTCAGATGCTTAAAGCAAGAGTTGTAATGTACCAAAAGGATCAGACAAAGTATGCTGATGTATTGAAGGATATGGTTGAAATTATTAAGAGTGGCAAGTATACATTATTGGGCGACTTTTCTGCAATTTGGTTAAGTACCGGTGAATTCTGTAATGAGTCTATTCTCGAAAGTAATCAACTTCCTGAAGGAAAAACCTGGGCTTCGGGTTGGCAAGGATATGGTACTAACCTTCCTGCATTTATTTCTCCAAATACTCTTGTAGGACAAGAACCATTTATCGGTGGCTGGGGATTCGGACCTGTTCGTACAGAAGCTTATGCTATTTATGAAGATGCTGATACACGTCGTGCTGGCTCTATCAATAAGTTTGAAGACGGAACCTATTCTGCACGTTTCCAGAATACAGGATTGTTTATGGGTAAATATGCAGCCCGCAAAGGATATAACCCTCCTCCGGGAGATATTGATTTGAATTTTGGCAATAACTTACGCATATTCCGTTATGCTGAAGTGTTATTGAATGCTGCAGAATTAATGGTTATGGATGGTGTGGCACCGGTTGAAGGTGTTACTGCACAATCTTGCCTTGATCAAATCAGAGTACGCGCCGGTGTAAACTCTATCCCTGCTACTACAGCTAATATTAAATCAGAAAGACGTCGTGAATTCTTAGGTGAAGGTATGCGTTTCTGGGACTTGGTCCGTTGGGGAGATACAGCTTTATTGACTGAAAACAAACCTGCATTTTCTTCTATAAGGACATGGGATGATCATTGTAAATATTTACCTATACCTCAAACTGAAATTGAAAAAACAGACGGTGATTTCAAATTAGTACAGAATCCGGGTTATTAATCAGCATTTAATTTTTAAAGCAAATGAAAATGAAAAATATAATTAAATTAGGAACTTTGGCATTGATATCACTCTTTGTCATCACAGCTTGCAGTCCGCAGGAAAGTTCTGATTATGCGTTGGGTGAAATGCCAACATCGGACCAGCTCGACTTTACTATTACACCTACAACTGCAAAACCAAACGTAGTTGAATTTAAAAATACCTCTAAAATAACAGGTGTTGTAACCTGGGATTTAGGTAATAATGCAAAAGGAAAAGGAGAATCAATCACTGCTCAATATCCATTTAAAGGTGATTATACAGTTGTGATGACATTTTACACAAAAGGTGGCTCTGCATCTATTACCAAGACGTTTAACATTGCAAATGATGATATGTCTTTATTGAATACTCCTATGTATAATGCACTGACTGGTGGAGCAAGTAACCTCACTGGTAAAACATGGGTATTTGATCAGTATCATGACGGACATATTGGTGTGGGTCCTGTAGCGGAAACTAAGCCAATCTGGTGGAGTTGTCCGGCAGAAGATAAAACCGAAAGTAGTCTCTATACTCAGGAATTTACATTTACTCAGGTAGGAGTGAAGATGGTATGGAAAAACAATGGTTTTGTTTATACCAATGAAAATGGGCGTAAAAAACTTGCCGAACTAGGTTATACAAATTCAGTAGTTCCCGGAGCCAAAGATTTTGATGTGGCTTATGTACCTAAGGCATCCTATACTTTCAGTTTGAATGAATCTGCTAAAACTCTGACTTTAAGTGACGGAGCATTCTTTGGCCATTATGTCGGTACGTCTACTTATCAGATATTAAGTCTTACTGCCGATGAACTTTATGTGAAGTGTGCAAGTACTACTGAAGTTGGTAATGAATGGTGGTATCGTTTTATTCCAAAAGAAAAGAATGTGAAACCTATTATTGTTATTCCGGTTAAAGCTACTCCATTGTCCGAAGATTTTGAAAGTGCAACGAAGAAAGTAAATTTCAGTTATGACAGTATGGGCCCATTGGTAGATCCTTTCTATTCAAATCCTGCTCCGATTGGTGTTAACACATCAAGTAAGGTCTTCTTGTACCAGAAAACCTCTTCTTTCTATTCAAATATTTATTTTGATGCGAAGACCTATAAGTTTGACTTGACAGAACAGAATAAGATAAAGTTAAAAGTTTATCTTCCTTCGTACAATGATTATACAAGTACTTATGATGTGGCAGGTAGCTGGATAACAATCAACCAACTTCAGCATCAGGTTTCGGTAAAATTGCAAAATAGTAGTTTGGGTGGAAACGCTTATACAACTCAAACTGAAGTAGCTAAAACAAATCTGGCTACTGATAAATGGATTGAATTGACATTTGATTTCAGCTCGGTAAGCACTCGTCAGGATTATGATCGGATTGTGATTCAGTTTGGTGGTGAAGGTCATGCAGCACCAGGCTTATTCTTCCTTGATGATTTCTCTTTTGGTAAATAAATAGTTTTTTTGATGATTAAAAAGGGCAGTATTTATGCTGCCCTTTTATACCAACAATTATGCAAAAAAGTAAATTAAGAATAGTTTTATTGATAGTTATTCTGGGAAGTTTTCACCTGAAAGCTCAGGCACAAGTTCCTGCTGGATATGGATTGGTGTGGGCAGATGAATTCAATGACTCTCGTGCGGCCGATGGCAAACCAGCTTTGCGCCCGGATAAGGGTGATTGGTGGTATGAAACCGGTGGTGGTGGATGGGGAAATAATGAACTTCAGTACTATGTACCAGGAATAACAGAATTTTATAATGACTCACTGGCCGCTATTAGTGATGGAACGCTTAAAATAAAAGCGATTAAAAGGAAGTATTATGGAATGGAATATGCTTCAGTCCGTATGAATACAAGTAATAGCTGGACGTATGGGTATTTTGAGACTCGGGCTAAATTGCCAGGAGGAAAAGGCGTATGGCCTGCTTTCTGGATGCTTCCTAAAAACTTTCAAAGCTGGCCGTTGGATGGCGAAATTGATATTATGGAATATGTGGGCTATGATCCCAATGTAGTTCATGCTACCATTCATACTCAAGCATATAATCATGTTATTGGGACACAGAAAACTAGTACAAAAACAATTCTGAATGCCGAAACAGAGTTTCATGTATATGGACTGGAATGGACAGAAACAAGGATACGCGCTTATGTGGATGGTGAACTTTATTTTACTTTTAGTAATGACGGAACTGGTAATAAGAATACATGGCCATTTAATGTACCTTTTTATTTAAAGTTAAACTTGGCTATTGGTGGAAACTGGGGCGGAGTTATGGGAGTAGATACTCAGATTTTTCCTTCTACTTATGAGGTGGATTATGTAAGGGTCTATCAGAAAAATACGGCTTTGAGTGAGGTAAAAGAAGAGAACTTATTTGATGCAAATTTTAATAATGTCAGTAATTTACTGCGGGTAAGTTTTAAAGAACAAGGGGTTTATCACTTATTTGTTACTGACATGCAGGGCAGGGCGTTAACTGATTTATCAACGACAAATACTACATCTGAGATTGACTGTTCCAGTTGGGCGAAAGGATTTTACCTGCTTTCAGCAAATAATGGAAAACGATTGAGCACTCAGAAATTTGTAAAATATTAAAGTAGAACATTTATGAAGAAAATAATGGTATTATCCATTTGTTTGTTTTTTATCTTCTCGGCAGGATGTACTGGTGCCAAAGGGCTGAAAGATGAGCAAATAGAGAAAAAGATTGAAGGATTATTATCAAAGATGACTCTCGGGGAAAAGATTGGTCAGATGAATCAGATAAGTTCGTATGGCAATCTCGAAGAGATGAGCAGAATGATAAAGAAAGGAGAAGTTGGCTCTATATTGAATGAAATAGATCCGGTTCGTGTGAATGCTTTGCAAAGACTGGCGATGGAGGAATCCAGATTAGGAATTCCTTTACTCATTGCCCGTGATGTGATTCATGGTTTTAAAACAGTTTTCCCTATTCCGCTGGGACAAGCAGCTTCTTTTAATCCTCAGATTGCTGAAGATGGAGCCCGGGTGGCTGCAAAAGAAGCTTCATCAGTGGGAATAAGGTGGACATTTGCTCCGATGATTGATATTTCACGCGATCCTCGTTGGGGAAGAATTGCTGAAAGTTGTGGAGAAGACACTTATCTGACTTCTGTAATGGGGGCAGCTATGATTAGAGGCTTTCAGGGTAATTCACTGAACGATCCAACTTCCATAGTGGCTTGTGCAAAGCACTTTGTGGGTTACGGGGCAACCGAGGGTGGACGTGATTATAATTCAACTCATATAACTGAACGCCAGCTACGAAATGTTTATTTACCTCCTTTTGAAGCTGCAGTAAAGCAAGGAGCAGGTACGTTTATGACTTCGTTTAATGACAACGATGGAGTTCCTTCATCTGGAAATTCATTTATTCTGAAAACTGTTTTACGCAATGAATGGGGATTTGACGGTTTTGTGGTTTCAGACTGGGCTTCTATAAAGGAAATGGTTAGTCATGGCTTTTGTGCAGACGATAAAGAGGCTGCTATGAAAGCGGCAAATGCTGGTGTGGATATGGAAATGGTGAGTTACACCTATATGAATAACCTGAAAGAATTGATTAAAGAGAACAAAGTATCTGAAAAGACAATTGATGATGCTGTTCGCAACATCTTGCGTGTAAAGTTTCGTCTGGGATTATTCGATAATCCATATATAAATGAAAAAGCTCCTTCGGCAATGTATACTCCGGATAATTTGGCTAAAGCAAAAGAAGCAGCGGTTCAGTCGGCTATTTTATTGAAGAATGATAATAATACATTGCCGATAAGCTTGTTCGTGAAAACAATTGCAGTAGTTGGTCCAATGGCTGATGCTCCATACGAGCAGATGGGAACCTGGACTTTTGATGGAGAAAAGGCAAGAACTCAAACTCCGTTACAAGCTTTGAAACAGTTTTATGGAGACAAGGTGCAGATTATTTATGAACCAGCTCTGGCCTTTTCACGCGATAAAAGTACCACAAATATTGCAAAGGCTGTAAATGCTGCTGCTAAAGCTGATTTGGTACTGGCATTTGTTGGCGAAGAAGCCATTCTTTCGGGCGAGGCTCATTGTTTGGCAGATCTTCACCTTCAGGGAGCACAGACTGCTTTAATAGAAGCTTTGGCTAAAATAGGTAAACCATTGGTTACGGTTGTGATGGCAGGAAGACCTCTTACTATAGAAAAAGAAACTAAGTTATCTAATTCTGTTCTTTATTCTTTCCATCCGGGAACAATGGGTGGACCGGCCATTGCCGATCTGCTTTTCGGGAAATCTGTACCTAGTGGTAAAACCCCGGTTACATTCCCGAAAGAAGTGGGACAGATACCGATGTATTACAGTCACAATAATACAGGTCGCCCTGCCACTCGCAAAGAGACATTAATTGATAGCATAAAGGTGGAAGCCGGACAAACTTCATTAGGATGTACTTCTTTTTATATGGATGCAGGTTTTGATCCGCTTTTCCCATTTGGTTACGGACTTTCTTACACTACATTTCAGTATAATAACCTGAAGCTGTCTTCCAAAGAATTGGGAATGCAACAAGTGCTGACTGTTACATTTGATTTGAAAAATACAGGAAATTGTGAAGGAGCAGAGGTGGCACAGCTTTATGTTCGCGATAAGGTGGGATCAGTAACCCGTCCGGTGAAAGAGTTAAAGCGCTTTACCCGCGTTACATTGAAGCCGGGAGAAACAAAGAATGTTTCTTTTACGCTTCCTATTGAGGAACTTGCTTTTTGGAACATAGATATGAAGAAAGTTGTTGAGCCTGGAGATTTTACTCTTTGGGTAGGTACAAACAGTCAAGAAGGTATTTCCGCAGGTTTTAAGGTGAAAGATTGATTGGGGTAGTGTTTTTATGTTTAATTTGTTGATTGGTTGACTTAATGAAAGTTTATACTTTCATCAAGATTTTGGGGATGGTCTTTTGCAGGCCATCCCTGTTTATGAATAAAAGAAGGATGGATAAACTATACAGAATGATACAAATAAACCTTTTATCTCTTCTTTAAGTAATTAAGCAATTTATTTATACCGATAGTTTTGTGGGGTTAATTTATAAAATAGAAATGGGCAGAAAGGAAAACCCTTCTGCCCATTTTTATAAATTGAGGAAAGAATGTAATTACTTTTTAGTAGCTTCTTCTTTTGCTCCTTTTACAGAACATTTCTTATCGCCTTTGCATTCTTTCTTGCATTCTTTTGCACCAGCTTTAGCTTCACTGCAACATTTTGTGCCTTTGCAATCTTTTGAGCATGCTTTACCGTCTTTGCAGCATTTAGCATCTTTGCCTTCTTTACACTCTTTTTTGTCAGCTGTAGCCTCTTTGCAACATTTAGCTTTTGCAGTTTGTTCTGTCTTGTTTACTTTCTTATCTGCTTTTTGTGCATTTGCTGTTGTGAAACCTACTGCAACGATGAATGCTGCGAATAAAATTAATTTTTTCATTTTTGTTTTGTTTTTATTTGTTATAGGGAAAAACACTCCAGCCTAAAAGGCTTTTTGTGCTATAATAATAACTCAGGATGTAAACATACAGATAAAAAATGACATATCATGTAAATTGGTAAAAAAAATAGTTAAAATTCAAAGCCTACACGGGCAGTGATTGCGTTATAATTATGGATTTTATTTCTCTTGGAGGTGTAATAACTACTGCCACCATATTGTTGGCTTTCAAAATATTCAGATTCTTTCTTAAACTGATACCCAATGTTGGCGTTTACCGCAAGCTTTTTGTGGAAGCGATAACGTACTCCAAAAGAAGGATTGATAAACGGTTTGTCTTCGTAAGAATAGGTCTTCGATTCATTAAACAGGTAATTGCCCGATTTGCACATTTCATATCCTCCCCGCAGACTGAAATAGGGAGTGAATTTACTTCCGTCGAGATAGAACCGGGTGTCAATAAATACCGGAATAAATGTGTTATCTCTGTCCGTAGGAAAGCTAAGTCCTATACCCGCTCCCAGATAGAAATACTTGTTGAACTGATAACCGTTACTATAAGTCATCTCAATTTTATTCAAGTCTTTCTTCTTATTACCTGAATATTCATATTCTTGGGAAAAGGTTGCTTCTTTGTTATAGGTTATGTCAATAAAACCTCTGTAACCCCTTTCCTGTGCTGTAGCCGATAAAGCAAGTATGGCAAAGGAAGAGGCTAGTAATACTCTAAAATTCATGTTAATTGAAATCTTTTTTTTTATTCAACGTCGTGTCTGTCTCTCTCGAACTGCACAAACTGCAGATTTTTCTTTAATTTATTATCAGCCCTGAAGCAGATTTTTTGTGCTCTGACCTTTGAAGGGGTGCATTCTTCGGGTGTATTATAACCATCACTGGTGGCTGAGAGTGTGAAGATACCCAAATTATCAAGATAAACACTGTCTCCGTTGTGAAGATGCTCTTCCATTAAATCTACCAAGCCCGACAAAGTTGATAAAATATCTCCTTTTGATAAGGAACAACGATGTGAAAGTTCTTCGGCCAGGTAGTCTATATGTACTTTTTCGTTACGGATGGGAATTGCGTAGTATTTTATCTCTTTTTCTTTCAGTGCGGAACGTTTTGTTTTTACTCTATATCTGAATGCCATTTTATAACTGTGTTTTTATTTTATATACTGGATACTTTTGTGTTTGATGTATATCAAAGATGGTGTTTGATATACATCAAATGTATACTTAGATATATATCATAATACTGCTTAGATATATATCAAACGGAATACAATATTACGGGTAATTAATGAAACCCGCAAATATAATTGATAAAATATTTAGCAATATCGGACAAGAATAATAGACTAACTCCCGTTATCTTTGCAGCATCAATTAAAACATCGAAGTATGGAAATTAAATCATCAACACGGGAAGAATATTTGAAAAGAGTCAATGTCGTAGTAGATTACATCAATAATCATCTTGACGAGGAGCTTGATCTGCAAAAACTGGCAGAGATGTCTAACCTGTCAACTTATCATTTTCACCGCATCATGAAAGCTTTTCTGGGAGAAACGCTTGGAGCGTATATTATAAGAGTGAGGTTGGAAACGGCTGTCCGGTTGCTTCGATACACAGACCTTCCGGTGGAACAGATTGCCTACAGCGTGGGATATGAGATGCCTTCCTCACTCTCAAAATCATTCAAACAATTTTATGATATAACTCCTCAGGAGTATCGCAACAATAAAAACTTTGTAATTATGAAACCAGTACAATTGAATCCTGATTTGAAACTAAAATCGCCTAAGGGGATTGAGTTAGAAACTAAAAAAGCTATTTACATTCGCCTGAACGGAGCGTATTCAGAACTAGATTTTTGTGGGGCATGGACCCGGCTTTGGGCTTATGTAAAGGAGCAGAGACTTTTCTCGGCAGGCATTGAGCATATCAGCATCTATCACGATGATCCGAAAGTTACAACCTCGGAAAAGCTACGAACAGACGTTTGTCTGGTTCTACCAAAACCAGCGGAACCTAAGGGAGAAATAGGAGTAAAAGAAATAGCAGGAGGTAAGTATGCCGTTTTCTCGTATCAAGGTCCATACACAAACCTGGGAATTGTATACGATACCATCTTTGCTCAGTGGCTTCCCGCCAGTGGTTATGAACTTCGCAATGCTCCGTTGTTTGAGAAGTATCTTAATGATCCATCCCGTACAGAGGAAGAAAAACTAAAAACGGATATTTATATTCCGTTGCAGTAAAGTTTGATTAAGGATAATAAATTAAATAGCCCGGATGAAACAGCATTAACAGTTTCATCCGGGCTATTATTTTTTTAGAGTTTTGGCTCTATTTTCATAATTACTCTTCGAAATAGTGAGGGATTAGGCCTTTAGTGATGGATAAGTGATGCTTTAGTGAGGGATGGTTTTGCATCCCTCACTCTTGAAAGGTGTATTTATAAGTGGTTTTAGGAAAATAGTGAGGGTAGTGAGGGCTAATTTTAATTTATTATTAGATAAAGATTAAAATAGCTAGCATAGCTATTTGATGTTTTATTACATTTGTCATACTAATTTTAAAACAAGATTATTATGAATAGCGTAGAAGAATTAAAAGAAATGTTTATTATTAAAGATGATGAAGATGTAGAAGCTAAATTCAAACAGATTGCTAATGCATTATTTCAGAACTATCATATTGAAAAAGGAACGGATAGATATGATTTTTTGGAAATAGAGTTTTATTATTTTAATGAACAACATCCTGATATTATTACTTATCCTCGTACAATTGACGGTGGCAAGTGGTTCTTACATGCTAGTGGCATAGATATTGCATTTCAAAGTAAAGCAGAAACAGACGAAAAAGGGAAAATAGATTATGATAATAGCTTTTTTGGAGGAATCCTTATTCGTAGTTTATCTAAGAGAACAGCAAATGATTCTTCACGTGTAATAGGCGGACCACGCAGATGTCTCTATGAATTATTCAATGGCATTGATATTTTCAATCCACAGTCAGAATGTTTCCCTAAGTTAGTATATAATCAAAAGGTTGATGTAAATCCTGAATTGCCAGTTCTAAGACAAATTTCCAATATAGATACAAAGAAGTCAACATTTCCTATGGATGATCAAGAAGATGAATGCCTTAAGAAAAATTATTGTTATTTCGTTATAAGGAATGATTGTAATTCAAGTTGGTATGATGAGTTAGAAAAGAAATATTATACAGGTGTATTACCATGGAATAGAAAGAGAATCTAGCCTATGTGAGATATGAATAATAGCTCATTTTAATAAACTCCTTCAAAAAAGTGTGCTCAAAGTACGAAAACTCCTTCGAAAAAATGTATATTTGCACAGAAAGTCGTTCGACTTTTTGTAATAGCATGATATAGGAGGGGATAATTATGAGAAGGAAACTGCTTGAACATCTTAAGGATTGGAAGATAAAAGGGAATCGTAAACCACTTATAATTCGTGGTGCCAGACAAGTTGGTAAAACCTGGCTGATGAAAGAGTTTGCCCGCACTGAATATGAAAAATGTGCATACGTAAACTTTGAGAGTGATTTGCAATTAAAAGCCCTTTTTCTTCAGGATTTTGATATTAATCGTATTTTACTTTCTATTCAGGTTGCTACCGGAGTAAAACCAGAACCCGGCAATACACTTATTATTTTTGATGAGATTCAAGAAGCTGAAAGAGCTATAACCTCTTTAAAATATTTTTGTGAAAATGCACCGGAGTATCATGTTGTAGCTGCCGGTTCTTTACTTGGCATTGCTTTACATCAGAATACCTCTTTCCCAGTAGGAAAAGTAGAATTTCTGGATCTTTATCCTTTAACATTTACAGAATTTCTGCAGGCTATGGGAGAAGATGCTTTGGTTGATTTGCAACAACAAAAGCAATGGGATTTAATAACTGTATTTAAAACAAAATATATTCAGCTTCTACGCCAATATTATTATGTAGGAGGTATGCCCGAGGTTGTAGTAAACTATTCTCAGAATCGAGATTTCAATGAGGTTCGCCAGATACAACAACAAATTCTTGATTCCTATGAACAGGATTTCTCAAAACATGCTCCTACAGATGTTGTTCCCAGAATACGGATGGTGTGGAATTCTATTCCCTCACAACTAGCTAGAGAGAATAAGAAATTTGTTTATGGTTTAGTAAAGCAGGGAGCTAGAGCTAAAGACTTTGAATTGGCTTTGGCCTGGCTGATGGATTGCGGTCTGGTTCATAAAGTTTCGAGAGTTTCTAAACCTGCAATGCCTCTAAAAGCATATGAAGATTTTGGAGCATTTAAGCTATTTGTTCTTGATACCGGCCTTTTGGCTGCTATGGTTAATCTTGATGTGAAAACATTACTTGATGGCAATGAGCTTTTCGAAGAATTTAAAGGCGCCTTATCAGAGCAATATGTCTTGCAGCAATTAGTGGCAAATAAACACATTTCTTTGTATTATTGGTCGGCAGAAAAATCAACTGCTGAGATAGATTTCTTAATTCAGTGCAGAGATATAGTAGTTCCTATAGAAGTTAAAGCTGCAGAGAATTTACAAGCAAAGAGTCTTCGATCTTTTGTTCAGAAATTTCTACCAAAGATAGCTATCCGTTCTTCTATGTCTGATTTTCGTGAAGAGGAATGGCTTACTAATTTTCCCCTATACTCTGTATGTGAATTAACTACTTATATTGAAAGTAAACATTTATAAAACAAAATCCTGAATTTCAAAAATAACGATTCTTTTTGTTACATATTCCAAAAAAGCACTAACTTTGCACCATATTCTCATATAAGGGGTGCCTCAATATAACGGGCTGAGATTATACCCATAACCTGATCCGGGTAATGCCGGCGGAGGGAACGAAAGATAGAAAAGACCCCTTTTCTGTTTTATTTAACTAAAAATAGGTATGAAAAAGAAAGTACAGATGCTTGTCGGCTTAACACTGATTGGCTCATCGTCTTTTGCGCAGGTAAAGGATAGCTTGCGTTTGGTAAGACTGCAGGAAGTGCAGGTAGTAGGAACACGCGCAACGGCTAAGACTCCGGTTGCATTCTCAAATGTAAGTAAGGAACAAATCAGGAAACAGAACTTTGGGCAGGATATTCCATTCTTGCTCACAATGACTCCTTCAGTTGTAGTAACATCGGATGCGGGAGCAGGAGTAGGGTACACTGGTATAAGAGTTCGCGGAACAGATGCTTCACGAATTAATGTCACAGCAAATGGTGTGCCTATGAATGATGCTGAGTCGCACACGTTGTATTGGGTAGATATGCCCGACTTTGCTTCGTCTATTGAAGATATTCAAATTCAACGCGGAGCCGGAACTTCTACTAATGGAGCTGGTGCATTTGGAGGTAGTATTAATATGAAAACGGAATCTATCTCAGCTTTGCCTTATGCTGAAGTAAACGGTTCGTATGGTTCGTTCAATACGCACAAGGAAACGTTCAAAGTGGGAACCGGATTGCTGAAGAGCCGCTGGGCATTTGATGCGCGTATCTCCAACATCGGATCCGACGGATATATTGACCGGGCTTCTACAAATATGAAGTCGTTCTTTACTCAGGCTGGATATTATGGAGATAATGATATACTGAAATTCATAGTTTTTGGTGGTAAGGAGAAAACTTATCATGCATGGAACGGAATCAGCAAGTCTCAACTAGAGAAAGATCGTCGCTACAACACTTGTGGTGAAATAACAGACGCTGATGGTAATGTAACTGGTTATTATAAAGATCAGACAGATAATTATATCCAGACTAATTACCAGATGCTCTACACTCATATCTTCTCAACAGCCTGGAACATGAATGTAACTTTGCATTATACAGATGGTGAAGGTTATTATCAGGAGTATAAGAATGGACGCACTTTGAAGGAGTACGGACTTGTGCCTTTCACATTGGATGGAATACTAACTAAGGAGAGTGATTTAGTTCGTCAGAAAAAAATGGATAATGGTTTTGGCGGAGGTGTATTCTCATTGAACTATTCTGCTGGTAAGTTACAGGCTTCTTTTGGTGGAGCTGCCAATGAATACAAAGGCAATAACTTTGGAAAGGTAATCTGGATAAAAAACTATATTGGTAATCTGGATCCAGATCATGAATATTATCGCAACAATTCAGATAAAACGGATGCCAATGTTTATTTGAAAGCAAACTATGAACTGTTGGCCGGACTCAATGTTTACGGTGATTTGCAATATCGTCATATCCATTATACCATTGATGGATTGAATGACAAATGGGACTGGACCAAAACTCCTGGTGGTATGCAGACTTTGGCTATAGATAATAACTATAGCTTCTTTAATCCGAAGGCTGGTTTATTCTGGCAGATGAATAAAAACAATTCTGCTTATGCTTCATTTTCTGTGGCTCAGAAAGAACCTACACGTAACAACTTTACGGATGCTAAGTTTGGAAAGACTCCTTCTTCAGAAAGATTGTTCGATTATGAAGCAGGATACACTTATAATGATTCCCGATTCCTTGTAGGTGTGAACTTCTACTACATGAAGTATAAAGATCAGCTTATTCTTACCGGACAAACAAACGATATAGGTGAACCATTGGCCGATAATGTTCCTGATAGTTACCGCGTAGGAATGGAGTATATGCTTGGCGCAAAGATTACTTCGTGGTTAAGATGGGATGGTAATGCTACTTTTAGTCAGAACAAGATTAAGAACTATACAGAATATCTGGATAACTATGATGCCAACTGGAAGCCTTTATATACTCAGACTGCTCATTACGTAGGTAAAACTACCATTGCATATTCACCGGATGTAATAGCTAATAGCATGATTACCTTGACTTTTAAAAACTGGGATGCAACTTTACAATCAAGTTATGTAAGCAAACAGTTTCTTAATAACTCTGAGCAGAAAGATTGCAAACTTAATGCTTACTTTGTGAATAATCTGCGTTTAGGTTATACATTTAGTTTGCCAGCTGTGAAATCAATTCACGTAGGTCTTTCTATAAACAACCTGTTTAATGAAAAGTATGAAAGCAATGGTTGGGGAGGTAGCTCTTATGTTATAGGCACAGACGGAAGCAAGATCCGCTATAACGATGCAGGCTATTTTGCTCAGGCCGGAACAAACATTTTGGCTGGTATTACGTTAAAATTCTGATGAAAGAAAAACAACTATAATGGATTATCTTGAAATTATAGGCACACTAGTAGGCTTGCTTTATCTCTATCTGGAGTATAAAGCAAGCATCTATTTGTGGTTTGCCGGAGTAGTGATGCCTTTTATTTATATTTATGTGTTCTATGCGGCGGGACTCTATGCCGACATGGGAATTAATATCTATTATCTGCTGGCTGGTCTTTATGGATTATTTATGTGGATGAAGAAACCCGCACAAAAAGGAGAGGAGAGACCTATTTCCAGCACTCCTATAAAGTACTATTTCCCAATAATTGTTACCTTTGCCGTGCTTTATGCCGGAATATCTTTTCTGTTGATTCGGCTTACAGACAGCACAGTTCCTTATGCCGACGGATTTGTAACCGCACTTAGTATCATTGGAATGTGGATGCTGGCATATAAGTATATAGAACAATGGCTGGTTTGGGTTGTTGTGGATATTGCCTGCACTGTTTTGTATGTTTACAAAGGTCTTTATCCCACATCCATACTTTACGGACTATATTCTGTGATAGCTGTTTTTGGCTATTTCAAATGGAAAAGGATGATGCTTTATAATGAACTGAAAGATGAAAAAATACCCGTTACTGACAATCACTGATACTCCTTCTGCTATTATTCTGGCTAATGGAGACTATCCTGTACATTTGTTGCCGTTAGCTCTTTTGGCTGAAAACGATTATGTGGTTTGCTGTGATGGAGCAACGGATGAGTTTGTCCGCTCGGGAAGAATTCCAGTTGCTATAGTAGGGGATGGAGATTCCCTTTCAGAACTTAATAAAAAGCAATTTGCAAGTATCCTTCATTCAGTACCCGATCAGGATACAAACGACCTGACCAAAGCATTCAATTATTGTTTGCAGCAAGGCAAAAAGAATATACTTATTCTTGGGGCAACAGGGAAAAGAGAAGACCATACATTGGGTAATATCAGTCTGCTGATAGATTATATTGATGAGGCTAATGTGGAAATGGTTACTGATTACGGCGTATTTACTCCCATTGCTGAAGATTGTGAATTTGAAAGCTATCCTGGTCAGCAAGTCTCTATTTTTAATCTTTCCGGTGCTGTTATCTCTCAGGAAAGACTTCAATACACTCTACCTCCTTTAAATAACTGGTGGCAAGGAACTTTAAATGCATCCTTGGATCACCATTTCATTATTCATACCACCGGAAAAGCTGTTATTTTCAGAGCTTACTAAGCCTTTGCTTTAGTATAATCCAGTTTTACTGATAAAAAAGGCACCATTCATTGATTGCTTTTTGATAGTTCATCTTATTGCAATACTTTCGTAATTGTTATTGAGGTATTGTTTATTATTCAAGGTACTTTGCTGTTACAGAATTTGCGTCATGTTCAATTTAATAGAATATATTGAAACTTGATAATTATTCGCCTTATCCAGATCGTTATAAAAATAGAAAAGGGAATGCTTCACAGCATTCCCTTTTGCAAACTTAAAACAACCAACAAAAGAAATAGATAATTTTTGTCGAATTATCTAATAAATAACAATTCTCTATATTTAGGCAATGTCCACAATTGATCGTCGACAATAAGCTCTAATTTATCAATATGATAACGGATTTCTTCCAATGTAGGAACGATTTTATCGTGATATACAAGGGCTTTTTCACGTTCTTCTTCAATCTTGTTTGCAACTTTACGTGCTTCAATCATTTCATTAACCTTTTCCTGAATGAAGATTGTTCTTGTTGCTATTTCTTCAATGAGTTCCAGGTTCTTAGCAGAAAGCTTAGCTGCTTTATCACCAGGGAATAAGTCTTTCATTTTATAGACATTGTCTATTAATTGTGACTGATATTTAGTTGCTATAGGAATGATATGATTCATAGCCAAGTCACCTAATACGCGAGCTTCAATTTGAATCTTCTTAGTATAAGTTTCCCATTTAACTTCGTTACGTGCTTCCAATTCAACTTTGGTCATTACACCTGTAGATTCAAACATTTTAATGCTGCTTTCTTTCAGGTAACTATCAAAGATTACTGGTACGCTTGTTTCACAATCCAAACCACGTTTTAATGCTTCAGCTTTCCATTCGTCGCTATAACCGTTACCGTCAAAGTGAATAGCTTCACATTCAATAATAGTTTTACGTACAATTTCCAGAACAGCTGAGATCTTAGGTTCACCTTTTTCAATCAAAGCATCTACTTCTTGTTTGAAAATAACTAATTGTTCAGCAACAGCAGCGTTAAGTGCAATCATTGCAGATGCGCAGTTTGCTTCTGAACCAACTGCACGGAACTCGAAACGGTTACCTGTAAATGCAAATGGAGAAGTACGGTTACGGTCTGTATTGTCAATTAGCAATTCAGGAATCTGTGGAATATCAAGTTTCATTCCTTGTTTCCCGCTAAGGCTGATTAAATCATCTTTAGTACTTTCAGCTAGATGTTTTAGAACCTGTGACAATTGTTTTCCTAAGAAAGAAGAAATAATTGCAGGAGGTGCTTCATTTGCCCCTAAACGGTGAGCATTAGTTGCTGAAGAAATACTTGCCTTCAACAATCCGTTGTGGCGATATACTGCCATCAAAACGTTTGCAACGAAAGTAACAAAACGAAGATTTTCTTCAGATGTTTTACCTGGTCCTAATAATAAAATACCGTTATCAGTGCCTAGTGACCAGTTATTGTGCTTACCTGAACCGTTTACACCTTTGAATGGTTTTTCGTGTAATAAAACACGGAATCCATGTTGGCGAGCGATTTTACGCATCAAAGCCATTACCAAAAGGTTGTGGTCATTTGCCAGGTTACATTCTTCAAAGATAGGAGCAAGCTCAAATTGGTTAGGAGCAACTTCGTTGTGACGAGTTTTCACTGGAATACCTAATTTCAAACTTTCAATTTCAAGGTCTGTCATGAATGCTGTAACACGAGTAGGAATTGCACCAAAATAGTGGTCTTCCAATTGCTGATTCTTAGAACTTTCGTGACCCATTAAGGTACGACCAGTTAAAAGTAAATCAGGGCGAGCAGCATAAAGACCTTCGTCAACCAAGAAATATTCTTGTTCCCAGCCTAAATTACAAATAACTTTTTTAACTTCAGGGTTAAAGTAGTGAACTACGTCTACAGCTGCTTTGTTTACTGCCTGTAAAGCTTTTAAAAGAGGCGCTTTGTAGTCTAATGATTCACCTGTGTATGCGATGAAGATAGTTGGGATACATAGAGTGTCGCCAACAATAAATGCAGGAGATGAAGGATCCCATGCAGAATATCCACGAGCTTCAAATGTGTTACGAATACCACCACTTGGGAAACTGGAAGCATCTGGTTCTTGTTGAATAAGTAGTTTGCCACTAAATTCTTCAATCATACCACCTTTTCCATCATGCTCAACGAAAGCATCATGCTTTTCAGCAGTACCTTCTGTTAATGGGTGGAACCAGTGTGTATAGTGAGTAGCTCCCATTTCTAGTGCCCATTTCTGCATTCCTGCTGCTACGGCATTAGCAATATCTCTGTTGAGTGGTGTGCCATTTTCCATAGCATCCATCAATGATTGATACACCTTTGTTGGAAGATACTTAAACATTTTAGACTTGTTAAACACATACTTACCGAAATAATCAGAAGGTCTCTCCGCAGGAGTCGGAACTTCAGTAGCTTTCTTTGCGAAAGCACTTTCTACTACTCTGAATCTAAGTTTTGACATAATACCCAATTTGATTTTGTTATTATTTGTTATGTAAGAGTAAATTTATTTTTTTACCAATACTTTTATCTAAAATTTATTTTTTCTAAAAAGAGAAGAGGCATAGAGTAATAGCTTTGTTCTTGTTACCATACAACAACCAGTAAAAATCAATAGGCATAGCCAGTTCTCTATACGCTCTCCTTTTTTATTTCTTGCAGGAATTAAAATTATTTAATCCAATTCCGTAATCTTTTCATTGCTTCTATGCAGTCTTCGCGGGCACCAAAAGCTGTTAATCGAAGGTATCCTTCTCCGCTTGGACCAAATCCAACTCCAGGAGTACCTACAATATTTGCTTCATAAAGTAGTTGCTCAAAGAACTTCCATGATGGCATTCCGTTTGGCGTTTTTACCCAAAGATAAGGAGCATTTATACCACCGTATACCTTTAATCCAGTGGACTCAATGCCTTCTTTCATTATTTTTGCATTGGTCATATAGTAGTTGATTATATCCTTAACCTGTTTTTTTCCTTCAGGAGAATATATTGCTTCCGCAGCTCTTTGAGTTATATAAGATGTTCCGTTGAACTTAGTACATTGTCTTCTGTTCCACAATTTATTTAATGAAACGCGTTCTCCATCTATAGTTACTGCATTTAGTTCTTTTGGAACTACTGTATATCCGCATCTTACTCCGGTAAAGCCTGCTGTTTTAGAGAAACTTCTGAATTCTATAGCAACTTTCTTTGCGCCTTTGATTTCATAAATTGAATGTGGTACGTCCGCTTCTTGAATATAAGCTTCGTATGCAGCATCATACAAAATTAAAGTATCATTCTCTAAGGCGTAGTTGACCCATTTCTTTAATTCCTCTTTTGAAAGAGTTGTGCCTGTTGGATTGTTTGGGTAACAAAGGTACAACATGTCTATTCTTCTATCAGGAATCTGTGGAATAAAGTCATTTTCGCTCAAACATGGAATATAAACCAGATTGTTCCATTTTCCATCAATTAAATCTCCTGCGCGGCCAGCCATTACATTTGAATCGATATAAACAGGATATACCGGATCGGTTATTCCTACACTGTTGTCCTGGCGGAGGATATCTCCGATATTTCCAGTGTCACTTTTTGCACCGTCATTGATGAAAACTTCACTTGGGTCAAGATTAATACCTCTGGTTGCATAATCATTTTTAATGATTGTCTCAATTAAAAAGTTATATCCTTGCTCAGGTCCATAACCACGGAAAGTTTCCTTTACAGCTAATTCATCTACCGCATTATGCATGGCGGTTATAACAGCTTCAGGAAGAGGCTGTGTTACGTCACCGATTCCTAAACGGATTACATCTTGTTTTGGGTGAGTGATTTTGAACGTATTTACTTTCTTTGCAATGTCCGAGAATAGATAACTTCCCGGTAGTTTAAGAAAATTTTCGTTTACTAATGCCATATCTATTTGTTGTTTTAAGTTTTTGAAATTTAAAGGGCTATTTCGCCTTCAAATACCGTGACTGCCTCTCCAGCCATATATACTCTGTCTGTCTGTTCGTCCCATTTTATGTTAAGGCTTCCTCCGTCCATGATAATCTCTACATCACGTCCTGTTTCACCAATTATGAAACCTGCAACCGCAGTAGCACAGGCACCTGTTCCACAAGCCATTGTAATTCCTGAGCCACGTTCCCAGACTCTCATTCTCACTTTATTGTTATCCAGTTTCTGAGCAAATTCAACGTTTATTCTGCCTGGAAAAAGTGGGTGGCGTTCTAATATCGGTCCAATAGTAGGGAGGTCAATCCGTTCAATATCATTTATATAAATAACTAAATGTGGGTTTCCCATTGAAATAGCTGTAGCTTTGTATGTTTGATTTCCGGCTGTAATTTCTTTAGAGATTATGTTCTCTGGTTTGCCATTAATAACTACTTCTTCTAATTTGGGTGAACCCATATCTACAGTAACTTTTGCAACTTTACCTTCAGATATTGTTAATTTTAAGTATTTGATTCCAGAAAGAGTTTCCAGAGCAATTTCTGATTTGTCAGTCAATTTGTTATCATAAAGATATTTGCCAATGCAACGGGATGCGTTACCACACATCATAGCCTCAGAACCGTCAGCATTAAAGATGCGCATGCTAAAATCCGCAACTTGAGATTTTCCAATTAAAACTAAACCATCAGAACCAATTCCTGTGTGAAAAGTGCTCCATTTAATTGCTAATTCTTCCGGATGTTCGATGGGGTATTTTATTGTATTTATATAAATATAATCATTTCCCGCACCGTGCATCTTTGTAAATTTAATCAGATCTGCCATTTTGTATTGCTAATTTGCTTTATTAATTTCCTTTTGGCTTTTATAGATGCAAATATATGACAATTTGTATAATTTGCATCAATAAATGCTTTCTTATCTCTAATATTTTTAGAATAAATAACAATCAAGCTAGATATTAATGCATAAATAACTAAACTATTATTTATTTCGGGTGAAATCTTTTTAATTTGATAGGGTGATTTTTTTGTTAATAATGTCCATACGTTTATTTAAAGCAATTGTTGAAGCAAATAAATAAAATAGAACCAAGTATAAAAAACATTTTGCTACTTATATATGCGGTTTTATTCCATTTTGATTCTTTATTATTGTATAACAGCTATAAATATATTATTCTTATTTTATAAGTTCAAGTCCTAACTTAGGTTCGTTTGTAGTAATGAAATCAGCCCCTTTCTCAATAAGGTATTTCATATCACTTTCTTTATTCACTGTCCATACATTGATTTTTATTCCGCATTCTTTTGCTTCGTTAAACCAGTTTTCATTATTCATCATTGCATTTAAATTATAGTCCAAGCCTGTGCATCCAATCTTCTTTAACTCTTTGGGAGAAAGATTTGCGTTCAAATAAGAAACTTCTGCTTTTGGATTCAGACGAATCAGTTCTTTAACTATATTCAGACTAAAGGAGATATATTCTACTTTTTTGTCTAAGTTTAGTTCATTGACCATAGCCAGTACTTTTGCTGTGAGTGAATCTTCTCTTTCTTTGTTACTATGAGGTTTTAATTCTATAATAAGTTTGATGTTTTTGCACTCTTTTCCCTTTTTTAGATATTCCTCAAGAGTGGGAAGGTATTCACCATTTGACAGTTTTTCTTGCTTAAGAAGAGAATAAGGAGTATTTTCTAATACAAGATGATGATCAGAGGTTTTAGGATCATGATTAATCATTGGAATGCCATCTGATGATAACCATACATCAAATTCTGAACCATATATCTTAATTTCATTAGCTTTGGTCAGTGCTGCGATTGAATTTTGTGCAGATCCTTCTGTATTCCAAAATCCACGATGAGCAATAATTTTCGTTTTTGCCATGGCATTGATTCCTCCTAATGCAAAGAGCAACGCTCCTAAAAGAATAATCTTTCTGATATACATCTTATATGTTTAGGTTTTGGGGATAAAGGTAAAATATTCATGAGTTAAAAGCAAAAAAAAAGATGCTTTTATCAATTGACAAAAGCATCTTTTTGGATTTTAGTATTATTAGCTTAGTAACTTTCTTCGTGTACTCCTTTAACTGCACGTCCGCTAGGGTCGTTCATGTTCTTAAATGATTCGTCCCATGCAAGAGCTTCAGGTGTGCTACATGCTACTGATGGAACTGAAGGAACACATTTTGCGGCGCTTTCACTAGGGAAATGCTCTTCAAATATGCTACGATAATAATATTCCTCTTTATTCATAGGAGGATTAACAGGAAAACGTTCAGCTGCATGAGCCATGTCTTCATCACTTACACGTCCTGAAGTCAAAGCTTTAAGGGAATCAATCCAGTTGTATCCTACGCCATCACTAAACTGTTCTTTCTGTCTCCATGCAACACTTTCTGGTAACATGTCGGCAAATGCTTCGCGCAAGATCTTTTTCTCAATAACCTTTCCGGGAGCCATTTTAGATTCAGGGTTAAGTCTCATTGCTACATCCATAAATTCTTTGTCAAGGAAAGGAACACGCCCTTCAACTCCCCATGCAGAAAGAGATTTGTTAGCACGAAGACAGTCATATAAATGCAACTTGCTGATTTTACGAACTGTTTCTTCGTGGAAAGCTTTCGCATTTGGTGCCTTGTGGAAGTAAAGATAACCACCGAATATTTCGTCGGCTCCTTCGCCCGAAAGAACCATCTTTATACCCATAGACTTAATTACACGGGCAAGTAAGTACATTGGAGTAGAAGCTCTGACTGTAGTCACATCATAAGTTTCAATGAAATAAATAACGTCACGGATGGCGTCAAGACCTTCTTGTACAGTATAATTTATTTCGTGATGGATTGTACCAATATGATCGGCTACTTCTTTTGCTTTGCTTAAGTCTGGAGCATCTTTTAAACCAACGGCAAAAGAGTGGAGTTGTGGCCACCATGCTTCAGATTGTCCGCCTGTCTCAACGCGCTTAGCTGCGTATTTCTTAGCAACGGCAGATATAACAGAAGAATCCAATCCTCCGGATAATAATACACCGTAAGGTACATCACTCATAAGTTGGCGTTGAACAGCATCTTCAAGAGCATCATGCACATCACTACAGTGAGCTTCGTTGTCTTTTACGGCATCATATTCCATCCAGTCACGGGTATACCAGCGTTTCATTTCGCCTTCCTTGCTGTATAAATAATGTCCCGGCAAGAATGGTTCATAGCTTTCGCAAAAACCTTCCAGAGCTTTCAGTTCACTGGCAAAGTAAAGCTTACCATCTTTATCATGACCTATATACAAAGGAATTACTCCAATAGGATCACGGGCGATAAGATATTCATCTTTCTCTGAATCATATAAGGCAAAAGCGAATATACCACTAAGATCTTCAAGGAAATTGATTCCTTTTTCACGATACAACGCAAGGATTACTTCGCAATCTGAACCTGTTTGAAACTGATATTTTCCTTCAAACTTCTTGCGAATATCAAGGTGATTATATATTTCTCCATTTACTGCAAGTACAACCTTACCGTCTGGTGAATATAATGGCTGACCTCCAGATTGGGGGTCAACGATAGAGAGGCGTTCATGAGCCAGTATAGCTGAACCTCCGCAGTAAATGCCGCTCCAGTCTGGACCACGATGACGAATTTTTTGCGCCATCTTGAGAGCTTTAGCACGTAATGCTTCGCTTTGAGCTTTTATATTGAATATTCCTACAATTCCACACATATAGTTATTTTTATTATTTGTTACTTAAAAAAGCATCAATTTCTTCTGCAGCTTTCCGACCTCCGGCCATTGCTCTTACAACAAGACTTGCACCTGTAGTAGCATCTCCTGCAGCAAAAACTTTAGCTACGGATGCAGTTGCCTGAGCATTGATTGCAATGTTTTTACGATTATCAACAGCTAGCTGTAGTTGTTCGATAATTCCTTCTTGTTTAGGATGTACAAATCCCATTGCAAGGAATGCAAGATCAGCTTCAACTATTTCTTTTCTTCCAGATGGTATCATTGCCATACGTCCGTTTTCTCCTTTTTCCCAAGAGATCTCTTCAATTTCAACAGCTTTTAACTGTCCGTTTTCTCCAATGAAACGACAAGTATTTATGTTCCAACGGCGTTCACAACCTTCTTCATGTGAACTGGTTGTTTTCAACACCTGAGGATACATAGGCCATGGAGTTGAAGGGTTATCATGTGCAGGTGGTTTAGGTAAAATCTCAATCTGAGCTACACTGATAGCTCCTTGACGTACAGAAGTTCCGATACAGTCGGAACCAGTATCTCCACCTCCGATGATTAATACCTTTTTCCCTTTTGCATTGATAATTTGATCCTTGTCGAATGTCTGTCCTTCAAGAATCTGATTTTGCTGACTTAGTAATTCCAGTGCGAAGTGAACTCCCTTAAGTTCGCGTCCCTCAATTGGAAGGTTACGAGGAACTTCTGCACCGATACATACACAGATAGCATCATTTGATTCAACAATGTCTGTAGTCGGAATATCTTTACCTACTTCTGTAGAAGTAACAAAATTGATACCTTCTTCTTTAAGCAGATCTATACGACGATCAATGATATTTTTATTTAGCTTGAAGTTTGGAATGCCATAACGTAGTAAACCACCTACTTCTTGTTGCTTTTCATAAACCGTAACTTCATATCCTTTACGGTTCAATTGGTTGGCAACAACTAATCCGGCAGGTCCTGCACCTATTACAGCAACCTTCTTCCCGTTTCTTACAGGATAATGACGAGTAATATATCCCTCGCGGAATGCAGTTTCTACAATTGAAGCTTCATTTTCGCGGATAGTTATAGGTTCGTCTGCTGAAAGTTTCAGTACACAACTTTTTTCACATAACGCTGGACATACACGGCCTGTGAATTCAGGAAAGTCGCAAGTTGATTCAAGTACTTCATATGCTTCTTTCCATTTTCCTTTGTAAAGAAGATCTTGCCATTCAGGTTGTAAGTTTCCAGTAGGACAAGCCCAGTGACAGAATGGTACACCGCAATCCATACAGCGAGATGCCTGTAATTTGCGGTCATGAATATTAAGAGTCTGCTCAACTTCTCCGAAGTCGGTGATTCTTTCGCTAAGAGGTCTGTACCCTGCCTCTTGTCTATGTATTGTTAAGAATGCTTTTGGATTTCCCATTTCAATTTGTTGTTTAAGTAAGATTATCTGGAATAGTTTTTAAATTACTCTAGAGTGATTGTTAAAAAGGTGTACAACTTAGTTTTGCTAAGTCTACTTTATTTGAAGTATAGATGTACACCTTTTAATAATCTATTCCTTATATATCTCTTTAGGATTCTGTTTATAATTAATAATCTCTTTGCACGTTGGCAATTTTTTGCTGAAGTTTTTCCATTTGTTCTTCCTGAAGTACTTTTTTGTATTCAATAGGAACAATCTGAATAAACTGGTCAGCATACTTATCCCATGAGTCTAACATTGTTTTAGCAAGTTTACTACCTGTGTAGAAGTAATGATTGCGAATCAATTCGTGTAACTCTTTACGGTAGCTTGCTTCCTCTATTAGTGACAATTCTACCATTTCCATGTTACAGAAATAATCAAAATTACCATCCTTGTTCCAGACATAAGCAACTCCACCGCTCATTCCGGCAGCAAAGTTACGTCCAGTATTTCCTAAAACAACGACACGTCCACCGGTCATATATTCGCAGCAGTGATCTCCAACGCCTTCAACAACAGCTGTGGCACCTGAATTACGTACTGCAAAACGCTCACCTACACGTCCGTTGATATATACTTCTCCGCTTGTAGCTCCATAAAGAAGAGTATTACCAGCAATCGTATTATCTTCTGCAACGAATGTAGAACGCAATGGGGGAAGCACGCTAATGCGACCACCTGAAAGACCTTTACCTAAATAGTCATTGGCTTCACCCTCAAGTTTGAAGTCTACGCCATTTGTTAAGAATGCACCAAAGCTTTGTCCTGCAGATCCTTTGAATTTAATATTTAAAGTGTGCTCAGGAAGTCCGGCTGCGCCATACTTCTTAGCAATCACACCGCTAAGCATTGCACCAACACTTCGGTCTGTATTTCCAATAGTATATTCCAAAGAAACTTCTTTCTCGTGTTCAATAGCTTCAGCTGCCTGAGCTATAATTGTATTATCTTTCACTTCATCAAGCTGATGCTTTTGCTTGCCTACATGATGAATAGCTGTTTCAGTAGCTTTTGCAGGCATGTAAGTAAGTTTAGAAAGATCTATTAATTCATATTTTCCGTTAGTTGTGATATGCTTGCGTTCAATCAAGTCTGTACGTCCCACAATATCATCTAATTTAGTGAATCCCAGTTCAGCAAGATGCTCACGAACCTCTTCAGCAAGGAATGTAAAGAAGTTAACTAAATATTCGTGGCGACCGTGGAATCTTTTGCGAAGCTCAGGATCCTGAGTTGCAACACCTACCGGACAAGTATTCATGTGACATTTACGCATCATCACACAACCTAATACGATTAAGGCAGAAGTGGCAAAACCATATTCTTCTGCTCCTAACATGGCCATAAGAATAATATCACGTCCTGTTTTTAGCTGACCGTCTACTTGTAGAACAACCTGTCCGCGTAGTCCGTTAATAACTAATGTCTGCTGAGTCTCAGATAATCCAAGCTCAGGAGAAATACCAGCATATCTGATAGAACTAGATGGACTAGCTCCTGTACCACCTTCAGCACCCGAGATAACAATATGATCTGCTTTAGCTTTAGCTACACCGGCAGCAATTGTTCCTACACCAGTTTCGGCAACAAGCTTAACACTGATACGTGCGTTAGGATTGATATTCTTTAAGTCGAAAATAAGCTGTGCCAAATCTTCGATAGAATAAATATCGTGATGAGGTGGGGGAGAGATCAACGAGATACCTTTTATTGAGTGACGAGTTTTAGCAATAACCTCATCAACCTTGTATCCTGGCAACTGACCACCTTCTCCTGGTTTTGCTCCCTGAGCAACCTTAATTTGTAGCTCGTCAGCATTTACCAGATATTCAGCAGTTACACCGAAACGTCCGGAAGCAACCTGCTTGATGGCCGAACGCATGGATAATCCGTTTTCCAAAGGTTTGAAACGGGCTGCGTCTTCTCCACCTTCACCGGTATTACTCTTTCCGCCAATTTTATTCATTGCAAGTGCCATTGTTTCATGAGCTTCGCGGCTGATAGAACCAAATGACATTGCTCCGGTTACGAAGCGCTTCATGATTTCAGAAGCAGGCTCAACCTGATCTATTGAAATAGGATTCCTCTTGAAACCTAAGAAATCTCTTAAGAATATTGGAGCCTCTTTTTCATCGACCATTTGAGTAAACTCTTTAAACTTTTTGTAACTACCCAGTCGTGTAGCTAGTTGCAGAGTAGAAATAGTCTCAGGATTCCAGGCATGTTGTTCTCCACCTTTACGATAACTATAAATACCTTTGTTATTAAGTATATCTATGTCATTTGTTTCAAAACCTTCTGCGTGAAATTTTATTGCGTCAGCAGCAATCTCATCCAAACGAATACCACCAATGGTTGAATTGATACCTCCAAAGTATGCTTCGCTTAGTTCTTCACTTAAACCAACAGCTTCAAATATTTTAGCACCACGGTAACTACGGATGGTGCTGATTCCCATCTTGGATATAATTTTTAAAAGTCCTTTGCAGATAGATTTAATGTAGTTCTTTTCTGCAGTTGCATAATCAAGCTGAATCTCTTGCTTACCAACCAATTGATCAAGGATGGCGAATGCCATGTATGGGTTGATAGCACTTGCTCCAAAACCTAATAATAAGGCAGCATGCATTACTTCACGAATTTCACCACTTTCTACAATCAAAGCAGTTTGTACGCGCTTTTGCACAGAAATAAGGTGATGGTGAACTGCACTAACAGCAAGAAGAGCTGGTATGGCTGCATGAGTAGCATCTATACCTTTGTCAGAAAGTACAATGTAGTTTACACCATCTATAACGGACTGTTCTGCTTGTTTGCAAATTTTTGCTAAAGCTTCTTCTAGTCCTACTTTTCCTTTACTTACTTCAAATAAGATTGGAAGTTTTACAGTATTGAATCCTTTATATCTAATGTTACACAGAATATCCAATTGTGCATTGCTTAAGATTGGATAATCCAGTTTCACCATTTTACAGTGCTCTTCATTTGGAGTAAGTATATTCATACCTACCGCACCAATATATTCTGATAGCGACATAACTAATTCCTCACGTAAAGGGTCAATCGGAGGATTGGTTACCTGAGCAAACTGTTGGCGGAAATAGTTATATAAAAGCTGAGGTTTTGTAGAAAGAACAGCAAGCGGAGTGTCATTACCCATAGATGATAATGGTTCAGCTCCAGTAGTACTCATAGGAATGATCAGCTTTTCTATATCCTCCTTAGAATAACCAAAGTTATGAAGCATACGCTCATAATTGTCAACCTTATGAGAAACCTTTCGTCCGGTCTTTAATTCATTTAGTTCGATACGATTGTTTGCTAACCATGTACGATAAGGTCTGGCTTCTGCAAGTTGTTTCTTTAATTCACCATCGTAGTAGATTTCGCCTTTCTCTGTATCAACTAATAATATCTTTCCAGGTTGTAAACGTCCTTTTTCCTTTATTTCGTTAGGATTGAAGTCCATTACACCAACTTCAGAAGCAACTACCATCATGTTGTTCTTGGTAATCAGATAGCGAGCAGGACGCAGACCATTTCTGTCGAGCATACCTCCGGCATATCTTCCGTCAGAAAATAATAAAGCAGCAGGGCCATCCCATGGTTCCATCAAAATAGAATGATATTCATAGAATGCTTTCAAATCTTCTGAGATAGGGTTCTTCTCATTGAAACTTTCAGGAACCAGCATTGCCATTGCATGAGGTAAGCTCATACCCGACATTACTAAGAATTCCAGAACATTATCCAATGACGCACTATCACTCATACCTTTCTGTACGATAGGACGAATGTCTTTTAAATCTCCAAGAACAGGAGAGTTAAGTACGCTTTCTCTTGCTTCCATCCATCCACGGTTACCACGAATAGTATTAATCTCACCATTATGTGCCAATAAGCGGAATGGTTGAGCCAGTGACCATGTAGGGAAGGTGTTAGTACTAAAACGAGAGTGTACTAATGCTATACCGCTGGTGAAATAATTATTTGTTAAGTCAGGGAAATAATGTCTCAATTGTGATGATGACAACATTCCCTTGTAAATAATGCTTTTGCTTGATAAAGAAACAATATAGAACTCTTTTTTAGATTCTATTGAAGATGAGTTTACTTTGTTCTCTATTCTCTTCCTTATTATATATAGCTTTTTTTCTGCAGTTTCAATATCCGTAAATCCGGTGATGAAAATTTGCTTAACCTCTGGTTCTGTGGCAAGGGCATCTTTTCCTAAAATTTCCGAATTGGTAGGAACATCTCGTAAATGCATTAACTTAAGTCCTTCTTTTTCAATTTCTTCTGAAACGATAGCTAAAAGAGATGTTTGGTCTTTTAAATCCTTTGGAAGAAATAACAATCCTGTTCCATATTTTCCTTTTTCTGGTACAGGAATACCTTGAAGTAATATAAACTCATGAGGAATCTGCATCATGATACCTGCACCGTCTCCGGTTTTATTATCTGCACCTTCTGCACCTCTGTGCTGCATGTTTTCTAATACTTTCAGCGCAGACTCAACAATATCATGTGATTTACCTCCGTGGATGTTGACTAACATTCCTACTCCACATGCGTCATGCTCATTTGCAGCGTCATATAAACCTAGCTTATTGGGTTGCTGCTGGTAAGGGATTGCTGCTTGTTCGTTGTTAAAAAGTTCTTGTTTCTTCATTCTCCTTGACTTTATTGTATGATATTACCTATTGTTTCTTTCAAAATGGATTGCAAAAATACAAATTTAATTTCCTTTTGATACAAAAATAGGCAATAATGTATGGTATAAAATGTTTTTAAATCTATTGAAAGTGTCAATTTATAATTTAAATATCTATTTAAAGTTATGATATGTTCTTTTTTAGAGCAAATTAATTGTGAAATGTAAGCACTGTATATTTAATGTAAAAATATTATATAAATTTTTAATTGAGCTTATTTGATCGTTTTTCAGATTATTTCATTTATTATTTGTTGTCAAAATGCTCGATATATAATAATATTATCTATCTTTGCACCGAATTTAAATATATACATAAAATGTGCGGAATAGTAGGCTATATTGGTAAAAGAGACGCTTACCCCATTCTTATCAAAGGATTGAAACGGCTAGAATACAGAGGTTATGATAGCGCTGGGGTTGCACTGATTAGTAATGACCAACAATTAAACGTTTATAAAGCAAAAGGCAAAGTTTCTGAATTAGAAGAATTTGTCGCGCAGAAAGATATTTCCGGTAACATAGGAATTGCACATACCCGTTGGGCTACTCATGGCGAACCTTGCCAGGCAAATGCTCATCCCCATTATTCTTCTTCAGAAAATCTGGCCTTGATACATAACGGCATCATTGAAAATTATTCTGTTCTTAAAGAAAAGCTTCAGGCTAAAGGATATACTTTTAGAAGTAGTACTGATACTGAAGTCTTGGTTCAACTAATAGAATATATTAAGGTTACAAATAATCTTGATTTGTTAACTGCCGTTCAATTAGCCTTGAGAGAAGTTATTGGAGCTTATGCAATTGCTGTACTTGAGAAGAATCATCCAGATGAAATTATAGCTGCTCGTAAAAGTAGCCCTTTAGTAGTGGGTATTGGTGACAATGAATTTTTTCTTGCATCTGATGCTACACCGATTGTTGAGTATACAGACAAAGTAGTATATCTTGAAGATGAAGAGATTGCCGTAATAAGACGTGGTCAGGAATTGAAGGTTGTCGACCTCAATAACGTGACTATGAACCCCGAGATATCCACTGTAGCATTGAATCTTGGTCAGCTTGAAAAAGGAGGGTATCCTCATTTTATGCTAAAAGAAATCTTTGAGCAACCTAATTGCATTCATGATTGCATGCGTGGTCGTATTAATGTAGAAGGAACAAATGTTGTGCTTTCTGCAGTGATAGATTATAAAGAGAAATTGCTTCAGGCAAATAGATTTATAATAGTTGCTTGTGGAACTTCCTGGCATGCAGCTTTGATAGGAAAACATTTAATAGAAAGCTTCTGTCGCATTCCGGTAGAAGTAGAATATGCATCTGAGTTCCGTTACCGTGATCCTGTAATTTCTCCAAATGATGTGGTAATTGCTATTTCACAATCAGGAGAAACAGCAGATACTTTAGCTGCTGTAGAATTAGCAAAAAGTAAAGGTGCGTTTATTTATGGTATATGTAATGCAATTGGGTCATCAATCCCTAGAGCAACACATACCGGCTCATATATTCATGTTGGACCAGAGATTGGTGTGGCTTCAACTAAAGCTTTCACAGGTCAGGTTACTGTATTGACAATGTTGGCTTTAACATTGGCTAGAGAAAAACATTCTATTAGTGAGTCCGAATTCCTGAATGTGGTTCGTGAATTGAACCAGATTCCGGATAAGATGAAGAAAATCTTAGAAAGTAATGATAAAATAGCTCAGTTATCTAAGATTTTCACTTACGCCCATAATTTTATATATTTGGGTCGTGGATATAGTTATCCTGTGGCTTTGGAAGGCGCATTAAAGTTAAAAGAAATATCATACATACATGCAGAAGGGTATCCGGCAGCAGAAATGAAGCATGGCCCTATTGCGTTAATTGATGCAGAAATGCCTGTTGTAGTTGTCGCTACAAAAAATGGTATGTATGAGAAACTGATTAGTAATATTCAGGAAATAAAAGCAAGAAAAGGAAAAGTAATTGCAATTGTTACTGAAGGTGATGAGATAATTAAGAATATTGCTGATTATTGTATAGAATTACCGGAAACAATTGAATGTCTTGATCCACTAATAGCAACAGTGCCGCTTCAGTTGTTGGCTTACCATGTTGCTGTATGTAAAGGCATGGATGTAGATCAACCTCGTAATCTTGCGAAATCTGTAACAGTAGAATAGATATTATATTATAAATGGAACCATTAAAACATGAATGTGGCGTAGCTATGATTCGCTTGCTGAAGCCCTTAGATTATTATGAGCAGAAGTATGGAACATGGATGTATGGACTGAATAAACTCTATCTTATGATGGAGAAGCAGCATAACCGTGGTCAGGAAGGAGCAGGATTAGCTTGTGTAAAACTGGAAGCAAATCCGGGAGAAGAATATATGTTCCGTGAAAGAGCATTAGGAACCGGAGCTATTACTGAAATATTTGGCGCAGTGCAATCTAATTTCAAGGATTTGTCTTCTGAGAAGATTCACGATGCCGATTATGCAAAACGTTGCCTTCCTTTTGCCGGAGAACTCTATATGGGTCATCTTCGCTACAGTACCACTGGTAAAAGTGGTATTTCTTATGTTCACCCGTTCCTACGCAGAAATAATTGGAGAGCAAAGAACTTAGCTCTTTGTGGAAATTTCAATATGACGAATGTGGATGAAATCTTTCAGCGTATAACTGAAACAGGTCAGCATCCCCGTAAATATTCGGATACTTATATTATGCTCGAGCAAGTTGGGCATCGTCTTGATCGTGAAGTTGAGCGTCTTTTTCAGGATGCAGAAGCTAACGGACTTAAAGGAATGGATATTACTCATGCCATAGAAGATCAGATAGACTTGGTAAATGTTTTGAAGACATCAAGTGATGTATGGGATGGTGGATATGTGATCTGTGGAATAACAGGTAGCGGAGAATCTTTTTCATTCAGAGATCCATGGGGAATTCGTCCGGCCTTTTATTATTACGATGATGAAATAGTAGTCCTTGCTTCAGAACGTCCGGTTATTCAAACAGCAATGAATGTTGCTGGTGAGGATGTGAAAGAGCTTAAACCAGGTGAGGCGATTTTTGTAGACAAGAATGGAGCCATTCGTTTTGCTCAGATTAACGAACCAAAGAAATTAAGTGCTTGTTCCTTTGAGAGAATTTATTTCTCACGAGGTAGTGATAAAGAAATTTATAATGAACGTAAGGCATTAGGTAGAAATTTGGTTCAGCCTATTCTTAAAGCAATTGATAATGACTTAAAGAATACAGTCTTCTCCTTTATTCCGAATACAGCCGAGGTTGCTTTTTATGGAATGCTTGAAGGTTTTGACAATTATCTGAATCGCCTGAAAATGAAAAAGATTGCTTCAGCAGATCATCCTTTGAAGGATGAAGAGCTGGAAAAAATCCTCTCTATGCGTATCCGTTCAGAAAAGGTAGCTATAAAAGATATTAAGTTACGTACATTTATTGCTGAGGGTAATACAAGAAACGATTTGGCCGCTCATGTGTATGACATTACTTATGGCAGCCTTGTTCCTTTTGTAGATAACCTTGTGGTTATAGATGATAGTATTGTAAGAGGAACAACATTAAAACAAAGTATCATTGGTATTCTTGATCGCTTGAATCCGAAGAAAATTGTAATTGTATCCTCTTCTCCTCAGGTACGCTATCCTGATTATTATGGAATAGATATGGCTCGAATGAATGAGTTTATAGCTTTCCGAGCCACTATTGCTTTATTAAAGGATTGCAATATGTGTGATATAATAAAACAGGCGTATAAGAAATCGAAAGATCAGCAGAACCTTCCTAAGGAGAAAATTGTTAATTACGTTAAGGAACTATATGCTCCTTTTACAGATGAAGAGATTGCCGAAAAAATGGTTGAGCTTTTAACGCCGGCAGGTACAAAAGCAAAAGTAGAAATAGTTTATCAACATTTAGATGGGCTCCATGCCGCTTGTCCGAAGAACCCAGGCGACTGGTACTTTACGGGAGATTATCCAACCCCCGGTGGTAATAAGCTTGTTAATGAAGCTTTCATTACATATATGGAAAAAGTTTATTGTGATTAAACTTTATGTAAATTGCATTGCTCTTAATGAACAATGCAATTTACACAATATACCTGCGCTACTCAATAAACGAGGTGCGCAGTTCTCAGATAGAAGCAAAATGAAATTAGTGTTTTGCTTAAACATTGAAGAACATTATATTTAAGAACAAGAGATATAACAGAAGAATGCAAAAAGAAAAGAATGTTTTATTGATTCTCGATGATGGAAGTGTTTTCCAGGGGAAATCCTTCGGTTACGAGAAAGCTATTGCGGGAGAGGTAGTGTTTAATACTGCCATGATGGGATATCCCGAGAGTTTGACCGATCCATCTTATTCCGGTCAGATTATGACGCTAACTTTTCCTTTAGTAGGTAACTATGGTGTTCCTCCAAGAAGTGAAAAAGACGGACTTTCCACTTTTATGGAATCAGAAAAAATCCATGCTGAAGGTATTATTGTTTGTGATTATTCATGGGAATATAGTCACTGGAACGCAGTAGAAAGCCTTGAAAGCTGGTTGAAGAGCGAAAAAATTGTCGGAGTATACGGTATTGATACCCGTGAATTGACTAAGCTACTTCGCGTAAAAGGTTCAATGAAGGGTAAAATTGTGTTCCCCGAAAGTAACGGGGATGTAAAGCCTGAAAATGATGTTCCTTTTATTGATCCAAATCTGATTAATCAGGTAGAACGTGTAAGTTGCAAAGAAGTTATTACTTACGGAACAGGTAAAAAGAAGGTTGTGTTAGTTGACTGTGGAGTGAAACACAACATTATCCGTTGTTTATTGAAGAGAGATGTAACTGTGATTCGAGTGCCTTGGGATTATGATTTCAGTGCAATTGAATATGATGGACTCTTTATTTCAAACGGACCTGGTGACCCTAATATGTGTGATGTGACAGTTCAGAACATCCGCAAAGCATTGACTGGTGATAAACCAATTTTTGGAATATGTATGGGTAATCAGTTGCTTTCAAAAGCTGGCGGTGCTAACATTTATAAATTGAAGTACGGACATCGTAGCCATAATCAGCCAGTACGCATGGTAGGAACTGATAGGTGTTTTATTACAAGTCAGAATCATGGTTTTGCAGTAGATAATTCTACTTTAGGCAGTGATTGGGAACCATTCTTTATCAATATGAATGATAATACGAATGAAGGTATAAAACATAAAACAAAGCCATTCTTTTCAGTACAATTTCACCCTGAAGCAGCAAGTGGTCCAACGGACACAGAATTCTTGTTCGACAAATTTGTAGAGATGCTGTAATATTAAAACGAAGAATCAATGAAAGATAAAATAAAGAAAGTATTAATACTTGGTTCCGGTGCTCTGAAGATTGGAGAGGCTGGAGAGTTCGATTATTCCGGTTCGCAGGCGTTGAAAGCTTTACGTGAAGAAGGAATACAGACGGTGTTGATTAATCCGAATATTGCTACTGTTCAAACATCCGAGGGGGTTGCCGATACTATTTATTTTTTGCCGGTTACTCCCTTTTTTGTAGAAAAAGTAATTCAAAAAGAAAAACCTGAAGGTGTTTTATTAGCTTTTGGTGGACAAACTGCACTGAACTGTGGTGTTGAATTATATAGAGCAGGTCTTTTTGAAAAATATAATTTAGAGGTTTTAGGAACTCCTGTTCAGGCAATCATTGACACTGAAGACCGTGAATTGTTCGTTAAGAAACTAGATGAGATCGATGTAAAGACTATCAAGAGCGAAGCTGTTGAAGATATTGTCAATGCAAGACGTGCTGCTAAAGAACTTGGATATCCTGTTATTATCCGTGCGGCATACGCCCTTGGTGGACTAGGATCTGGTTTCTGTGACAATGAAGAGGAGCTAAACAAGTTAGCTGAAAAAGCATTCTCTTTCTCTCCTCAGGTTTTGGTAGAAAAGTCTTTGAAGGGATGGAAAGAAATAGAATATGAAGTGGTACGTGACCGCTTCGATAACTGTATCACTGTTTGTAACATGGAGAATTTTGACCCGCTGGGAATCCATACGGGCGAAAGTATTGTAATTGCTCCTTCACAGACACTTACTAACAGTGAATATCACAAACTGCGTGAACTTGCTATCCGTATTATTCGCCATATTGGTATTGTCGGAGAATGTAACGTTCAGTATGCTTTTGATCCTGAAAGTGAAGATTACCGTGTTATTGAAGTAAATGCTCGTTTGAGCCGTTCTTCAGCATTGGCTTCTAAAGCAACCGGTTATCCTTTGGCTTTCGTAGCTGCTAAGTTGGGATTGGGATATGGTTTGTTCGACTTAAAGAACTCTGTAACAAAAACAACATCAGCCTTCTTTGAACCAGCACTTGACTATGTGGTTTGTAAGATTCCTCGCTGGGACTTAGGTAAGTTCCACGGAGTAGATCGTGAGCTGGGCAGTAGCATGAAGTCAGTAGGAGAGGTTATGGCTATCGGTCGTACCTTCGAAGAAGCCATTCAAAAAGGACTTCGTATGATAGGTCAGGGAATGCACGGTTTCGTGGAAAACAAAGAACTGGTTATTGAAGATATAGATAAGTCTCTGCATGAACCAACTGATAAGCGTATTTTCGTTATCAGCGAAGCTTTCAAAGCAGGATATACCATTGATCAGATACATGACCTGACTAAGATTGATAAATGGTTCCTTCAGAAGTTAATGAATATTGTTCGTACAGCTAATGAGCTTGAATCAAAGAATTCACTGCAATCAGTATCTGCTGAGTTACTTAAAAAGGCAAAAGTACAAGGCTTCTCAGATTTTCAGATTGCCCGCGCTATCTGGAATGATGGTGGCGATATGGAACAGGCAATGAATAAGGTTCGCGATTACCGTAAATCTTTGAACATTGTTCCGGTAGTGAAGCAGATTGATACTCTGGCTGCTGAATATCCTGCTCAGACTAATTATCTGTATCTTACTTATAGCGGCATAGCCAATGATGTTACTTATCTAGGTGACCATCGCTCAATTGTGGTTCTGGGTTCTGGTGCTTATCGTATCGGTAGTTCTGTAGAATTTGACTGGTGCGGTGTTAATGCCCTCAATACAATCCGCAAGGAAGGCTGGCGTAGTGTCATGATCAACTATAATCCGGAAACAGTATCCACAGACTATGATATGTGTGATCGTCTTTATTTTGACGAACTTACATTTGAACGTGTAATGGATATCCTGGAACTGGAAAATCCTCATGGTGTAATTGTATCTACAGGAGGTCAGATACCTAATAACCTAGCAATGAGACTGGACGAACAGAATATTAATATTCTTGGTACTTCAGCAAAAAGTATAGATAATGCAGAAGATAGAAATAAATTCTCTGCAATGCTCGACCGTATTGGTGTAGATCAACCTCGCTGGAGAGAACTAACCAGCATGGAAGATATTAATGACTTCGTTGCAGAAGTAGGATTCCCGGTTTTGGTCAGACCTTCGTATGTACTTAGTGGTGCAGCAATGAATGTATGTTCTAATCAGGAAGAATTGGAACGTTTCTTACTCTTAGCAGCAAATGTCTCAAAGAAACACCCGGTTGTTGTTAGTCAGTTTATTGAATTTGCCAAGGAAGTAGAAATGGATGCCGTGGCTGATAAGGGTGAAATTGTTGCCTATGCTATCAGCGAACACATTGAGTTTGCAGGTGTGCATTCAGGTGATGCAACTATTCAGTTCCCTCCACAGAAACTGTATGTTGAAACAGTTCGCCGCATTAAACGCATCTCTAAGCAAATTGCAAAAGAATTAAATATCTCCGGTCCATTTAATATACAGTATCTTGCAAGAGAAAATGATATTAAGGTAATTGAATGTAACCTTCGTGCTTCTCGTAGCTTCCCATTTGTGAGCAAAGTCTTAAAGATAAACTTTATAGAACTGGCCACAAAGATCATGTTGGGATTACCTGTAGAAAAGCCAGAGAAGAGCTTGTTCGAATTGGATTACGTAGGTATTAAAGCATCTCAGTTCTCTTTCTCACGCTTACAAAAAGCAGACCCTGTGTTAGGTGTTGATATGGCTAGTACGGGTGAGGTAGGTTGTATTGGTGATGATAGTTCTTGTGCAATCTTAAAGGCTATGCTTTCTGTAGGCTATAAAATTCCTAAGAAGAATATACTTTTATCAACAGGAACTGCTAAAGAAAAAACAGATATGTTATCAGCAGCACATCTCCTTATCGAAAAAGACTACAACATATTTGCTACTGGAGGAACACATAAGGTTTTAGTAGAAAATGGAATTCCAAGTACATTAGTATATTGGCCTAGTGAAGAGGGTACACCTCAGGCTTTAGATTTGCTTCGTAACAAGGGAATTGATATGGTAGTAAATATTCCAAAGAACCTTACTGAAGGAGAGTTGGATAACGGATATAAGATTCGTCGTGCAGCTATTGACTTAAATATCCCATTAATAACCAATCCTCGATTGGCTAGCGCATTCATCACTGCATTCTGCACGCTGACTGTAGATGATCTTTTGATAAAGAGCTGGGAAGAATATAAGTAAGCATTATAGCTTTATATTCATAAAAAGTTAAAAGCCTAATATAATAGCTGCGTTAGCAAAGAATTAATTCTGCTAACGCAGCTTTTTTTTTTTTGCATTTTATCCCCCTATCTTCTATGTTGTAATCCAAATAATAAGAGTATTATTAATATTTATTATACTTTTTATTAGCTTTGTAATCAGTGAGTTGAAGAGGAAACAAGCTCTGCTGAGGAGCAACTTGTCAGCAATAAATTTCCTGCGTTACACTGTAACATTATTTTTTTTGGGAGGGGAGGCTTGTATGGTTTCCCCTTTCATGTTACAGATATCGCTATATGGCTAAGAAAACCTCTATTGATTGTTTCCTTACTTTCTATTTATTAATAACTCCTATATAAACAACCTTCTATCAGTAGTTTAAACTGATATTACTATCAGTTTTCTACATTTTCCTTTTTCAGTTCAATAGGAAGAGGCCGCAAACTGCTAAAGCAGGCTAAGCTGCAAGATAAACTAAGCGATCACTCTTATTTTGAAAGATAGTTATATAGGCATTATCATTAAACCACTCCACATTCATATTTTTGTCTCTTTTTTAAAACATAATACATTCTGTTTAATAGTTTTCTTGCGATTCGTATTATAGCTTTATTGGGCTCCATCCTTTTACAGAGTTGTAAAAAACACCTTGTCAATGCCGGATCTATTCTTACTGCAATCCAGGAACTTTCAATCAGACACTTTCTTAAAATCGTTTTCTTTCTAAATGTCATCTCTCCATAATTCTCAATCTCTCCACTTGAATGACAGGTGGGTATTATTCCTACAAAACCGGCTAACTTGTCTGTATTGTGGAATCGTTCAATATCTTCTATCTCCGACAAAAAAGTAAGCCCTGTAATTAAACCAATTCCCGGAATGCTTCTTATTAACTCTATCTCCTTCACATATTTCTCAGAAACAGCAAGACTATGAATTTTTCTATTGATTTCCAATAAAAGAACTCTTTGTTGCTCTACTTCCCTGACGAGTAATGACAAGGCGTCATTACCATTCGTTGTATTAAGTGATACCTCCTCTTTTAACCATTTAAGAAAACGTCTGGACCAATGACTGGTTGATTTCTCAAATTCCGGAGGGTAAGATATACCATAAAAATGAAGCAAAGCTTTTATACGCTGTTTAAATCTAGTCATATCTTTCACCATTACGTCTCGGGTGCGTATCAATGTGCGATTTTCCAATGTCTCAATGAATGGGACATGTATACCTATGAGTTCATTAGCTCTTAAAGAACGGGCAATTTTCATACTATCACGTGAATCGTTTTTAAGTATCTGTTCTTTCTGACTGGTTGGTATATCAGCTGGATTAACCACAATATTATTTATATTTAGTTTTTTAAGTTCAAAATGAATATTAAATCCGCAGAATCCGGCTTCATAGGCTGAATAATAAGTTCCACCAGGAAAATTAGTATTCAGATAGTCCCTTAAAATTGAAGGTACAGGAGGTTGGTTGAATGTTTTATGATGAAGATATTCTGTGTAAATTGTCACATTCCAACTTTTCAAATGAACATCAATTCCAACATAAATATTTTCTCCTTCAAAATTTAGTTTGTTACTTTGTGTACGCATAAGCTTTGAGTATTTAATTGTTTAAGACTGATACCTCAAATATATTAATACTCTTGGCTTATGCTTTGTTCGTCTGCATATTAATTACAAACATAGGGACTGCTACAAAAATCAGTTATCTGCCACTAACCGGCTATTTCAATTACGCAATAACGTTGCAAACAACAGCTTGTTCAGCTTTCTAAGATATGGTATCCTATTTAATAAGCTACCCATTTTCCCCATTTTATCTAAGTGAGCCTTCATATGAAAACCCATGGGTTCACAGATGAATGCTCATGGGTCTTCATTCGAGAACCCATGAGCCCTCAACTGAGGGCTCACTTAAGTTTCTTTGCAAAATAGATTAACTTATCAGAGAAAAGTGGCAAACAAACCCACTGTCACAAGC